>NC_010545.1:1800000-2100000 GCF_000069945.1 Corynebacterium urealyticum DSM 7109 | reverse complement strand
AGTTCCGCCGCGTGACCAACACCCTGCTGGTTGCGGGGCCGGGAATCTTCGCGGGCTACGACAAGATCCACTGCTTCGACGCCTTCGGCCACCAGGAATCCGCCACCGTGCGCCCCGGGAACCGTCGCGTTACTTTCGAGCTCAATGGCGTGAAGATCGGCCTGGCCACCTGCTACGACATTCGTTTCCCCGGCCACTTCATCGCCCTGGCGCAGTCCGGCGCGAAGGTCATCGTCGTGCCCACCAGTTGGGCAGATGGGCCAGGCAAGCTCGATCAGTGGCGCGCGCTGACCTCCGCCCGGGCCCTGGACTCCAGCTCCTACCTCGTGGCCGCTGGCATGGCCCGACCTGGCAGCCCCGAGGATTACGGCAAGCCAGAAGGCCCCACCGGTGTCGGGCACTCCGTGGTGGTGAGCCCGCAGGGGGCCAAGCTCGCGGAGACCGGCTACGCCGCCCAGGTGCTGACGGTGGATATCGACCCGAATTCCGTGGACCACGTCCGCAAGGGCCTGCCGATCCTCGGCGGCCACAACCTCGACCGCGAGATCACCGAGACGATCCACATCGAGCCAGAGGATTAGCCCCAGAGGGTTAGGCTCAGAGGATTAGCCCCAGAGGACTAGCCCCGATCCACGCTGAGCTGGCTGGGGTCCGCGCCCGCTGCCAGCAGCGCATCCACGCTCGCGGTGACCTGCGCGTCATTCCCGGCGACGAGCACCCGGGCATCCTGCCACGCGCCGTCCCGGATGGCGGCGTTGACGGCATGGCCGACCCGCAGCAGCCCATCGAGCTCCGCCGACGTCCCCGTCAGTTCCTCGATCCCGGCTGCCTCCGCGGCCACGGGCACTACTCGCAGCCAGTCCCAGGCGCGCGCAAAGCCCAGCAAGCTGGGCAGCTCGTAGAATTCGGCGACGCTATCGGCTCCGACATACAGCGCGGTCTCCGGAGGCTCGGGCTGTTGCGCGATCTCCAGCAATAGGGCCCGCAGCGGAGCCAGGCCCGTGTCCTGCGCGACCATGCACACCGGGCGCTCGTCCTCGGCAGCCACGCTGAGGAAGCCATAGTTCGCCCCGAGTACCCACTGATCCCCGACCTGGGCCTCCGCGAGGATCGCGCGGCGGGCGGCGCTATCCCCACGCACGTGGAACTCAATCAGTCCGTCCGGGTTGGCAGGCGTGGCGGGGTGCAGGTACTGCCACTGCTTTTCGCCGTAAGGGGTGCGGACGTCGAGGTACTGCCCGGTCCACCAGGGTTGCGGTGAGCTTTCCTGGACGCGAATGACGCCGATCGCGGGACGCCCGGCGGCCTCGTCTCCGGGGTAGGCTTCCGCCACGTCGAGGACCTCGGCCGTGCGCGTCGCGGTTGCGGTGCTGCGCTGGGCGCCGAGGGCGAGCAGGTGGCAGGTCAGGTTTGCGGCATCCTCCAGCGTGGCCTGCGCTTGCTCGTCCAGAGTGGGGACGTCGGCCCCCGCTTGGCCGAGCGCGCGGGCGAGCGCACCGTAGTGCTCGGCCTCCAGCCCGTGCTTGCGGAGGTCGTGGCCGAGGGCAATCAGGAAATCGGCTTCCTTCTGGGGGTATTCGCCGGTGTAGTTCCCAGGGTGCTCGGCCAGTCCCAGGCTGGTGAGCAGCGGCCGGAGGCCACGGGCTAGGAGGGGCTGATCTGGTTTCAGATCCGACCATGCGGTCAGGGTGGCGTCCGGAGACTCTCCGGTGCGCAGCGGCTGCGCTGTGGGCGCGGGCGCGGGTGCTTCAGCGTCGAGGATGTCGCGGACTCGTGCGCTCAGCGGGCCGAGTTGATTGAGGATGGGGGAGAGCAGGTCAATGGAGCCGCGGTCGCTGGGTGCTGCGTGGCGTGACATTGAGTGGGGCTCCCTTCCTGGGCAGCTGCTGCGGGTGTGCGGCGAGCTGTGATGCGGGCTTATTGTCCCACGATCTTGGCTCCAAGGCCATCATCGTGGGCTGTGCGGCGCGGGCGGGATGGGGAGGGGTAGAAAGTGGGCTGTAGTGATCGGAAAAAAATTTTAGGTTGAGTGGAATAGACTCAAGGCTAGCGTGGTTGAGTCTAGTGAACTCAATTAGGATAGGTAGCAACAAACCTCACCACAGAAAGGTCACAAGATCATGAGCTCCTTCACCCCAACCACCATGACCCGCGAAGCAATGCAGACCGCCCTTCAGGACGCGTCGAACCGCGGGAACCCGGACATCCGCCCCGGCCACCTGCTGGTGGCCCTGCTCGAGCAGCAGGACTCCATTACCCAGCCGATCCTCACCGCAGCTGGCGTCAACGCCGACGCAGTGCGGACCCAGGCGAAGTCCCTCGTGGAGGGTTACCCCACCGCGCAGGGCTCCGGCATGGCCAATCCGCAGTTCAACCGCGACGCCCTGAACGCCATGACGGCCGCCCAGGAACTCGCTGGGGAACTCGGTGACACTTACGTCTCCACCGAGGTGCTGCTCACCGGTATCGCTAAGGGCAACTCGGACGCCGCGACGATTCTGCACAACCTGGGTGGCACTTTTGACGCCCTGCGTGGCGCTTTCGAAAGCGTGCGTGGCAACCGCAAGGTCACCACCGAAGAGCCGGAGGGCCAGTTCCAGGCCCTCGAGAAGTACTCCACCGACCTCACCGCCGCCGCCCGCGCCGGGAAGATCGACCCGGTCATCGGCCGCGACCAGGAGATCCGCCGCGTGGTCCAAGTGCTATCGAGGCGCACGAAAAATAACCCCGTGCTCATCGGCGAACCGGGCGTGGGTAAGACCGCGATCGTCGAGGGACTGGCCCGCCGCATCGTCGCGGGCGACGTCCCCGAATCCCTGAAGGGTAAGAAGCTGGTCTCCCTCGACCTGGGCGCGATGCTCGCGGGCGCGAAGTACCGCGGCGAGTTCGAGGAGCGCCTGAAGGCCGTCCTCGACGAGATCAAGGAAGCCGACGGCGAGATCGTCACCTTCATCGACGAGCTGCACACCATCGTCGGCGCTGGCGCCGGCGGCGACTCTGCGATGGATGCCGGCAACATGATCAAGCCGCTGCTCGCCCGCGGTGAGCTGCGCCTGGTCGGTGCGACCACCCTGGACGAGTACCGCCAGCACATTGAGAAGGACCCGGCCCTGGAGCGCCGCTTCCAGCAGGTCTACGTCGGCGAGCCGACCCCGGAGGATACCATCGGTATCCTCCGTGGGCTCAAGGAACGCTACGAGGTGCACCACGGTGTCCGCATCCAGGACTCCGCCCTGGTCGCCGCCGCCAGCCTCTCGGATCGCTACATCACCAGCCGCTTCCTGCCGGATAAGGCCATCGACCTGGTCGACGAGGCTGCCTCCCGCCTGCGCATGGAGATCGACTCCCGACCGGAGGAGATCGACAACGCCGAGCGCATCGTCCGCCGCCTCGAGATCGAGGAGATGGCCCTGGCCAAGGAGACTGACGCCGCCTCCAAGGACCGTCTCGAGCGCCTGCGCTCGGAGCTGGCCGATGAGAAGGAGAAGCTCGCCGGCCTGACCGCCCGCTGGGAGAATGAGAAGTCCAGCATCGACTCGCTGCGCGGAATCAAGGAGGAGCTCGACGCCCTGCGCCGGGACTCCGAGATCGCGGAGCGCGACGGCGACTACGCCAAGGTCGCTGAGCTGCGCTACGGCCGCATCCCGGACGTCGAACGGCGCCTGGAGGAGGCAGAGCAGGCCCAGGCCAAGGCGCAGGCCGGCAACCAGGAGATGATGCTCACCGAGGAAGTCACCCCGGACACCATCGCCGAGGTCGTCTCCGCGTGGACCGGCATCCCGGCCGGCAAGATGCTGCAGGGAGAAACCGAGAAGCTGCTGGAGATGGAGAGCGTCCTGGCAGGTCGCGTCGTCGGCCAGAAGGATGCAGTCAACGCGGTCTCCGACGCCGTGCGCCGCGCGCGTGCCGGCGTGGCCGACCCGAACCGTCCGACCGGCTCCTTCCTCTTCCTCGGCCCCACGGGCGTGGGTAAGACGGAGCTGGCCAAGGCGCTGGCGGAGTTCCTCTTCGACGACGAGCACGCGATGGTCCGCATCGACATGTCCGAGTTCGGCGAGAAGCACTCCGTCGCCCGCCTGGTCGGTGCCCCTCCGGGATACGTCGGTTACGACCAGGGCGGACAGCTGACCGAGGCGGTGCGCCGTCGCCCGTACACGGTCGTGCTCTTCGACGAGGTGGAGAAGGCCCACCCGGACGTCTTCGACATCCTGCTGCAGGTTCTCGACGAGGGCCGCCTGACTGATGGCCAGGGACGGACGGTGGACTTCCGCAACACGATGCTGATCCTGACGTCCAACCTGGGCGCCGGCGGTAACCACGAGCAGATCATGGACGCGGTGAAGGCCCACTTCAAGCCGGAGTTCATCAACCGCCTGGATGACGTGCTGATCTTTGACCCGCTGTCCGAGGAGCAGCTGGAGCACATCGTGGACATCCAGATCGGCGGGCTGGCGGATCGCCTGGCCTCCCGCCGCCTCACCCTGGATGTCTCCCCGGAGGCGAAGGCTTGGCTGGCCAAGCGTGGCTATGACCCGGCCTACGGTGCCCGCCCGCTGCGCAGGCTGATCCAGAAGGCCATCGGCGATGCTCTGGCCAAGGAGCTGCTCTCCGGCGCGATTCGGGACGGCGATACCGTCCGTGTGGACGTGGACCCGCACGAGGTCGAGGGCGTGGACAGCCTCTGGATTCACCGCGGCGAGTAAGCGCTCCCGCCTGGGGTGGGTGAGATTCTCGCCCCAGCAAAGCCCAAGGCCCGGCGGCCACTCAGGAGGTGCTGAGTGTCGCCGGGCCTTTGCCTCTGCTCGCTGCGTTTATGCAGGGCGCGAAACGAGAGGCCTAGTAGTTCGACTTATAGACGGCCCTCGGGAGGCGCTGGGAATCCAGCTCGCCGCCGTCAGCCGCGATCACGCGCAGGGTCTTGCCGTCGATCACGATGGTATTCGGCGCGGCGGGGACTCGGAACTTGCCGCGGGCCACGTCCGCGGAAGCCATGTCGACGTCCTCCTCGTATCCCATCCCGTCGCTGTAGCCGCGGTAGTAGTAGCGGCCGTTGTCCGGGTTCTCGCAGATCGAGACGTAGGTGGAGCCGTTGGTCGCTGCATATACCCACTCGTCGGTGGAGTTGCACTGGGCGTTTCTGCTGACCGTCCAGCCGTCGGAGCGCAGTCCGGAGGGGTAGTCGGATGGCGACGAGACCGCCTTCGGGCCGTTGGAATCTTCCGGCTCGGAGGTCTCGGTGTCCTCGTCTTCGTCCTCGTCGTCTTCCTTGGCGGTCGTCTCCTCGGAGGAGGTTTCGTCCTCATACTCCGTCTCATAGACGGTGACTGGTTCCTCGCTGGAGCCGCCGTCCTTGGAGCCCGCGAGGAACCACCACAGTCCGCCGCCGATCAGCGCGAGGATCAGGAGGACGATGAGCGCGATCAGCCAGCCCTTGCCCGACTTCTTCTCCGGGGCTTGCTGATAAGAGCCCTGCTGGGGCGGCCCCGGGGCATAAGTCTGCTGGTAGCCGCCTTGCTGGTATCCACCCTGCTGATAAGGGCCTTGCTGATAGCCCTGTCCGTTCGGCGGCCCCTGCTGGAAACCTTGCTGATAGGGGCTTTGCTGGTACGGGCCCTGCTGGAAGCCCTGACCATAGCCCGCCGCTCCAGCCGCCCCGCCGGCCGACGCTGCGCCCCGCTGGTAGTTCGGCGGTTGCGGCGAGTTCGCGAGCCCGGCCCAGTCCTCCTCCGGGTTCGACGAACGCAGGTCCGGGTCGGTGCTCTCCTTCCCCGAGTTCCGCGGCGCGTTGGGGGACGTTGGCGTGGGCTGGCCGGCATTGGGCTGGCTTGCACTGGGCTGCTCCGCGCCGGGCCGATTCTGTGCCCACGGATTATCCGAAGGCTGATTCCATGGGTTCTCCGCCTGGCCGTCACCGGAGTGAGACGGCTTCTTCTCCCACGGGTTCTCAGACATCCACTGCTCCAGTCTTTGAAGGGTAGAAAGCTAACCTAAAAAGCATATAAGAAAGCGCGCCTGAGCGGGGAATAGACCCCAATAGAGGATGCTTCCACGGGGCCCTGCGGGGGCGAGGCTGAGTAATGGAAACCTCAGTCGCGCACAATCTCTAGGATGGTGACCATGAGCCAAGCAACTTCCCGGCGCGTGCACGATACCTTCTCCAAGATCCCGGGCCCATTCATCAGCGGTGAGCAGCTTTATGAGGCCTATCGCCTCGGCGAGCGCATGACCATCATCGACTCCCACTGGGCCAAGACCGAGAACAGCGCGTGGGAAGCCTACGTGGGCCAGCACCTGCCAGGGGCGATGTTCTGTAACCCCCTCCAACACCTGGCCGGCACCCCCTCCCGGGCGCGGGGCCGCAACCCCATGCCGGGCCTGGCCGCCCTGCAACGCAGTTTCTACAACTGGGGCATCACGGAGGGCCGCCCCGTCGTCATCTATGACGCCGGGCGCAACATTTATGCTGCTCGCGCCTGGTGGATCCTGCGCTGGGCTGGCGTCGAGAACGTGAAGATCCTGAACGGCGGAACTTCCCAGTGGGAGGAGGCGGGCGGCGACGTCGCCGGTGGCATCGGTGCTCTCCGAGGGCGCGGGGACTTCAAGATCCGACCCCGCTCCATGCCGGAGCTGTATATCGACGAGATCGACGTCTGGTGCCGCGACCGAATGCTGGTCGACTGCCGTGACCCGGAGCGCTTCCGCGGTGTTCGGGAGCCCTTCGACCACCAGGCAGGTCACATTCCGAGCGCTGTGAACATCCCCGTGGCCTCCCTGCTGGATGAGGAGGGCAAGGTCCTGGGTGGGGCCCGGCTGCGCGAGATCTTCGCGAGCCACGGCATCGATGAGAACACTGAGCTGACTGTGCATTCCGGATCCGGGCTGGACTCCGCCCTGTTCCTGGCTGCGATGGAGGAGGCGGGCCTTCCCGTCGGGCGGCACTTCGTGGGTGGTTGGTCACAATGGTCCGCCTCCTCCTCCCGCAAGATCGCGCGCGGTTAAGCTGGGGAAGCATGACAGACGGGCACGATTTTGAAGACCTCGGCAGCGAGGGGGATGTCGGCGCCGCAGGCTTCGGCGCTGCCGACGTGGATGCCGTCGCTACAGGCCGCGGGGGAGCTCCGGGGGCCGAGCGCACTCCAGTGGGCGCGCCACTCGCCGGAACGACCGCGCCGCTGAATGCGGTGCCGCACCCCGTGTTCGCCTCCGGCTCCGCAGGCGCAGGCGTGGCTGTGATCCCAGACCCCGATAAGGAGATCGTGGAGGTACAGTCCCCGGTCGCCGGAACCATCGTGCGGATGCAGCCCCACATGTTCGTCGTGGAGCTGGAGGACGAGAGTGCCCGCATGCTGGTGCAGATGGGCATCGACACTGATCAGCTCAACGGGCAGGGCTTCGCGACCCGCTGGGCCGAGGGCTCAACCGTGCAGGCGGGAACCCCGGTGGTCACCTACGCGCCCAAAGAGGTCGGCCGCCTCGGCTACGATCCGATCGTGCTGGTGTTGGCGCTATCCCACGGGTCGGGGGAGATCGAGTTTCCCGTCGCACTGAGCGGCCCGTGCGCCGCGCAAGACGAGCTGTTTAGGGTCTAGACACATGGCACGGCGCCTCTTGAACCTCGTCGCGATGCTGTGGATGCTCACCGCGTTGACGGGCTTTCCGCAGTTGCTGGACACCGACGTGCTGCGCCGGGTGGCGACCTTTTACTTCCTGGGGCTGTTCGCGCTGCAGATCATCCCGTTGGTGATGACCTACAACGGCAGCTTCGGCCACCGGCTCCACCCGATCAACGTGGCCTATATGTCGCTAGCCTCGCTCGGGCTGGTCGGCAGCGTGATGCTGGCGATCGTGTTCGGGGTACACGGCGGCCCGGCGGTCACCATCCTCGCGGGCGCGCTGCTGTTCATGGGGGTCGTCGGTGCGACGGTGCTCGCGCTCTTTGCCCGCCCGTGGCGCGATTGGGCCTTCAAACAGCGCGAGAGTGAATATTTGGAGCGGATGAACCATCGCTTGGACGTGCGCACGGAGGTGCGCTCCCAGCTGCACTCTGCTTTTGGAGAGAAGACTTCTGGGGACGAGGGCGGCAGGAAACCCGGCGAGGAGGATTAACCCGCTGCCCCGGGTTTTGCCCGCAGGTGTCAGAGGCCGTGCTTGGCGCGCATGATGCGCAACATCGTCTCCCGCGGCACGAGTCGCTGCAGGATATACGGCACCGGCGCCAGGGAGCCCCGGGCGTACACCGCACGCGGGCGGGCTTCTGCCACCACGGTGCCCACCAGCTCCGCGACGTCCTCGGCGCTGATTCCCTTGGCCTCGTTGTCGTTGAGGGTGTCGAGCATCCGGTGGAAGTCCCGCGAGTACGGGCCTGCGTCGTCGACGTAGATGGTGCGCCGCGAACTGAGCCCCGTGGAGATCGCGCCGGGCTCCACGGTGGAAATGCCGACCCCGAACGGCGAAAGCTCGCTGCGGGCAGAGTCGGCGAAGCTGCGGATCGCGGCCTTCGAGGCCACGTAGCTGCCCCGGTAACTCAGCGGGAAACTCCCCAACCTGGACCCGATCATGACGATGCGACCGAAACCCTGCTCGCGCATCGCCGGCAGGAACTTCTGGGTGAGTTCCACGTGCCCGATGACGTTGACCTGGAACAGCCGCTCCAGCGCCTCCCGGGGTAGTTCCTCCAGTGGGCCGTTCTGGCTCTCGCCTGCATTGTTGACGAGCACGCCCGGCGCGCCAAGTGCCAGGACGTCCTCGGCGAAAGTCTCAATAGAGGCCGGATCTGCGAGGTCTAAGGCTAGGTACTCCACATGCGGTACCGGATCGGTGAGCGTGGCCGGGTTACGTGTGGTTCCGACCACCCGGAATCCGGCTGCCACGAAGCGGGCTGCGACCGCCTTGCCGATCCCGCTGCTCGCGCCGGTCACGACTGCGAGGCTGCCGTCTGGGACCTGGGGGAGGGCAGGCGGAAGGAACCAGGAGCTGAGGGAACTGGGAATAGTATTTTTAGCCACAAAATGACCATAGTCTGAAAATGCCCCTTCCGGTTGAGATTGCGTTGCTTCTGGCCTGCCGCTAGTGGTGGTCTGCCCTGCCCTAATGATGGGCGGTGCCCTGCTGGGGGTGTGTTGCCACCAGGCGCCGGGAACCGCCGGGGGTCCGGTGAGGATTCCCACGATTGGGGTTGTGCGCTCCCCATTGCCAGATTCCCTAGGGTGGGGCCATGAAGTTTTACATGCCACGTCCCTGGGACGAGACGATTGCAGATATTGAACGCGTTGGCCACGAACATGTGGGGCTTGAGGAAGCTGAGGTCTATATCAATACAGATCCGCGCCCTGACCGTATCCCGGAGATGCCCGCGAATATCCAGTGGGTGCAGCATTGCTACACCGGCGTCGATCAACTCATTGAGGCTGGCGTCATCACCGCGGACGGACTGCCGTGGTGCAATGCGGCCGGGGCATTTGCCGAACCCGTCGCTGAGGCCGCGCTCGCGCTCATGCTTTCTGCCGCGCATCACCACAAAGCCTTTGCCCAGGCTGCGACGTGGGACGTCGCGCGGGAGCTCGACAAAACCCAGGCGTGGCTCTACGCGCAGGGCCGGCCGCGGGAGGTGGCGATCGTGGGTGCTGGAGGCATCGGCAAGCGGTTGGCGCAATTGCTGCGACCGTTTGATGTCAACCTCACGGAGGTCACGCGAACCGGTCCCGTGACGCTGAAGGATGTGGAGTGGGACCGGTTCGACTTCGTCGTATCGACTCTGCCGCTCACCTCGGAGACAGCTGGTTTCTTCAACGTGGAACTCTTCGCGGCGATGAAGGACTCAGCGGTATTTGTCAACGTGGGGCGCGGGGGGACTGTGGTCACCGACGACCTCGTGGCGGCGCTGCGCGACGGCCAGCTCGCTGCGGCGGGCCTTGAGGTCGTGGATCCGGAGCCGCTGCCCGACGGGCACCCGCTCTACGCGCTGCCCAACTGCGTGATGACCCCGCACATGGCGGCGTCCAAGCACGTGGCGACGTTCCACATGGGAAAGATTTTTAACGAGAACGCGGCGGCGTGGGAGGCGGGCGAGCCCATGCCCACCCGCGTCAATGCCACCGCGGGATACTAAGGGGGCATAGTCAATGAAATACGCAATTGTGCCAGAGCCGTGGGAGGAGACCACGGCGGCGCTCGAAGCTGCGGGACACGAGCGTGTCGCGCTGGAGGACGCGGAGTTCCTCGTCTTTAACGGGCAGCCAGCTGATTTCCCGGAGCTGCCCGAGTCCATTGGATTCGTGCAGGTGCCTTTCGCGGGCGTGGACCACATCCTCGACCTCATCCGCTCGACGAATGTGCGCTGGTCCAATGCCGCGGGACTCTACGACTCGACGGTAGCTGAGTCCACGATTGCGTTGCTCTTGGCCCAACTGCACGCGCACAAGCGTGTGGACACCTGGGACAACCGCGACGAGGTGGAGGCGTACACCTCTTTCCTGTTTGAAAATACGACGGTGGCGATCATCGGTGCGGGCGGGATTGGCAAGCGGCTCATTGAGATGCTCTCCGGGTTTGGCGTGAAAATCATCGCGGTCAATCGCTCAGGCCGTCCGGTGGACGGCGCGGAAGCCGTTCCCTTTAGCGACATTGAGTCGGTGTGGCCGCGCGCGGATTACTTCGTCTTCGTTGCGCCGCTGACGGATGAGACGAAGCACCTGGGCAACGCTGCGGCGTTTGCGGCGATGCCTTCACATGCGGTTGTGGTCAATGTGGGGCGTGGTCCGCTCATTGATACCCAAGCGCTGATAGCGGCCCTGGACTCGCGGGAGATCGCGGGCGCGGCCTTGGACGTCACGGACCCGGAACCGCTACCGGCCGATAGCCCACTGTGGACGATGCCCAATGTGGTCATCACGCCGCACCTGGCCAATCCGCCGTACTCGGTGCGCCGCCGAATTGGTGAGCACACCGTCCGCGTGGCCGAGGCCTATGCGGCGGGGGAGCCGCTGCCCACGGAGGTTGATCCGGAGGCGGGCTATTAGCGCAGTAGGGTAGGGTATCGTTTCTGCTTTCGATACTCTGACTCCGTGTCGGCGGGCTCGGATACTGTATTGCTTATGTGTTTATTCTTCGACAATCAGTCCCTCGGCAGCTGGGATGGTTCACCGGGAGAACGTGAGTAGATGACGAAGCAACGCCTCCAGCTGACCTGGTACAACAAGGACAAAGCCCTCATCCCCACCGAGGCCGGCAAGTACGGTTACACGTGGGTGGATCCTTCCGATCCGCGCTACTGCGAAACCCACACCCTCGTCTACGACGATTACGTGCAGGGCAGCCAAACGGAGAAGTCGGAGGAGTTCGATTATTCCGAGCGCGCCGACCTTGAGCCTCAGGACGAGAACCTTCTGATCCTCGGCGAATCCGGCGACGTCCTCGAATCGCTCACCCGGGTGCCCGAGTTGGCCGAGAAGTACGTGGGCAAGGTCAAACTGATCTACATCGACCCACCTTTTAACACCGCGCAAACATTCGCCTCCTACGAAGATAACCTCGAGCACTCCATCTGGCTCACCATGATGCGCGACCGACTGCTCCACATGAAGAAGCTGCTTGCCGATGATGGGTCGATCTGGGTTCACCTTGACGATGTTGAGGTGCATCGGATGCGCGTGCTGATGGATGAGGTGTTTGGTGCGGGGAATTTTCAAGCAGAAATTGTTTGGCAAAAGGCTGACTCCCCTCGGCGTGGTTTGGGTTTCTCGGTGGACCAGGATTTCGTTATCGTTTACCGCCGTAGCGAGGCCTTCGAGCCAAACAAGGCTCTTCGCACAGCAGCCGACAATGCCCGCTTCTCTAATCCGGACAATGACCCCCTCGGACCTTGGTGGGACGATAACCCATCGGGTAATCATGGCGACGGCTCGGGAGGCATGTGCTATGCGATCCAGAACCCCCTGACAGGTGAAATGATGCGCCCTCCTAAAGGTGCCAGTTGGCGATATTCGCAACAGCGCATTCTTGACGGCTTGCAGGGGTGGGTTCCGTATCGGCTGGAGAATCTTCATGACGCTGATTGGCGTGCCAGCAATGAAGGAGTACCTAGAGATAAGGCGTCCGATGATGTGTGTGCGCTAGTTTTGGATGTTCCACTCGATGAAGCACGTAAGCGGGTGGCCGCACGACGCATTTCAGGCGATCCGCTCCCGGAGATTCTGATCCGTTCGACGGGAGGAATCGGACGTAAAGCGTATATTCCCACCAAGGGCAACAATCCTCGCACATGGTGGGAAAACAAGGATGTCGGCCACAATCGCGCTGCCAAGTCTGAGCTGAAAGCGCTCTTTCCAGCATTGACGCCATTTGACACTCCGAAGCCGGAGCGTCTCCTCGAACGCATCATTCATATCGGCTCGAATCCTGGTGACATCGTGCTGGATGTGTTTGCTGGGTCCGGGACGACGGCTGCGGTAGCTCAGAAGATGGGGCGTCGTTGGGTGACGTGTGAGTTGTTGGAGTCGACGTTCACGACGTTCACGCGTCCCCGTCTGGAGAAGGTCGTCAACGACGAAGACCCAGGCGGAATTACGCGGACGAAGGGGGAACGCGTCGCTGCCTATGACGTCGAACTCCCCGATGGTGTCTCGCCGGAAGATGCCGCGAAATTCACGAGAGTGCTGAACAAGCTGATTAAAGACGACCCCGAGGCGAAGAAGAACCCACTGACGAAGGCGTTGAAGGCTGCCTCTAAGACCAGGCGCACGAAGGAAGTGCTGAACTGGCGTGGTGGCGGCGGCTTCCAGGTCGCCCATCTGTCGCCTGCGTGTTTCGACTACAACCCAGAGCTGGACCGGGTGATGCTCACAGCAGCAGCCACCGGCGAAGCTTTGATCCAGTCTGTGGCCGCCAACCTCGGGTTCACACTGTTGCACGCCGATGATGACTATATTTTCGATGCCCGGCGTGGCAATGCCTTGCTCAAGGTGGTGGAAGGCGTGGCCACGGTCGAGATCGTCGACTGGCTGGCCTCCCAGACCCAGCCCGGCGAGACAATCGTGCTGGCGGCGACCACCGTCATGGACGGGGTGCGCGAGCACCTGCGCAAAACGGTGAAGGGCTCGCGGGTGGTCGCCCTGCCCGATGATCTATTCCGCTATAGCAAGGGTGATGAGCAGTAATGGCAACCAGGCTCAATATCAGTTTTGATTCCGACCTGCTGGAATCCATCAGCTCCGAGTTCGACCTGCGTGCCCCGAATAAGGAGGCGCTGCGCCAGCTGGTGTTCACTCTCGACGGCGATTATGACCCGTCTGTGATGCAGGTGCTCAACCTCGCTACCGGTGTGGGCAAGACGTACCTGATGGCCGCATTTGTGGAATACCTGCGCCGCCAAGGTGTCGGCAACGTGGTGATCGTCACTCCAGGCAAAACCGTGCAGGCAAAGACCGTGCAGAACTTCACTCCCGGAGCGCCGCGCTACATCACAGGCTCAGCCGTGCCGCCTGAGGTGGTGACCCCGCAGGATTATTCCGCCTGGGTGGCCCGCCAGAATGGTGCTGCCGAGCTCGCGTTCGGGCGGGAGGTGCCGGTGCTGACGTTCATCTTCAACATTCAGCAACTCATCGCCCCGAAGTCCACCGAGGGGGATACCCGCGGGGGCACACAGGAAGCTATGCGGCGTAAACCCCGCCGGTTCGATGAAAACGCCGGGGTGCTCTTCGACTACTTGAAGGGGCTGGATGATCTGGTGGTCATCGCCGATGAATCCCACCTCTACGGCGTTAGCGCCGCCGCGTTTAATGCTGCACTGAAGGAACTCGACCCTGCCGCCGCGATCGGGTTGACCGCATCGGTGAATAAGAAGACCGATCACGTGATCTTCGAGTACCCGCTTTACCGTGCCATCCAAGACAAGTACGTCAAGGCCCCCGTACTGGCATTTCGCAAGACCGGGTACGGCACCGACGAGGCTTCTGAGGAGCAACAACTGCGTGATGCGCTGCAGCTGCGGGCCCTCAAGCAGGCTTACTACGATTCCTATGCCGCCTCAGAGGGCCGCGATCATGTGAACGCGGTGGCCTTCGTGGTCTGCTCCGATGTGGAGCACGCCACCCAGATAGCTAACCTGTTGCGCACCCCGGAGTACCTCGGCCGGGATGATGCCGTGCTGCAGGTGGACTCCAAGCACGAAGATGAGTTGACCCAGCGTCGACTCGACCAGCTTGACCGGCCTGATTCCCCCGTGCTGGCGGTGGTGAGCGTGAACAAGCTCAAAGAGGGCTGGGACGTGAAGAATATCGCCGTCGTGGTCACTCTGCGGGCCATGGCGTCCGAGGTATTGACCCAGCAGACGATGGGTCGCGGGCTGCGGTTGCCCTTCGGGAAGTACACGGGTGTGGGACAGATCGACCAGCTGGACATTATCGCCCACCAGTCCTTCACCGAGCTGTTAGATGCTGAGAATGTGTTGCAGCAGTTCGGCCTGGAAAAAGCTGTCCCCGAACCCGACAAGGCAGATGTGGATGCAGCGATCCGCAGAGCCACCAACGCGGGCACCGAATCCTCCACAGACCCCGGCGCTGGTGCCGGGGCAGGCACAGGTACCGGGCAGGCAGGCGCCTGGCCAGCCCCTGGGAGCAGCGCGGAAGCAGGCGACAGCACCGACCCAGGCGAGGGCGGAAGTGCAGGCGATGGCTCACAGCCAGCAATGGTTCCCCTCGGTGAAAGCGGATCGGCGGGAACACCGGGGGTGGGGGTTCGGGAGATCATCGACCCCGGCCGGGACGGCAGGGAAGAACCGCAGTGGGAGCTGGTCTCCATCGACCGTAACCCCGGCTTCGCTGACGTCGTATACCACTTCCCGGTGACCACAATGACCCTCCAGCAGCCACCGATTGATCTCTCGGAGATCAGCGACGGCGCGGTCGAGCAGGCAGCCCGGCGGGTGACCTCCGCAGGCGATGTGCTGCTACGCAAGGAAATCATCGCAGTCCTAGGCAAGAAACTCCGCGCTGAAGATCGCGAGAGCGCTGAGGTGGACTCCGTACACGTCGAGGATGCGGACGCTCAAGACACATTGGTGAAACTGGTGATGAAGCTGGCGCTGGTACCCAAGACCGAAGCAACCGGCCGTTATGTATCCACCTTCCTGGTACCGAGGTTCATGCAAGCCGTGAGCTTCACCGGGTGGACCGTGAAGTCCCTGGACTCTGCTTGCGCTGAGCTGCTGGGTCTGATTAAGGACTACATCACCGAAACCCTGCGGGCCACCCGCGAGGTGCCCAGCATTCACCCTAAGAAGATGCCCGGTGCCGGCTATACATTGCCGCTGGGGGAGAAGGTGCATGACCAGATTGAGACGCGTGCGCAGTTTGTACGCGGGCGGGTGTATGGCGGCTGGTTCAAATCGCTGTTCGCGGAGGAATCTTTTGATTCCTTCACCGGGGAGTATCAGCTGGCACGACTGCTAAATACCTCGCCAGGGATTGTGTGGTGGCACCGGCTGCATCCGCAGGATCAGGCCTTCGTGTTCTACAACGCTAAGGATCGCTACTTCCCTGACTTCGTGGCCCTGGATACCAACGGGGTGCACTGGATCATCGAGGGCAAGGACGAACGCGGCCGGGATGACGCCCGGGTGCAGTCCAAACGTAAGGCCGCCGAAGCACTGGTGCGCCGCCTGGTGGCCGAGGGTGCCTACGCCGGCCAGCACTGGGGCTACCTGATCGCCTACGAGCAAGACACCGCCCGTGCCGACTCCTGGGAGGATCTCAAAGCCTTCGCTAATCCGGTTAGCAACGCGCTGTAGCCGCGTGCCTCCCCGGCACCCAGCCCCAGCTCCGAAGAGCTGGGCTAGTGGTGCTCGGGTTCGTTGCCTCGATGGCCCCAGGGGTGCGCCAGAGAGGGCAGGCAGCGGGCGGGGATAAGAAGCCCGTGGGGTGGGGCACCCCACCCCGCACCCCTGAAAACGTGACCCCGGACACTATTGTCTTTAGCCTCCGATAGGATTTAGGCGGAATAAGCACACCACAAACCGGAAAGTTTGAGCTTGATGGCTACTGATCACGCAGCTTTTGTCCACCGCCACATCGGGCCCAACGGCAGCGATACCCAGGAGATCCTCGACTTCCTGGGCTATGAGTCCTCCGCTGCGCTCGCGGAGGCCGCCCTTCCTTCCTCCATCGTTCAGGAGGGGCCGATCGGCCTGCCCGACGCGCTGACCGAAACCGATACTCTCGCCGCGCTCAAGGCGATGGCGTCGAAGAATAAGCCGATGAAGCAGCTCATCGGTAACGGTTACTACGACACGATCACCCCCGCGGTGATCCGCCGCAACGTGGTCGAGAACCCGGGCTGGTACACCGCCTACACCCCGTACCAGCCGGAGATTTCCCAGGGTCGCCTGGAGGCGCTGCTGAATTTCCAGACCATGGTGCAGGACCTCACCGGCCTGCCGATCGCGGGCGCATCCCTGCTGGACGAAGCCACCGCCGTCGCCGAGGCCGTGCAGCTCATGGCTCGCGGCAATGCCAAGGCCGCCAAGCAGGGTGGTGTGGTGCTGCTGGACTCCTCCCTCCATCAGCAGTCCATCACCGTGACTGAGGCCCGCGCCGAGGCTGCGGACATCCCGGTCAAGGTCGTCGATTTTAAGGACGCCACCGCCGCTGATTTCGCCGCCGCCGCGGGAGACACCCCGCTGGTCGGTGTTGTGGTCTCCAACCCGGGGTCCACCGGCCGGATCCGCGACCTGAGCGGTCTGATCTCCGCTGCGAAGGAGGCCGGCGCGCTGGTCACGATCGCTGCTGACCTGCTGGCCCAGGTCCTGGTGACCTCCCCGGGCTCCCTGGGTGCGGACATCGCGGTGGGTTCTGCCCAGCGCTTCGGTGTGCCGCTGTTCTTCGGCGGCCCGCACGCTGGCTTCATGGCCTGCGTCGATTCCCTGCAGCGCAAGATGCCGGGCCGCCTCGTTGGTGTGTCCAAGGACGCCGAGGGCACCCCGGCATACCGTTTGGCGCTGCAGACCCGCGAGCAGCACATTCGTCGCGATAAGGCGACCTCGAATATCTGTACCGCCCAGGCCCTGCTGGCCGTCGTGGCGAGCTTCTACGCCGTCTGGCACGGCCCGGCTGGCCTGCGTCAGATCGCCACCCAGGTGCACGGCCGCGCGGTCGCCCTGGGCGTGGGCCTGTCCGAGGCCGGCCTGAGCCTGGCACACGACTCTTTCTTCGACACCGTGACCGTGGACGTGTCCAGCGTGGGCGGTGCGGATGCCGTCCTGCAGCGTGCGGTGGACGCGGGCTTCAACCTGCGGAGGGTCGACGAGAATCACGTCGGAATCTCCGTCGGCGAGTCCACCACGGATGAGGACGTCGCTGAGCTGCTGGCCGTCGTCGCGAAGAAGGAGGGCGCGAGCGCGGATACCTCCGGCTTCGACCTTTCCGCTGGCCCGCTGGCTGACCTCGGGGTGCTGCGCGAGGACGAGATCCTCACTCACCCGATCTTCACCACCATCACCTCGGAGACCCAGATGATGCGCTACATGCGCAAGCTGGCAGACCGTGACCTGGCGCTGGATCGCACGATGATCCCGCTGGGCTCCTGCACCATGAAGCTCAACTCCGCCATCTCCATGGAGCCGATCACCTGGCCGGAGTTCGCGGGCATCCACCCGCACGTCCCGGCCGATCAGGCCGCGGGCTGGCTGGAGCTCATCGATGACCTGGAGGAGCGCCTGGCCAAGATCACCGGTTACGCGAAGGTCTCCGTTCAGCCGAACGCTGGTTCCCAGGGCGAGTTCGCAGGCCTGCTGGCGATCCACCGCTACCACCTCTCCCGCGGTGACGATCAGCGCGACAAGGTGCTGATCCCCACCTCCGCTCACGGAACCAACGCGGCTTCCGCCGCGCTGGCTGGCCTGAAGGTCGTGGCCGTGAAGTCCGCCGAGGATGGCTCCATCCTGCTGGACGACCTGGACGCCAAGCTCGAGAAGTACGGCCCGGAAGTCGCCGGCATCATGATCACCTACCCGTCCACCCACGGTGTGTTCGAGGAGCACGTCCGCGAGGTCTGCGACAAGGTCCACGCCGCTGGCGGCCAGGTGTACATCGACGGGGCGAACCTCAACGCGCTGGTCGGCCTGGGCCAGCCGGGGCAGTTTGGTGGCGACGTTTCCCACCTGAACCTGCACAAGACCTTCACCATCCCGCACGGCGGCGGTGGCCCGGGCGTGGGGCCGGTCTGCGTGGCCGAGCACCTCATCCCGTTCCTGCCGACCGACGCGACCGTCGAGCAGTCCGAGGACCCGAACACTGGCCTGCCGGTCTCCGGGGCAGCGTACGGCTCCGCCGGTGTGCTTCCGATCACCTGGTCCTATATCGCGATGATGGGCGACGAGGGGCTGACCGAAGCCTCCCGTATGGCCCTGGTCAACGCGAACTACATTTCCCGCAAGCTCGCCGACTACTTCCCGACGCTCTACACGGGCAAGAACGACCTGGTCGCACACGAGTGCATCCTGGATCTCAACGCACTGACCAAGGCCTCCGGCGTGACTGCTGAGGATGTCTCCAAGCGCCTGATGGACTTCGGATTCCACGCCCCGACCCTGGCCTTCCCGGTGCCGGGCACCCTGATGGTCGAGCCGACCGAGTCCGAGGACAAGGATGAGCTGGACCGCTTCATTGAAGCGATGATCACCATCCGAGGCGAGATCCAGGAGATCATCGACGGCAAGGTCACCGTCGAGGAGTCCGTCCTGCGCCACGCACCGTTCACCGCCTTCAGCGTGACCCGTGACGACTTCGAGGAGGCCGTCTCCGGCGGCAAGTTCTCCCGCCAGCAGGCAGCCTTCCCGGTGGACGGGCTGCGCACGACGAAGTACTTCCCGCCGGTGCGCCGCATCGACAACGCCTACGGCGACCGCAACCTCGTGTGCTCCTGCCCGCCGCTCGAAGCATTCGCCATCGAGGACTAATCCCCAGCACGTTTGAAGGAAGGTTTTGCAATGACTGATTCTGCAAGCACCCCGAAGCACACCGCCCTGCACCAGGTGCACGAGCAGCTCGGTGCCCGCTTCACTGACTTCGGCGGCTGGGACATGCCCCTGAAGTACGGTAAGGAACTCGACGAGCACCGCGCCGTCCGCGAGACCGTCGGCGTCTTCGACCTCTCCCACATGGGCGAGGTGGAGGTTTCCGGCCCACAGGCCGCGGAGCTCTTGGACTACGCACTGATTTCCCGTCTGTCCGCCGTCAAGGTCGGCAAGGCGAAGTACTCCATGCTGTGCACCGAGGACGGCGGCATCGTGGACGACCTGATCACCTACCGCCTCGCGGATGACGACTTCCTTGTCGTCCCGAACGCTGGCAACGCCCCGCGCGTCGCCGAAGCGCTGGCGCAGCGGGCCGAGGGCTTCGACGTCACCGTCGTGGACCAGACTGCGGAGAAGTCCCTGGTCGCGATCCAGGGGCCGAAGGCCGCCGAGGTCATGCACGCGATCGTCGAGAATGTCACCGACGCCCCGGAGGCCTCCGGCGCGACCGAGGACGTCAGGGGCGCGGTCGACGGCCTGGGCTACTACGCCGCTTTCAAGGGCATCGTCGCCGGTCAACCGGCGCTGATCGCCCGCACGGGCTACACCGGCGAGGATGGCTTCGAGATCATCGTGGACAATGATGCTGCCGAGCAGGTGTGGAACATCGCGCTGGCTAAGGCCACGGAGCTGGACGGCCTGCCCTGTGGCCTGGCAGCCCGCGACACCCTCCGCCTGGAAGCTGGCATGCCGCTCTACGGCAATGAGCTCAACGACGAGCTCACTCCGGTCGACGCGGGCCTGGGGATCCTGGCCGCGACGAAGTCCAAGGATTCCTTCGTGGGGCGCGACGCGATCGTGGCGGCGAAGGAGAAGGGCGCGGCGCGGGTGCTGATCGGCCTGCAGGGCGAGGGGCGCCGCGCAGCCCGCAGCGGTTACGCGGTGCTGGCCGGCGAGGGCGAGGACGCTCAGCCGATCGGAGAAGTCACCTCGGGTGCGCTCTCACCGACCCTGGGCTACCCGGTAGCGATGGCCTACGTGGATAAGACCGCGACTGAGGAGGGCGGGGCAGCCACCGTGGGACAGACCGTGCAGGTCGATATCCGCGGTAAGCAATACCCGTACCAGGTCGTGGAGATGCCCTTTTATCAGCGCGAAAAGTAGGGCAACCGGGGCTTGACCGCCCCGTGCTACCCCCCCATTTCGCGTTTTGCAGAGTTTGAAGTTGGAAAACCGCAGAAAAGCGGCATCAAACTCTGCAAAACGTGAAATGGCTCTGCAAAACGCGAAATGGGGGTGGCCCAGCCGGACCCGGGCCGAGGTATCCCCGTGATATCCGCCGCAGCGGGCTGGCTGTGTAGTACAGTTTGCCGTGTTCGATGTGGTGGGGATTACACCCTAGGCCCATGTCACGCCCACAGTTTTTGAAGATGATCGTGAGGAGCGACCATGACTGCTTTGCCTACTGACTTCCTGTACTCCGAAGAGCACGAGTGGGTTAACACCACCGACATCACGGAGGGTGAGGTCGTGCGCGTCGGCATCACCCACATCGCTGCAGAGGCTCTCGGCGAGATCGTGTTCGTCGAGCTCCCGGAGGTCGGCGACGAGATTGAGGCCGGCGAGCCATTCGGCGAGATCGAGTCCACCAAGTCCGTGTCCGACATCTACGCACCGGTCTCCGGCGAGATCGTCGCCGTGAACGAGGAGCTCGAGGACAACGCCGGGATCATCAACGAGGATCCGTACGGCGAGGGCTGGCTCTACGACGTCCGCGTCTCCGAGCCGGGCGAGCTGATGGACAGCGCCGACTACGCTGCTGCCAACGAGTAAGAGGCGCTGACGCGCCAATCGGGCGGGGAGCGAGGCTGGCTGCCAGACTCGCTCCCCGCTTTCTGTTCCTGCACGGGGAGGCAGACTAGGCTGAACGACATGAGTGGATCGATTGTTCCCCTGCTCATCGGGCTAATTTTGCTCGTTGTGGCGGTGTGGTTGCTGAAGCACGCGAGCTCCCAGGGGGAGTCCGGCGGTGCTGCGGTGACTAGGCGGCCGATTCCTCACGTTTCTTCCCTCCCGGACGCTGCCTCCAACGAAGACGACGGCGACACGAACGGCGCTGCGTCGACCGCTGGGACGGTTCCTTGGGGCACCGATGGCAGCGAGGTCGCCGACGAGCCGGCCGACCGTGCGACCGAGGGTGCTGTCGCGGACTCGGCGGAGGAGCAAGCCCAGCCAGAGGACGCGCCGGGGCTGGCCACTGAGGCCGCACAGGCCTCCGAGGAGGGGCCGGATATGGTGGCCGCAGCGACTGCCCAAGGCGGGTTGTTTGCCTCGATCCGCCGCCGGCGCCGCCAGTGGGCTGCGGCGAACGGGGCGGAGTACACCCGCGAGGACCTCGAACTGCCGCAGGAATGGCCGATTGCCGCGCTGCACGCGGTGAACGTCTCTCCCATTCGGGCCCTGGCCAAGGATGTGGTCAGCGGTTTCTGGGAGGGGCACGAATATCACGTGGCAGACCTGGGGGAGGGCACGCTCATGGCGATGCGCCGGGCGGCAACGTCCCCGGTGACGGTGCACTACTCCCGCGAGCAGGGGGTGACGGAGGGGCTGCGCCGCTCCGAGCTGCTGGATCAGCCGCCTTATGCTGCCTATACCTCCGACGTGCGGGCACTCGACCGGATGCTTGATGTTCGGGTAGAGGACAGCCTCGCTGCTCTGAGCCAGGTCGCTTCTGATGTGATCTGGGGTGGCGACTGGGTTGTCTTGAGCATTAGCCGGAAGCTGGATTTCAGCATCTGGCTGCAGATCCTGCCGGAGTTGCTCTCCCTCGCACATGCGGCGATGGTTCTTCCGCCGCGCACGATGAGCGTGGTCCTGGAGCTGGAGAACGCGGACCAGACACGGGCGCTGCCAGGCACTTCGGTCTCGCTGACTCCTGCCGGGGCGGAATCTTCTGATCGCCAGCAGGGCGAGGGTGCGTCGCAGGACAAGCCCGGTCGGGAGCGCAACGAGGGCGACGAGGCGCCCGTGGGGGAGAAGAAGCCGCGGCCGGGTTACCTGCGCCCCGTGGGGCAGACCCCGTCCGCACCCGTGGCGGAAGGGGAGCCAGCGGAGGCTGCCGCGTCGCCGAGTTCGGATCCGACAGCTGAAGAAGTCTACGCCGGGCAAGAAAGTGACGAATCATCTTTCTCTGATCGTCCGCATATCGAGCGGCCGGCTAATCCCGTGGAATTCCCTCGCCGTTTCGATCGGGGGCGTGAGGTGAACCCGGGTGATGATTTCAATGGCCCGGCGCTTGAAATGGATTCGGAGAATATCCCTCTCATTGGAGAGGATCCGGACCATATTTCTGCATCGGTCGGTCAGCGCCTCCAGGTTATTCGCGCCGATATTGAGAGGGCGCCCACAATCTTTAGTGACGAGCTGTCCGCCACTGCTGCGGAACGGCGGGGGCAGCGCCGTCGAAGTGGCCGTCACCGTGCTCCGGATGCGCGCCATGCACTGCCGTCCCCGATTGAGCCGGTCGAGGCGGAGATTGAGCTGGTGGAGGCGGAAATCGTCGAGCCGGATGATGATGAAGGCACGGGTTCGCAGGAGCGTTAAATTCTTCAACTCGAGGTAGCCTCATGGTTACTTCCAGAGGCGCGAGCAATGGCGGAATTATTCGGGCCTTAATTGTTGAAGGATATATCTCCACATAGAAATTCACTTCCTTTAGAAACATAACTCCCGTCATGCCAACTAAAAAGACCGATTGATTAATTGTGGAAACAATACGGGCATATTGGATTATTTGTGATATTAGGCATAAAGTATTGCTTTTTCCTGAAAGCGAAATGTAAAAATGGAAACCATGAACACTGTTAAGGGTCAAGGCGCTACGGCGTCCGGACGCATGCTTCCAGTCAAGCCTGTGTCCCACGGCAAGGCCGTGCTCATTCTCGGACTGGGTACCGCATTCCTCGCTTTCACTCCTATCTGGGTGAAGGCCTCCAACATGGATCCTGCGACGCAGGCATTCCTCCGTATTCTGATCGGCCTGATCGTCCTGCTGCCGTTCGGCTTCTGGGAGATCAAGCGCAAGGGCTCCCTGCCAAAGGCGGGCATCATCATGTCCCTCGTTGCAGGCCTGTTCCTGGGTATCGACTTCACCGCCTGGAACTACTCGATCTTCTACGTCGGCGCCGGTATCGCGGCCATCCTGCTGAACCTGCAGGTGATCGTCGTGCCAATGCTGACGGCGATCTTCGATAAGTACAAGATCCCGCCGGTCTTCCTGGTGCTCGTGCCGATCATGATCGTCGGTGTCATGCTCACCGGTGGTGTCTTCGAGGGCAGTGGCGAGTCCACCGGCCCGGAGCAGATCGCGGGCATCAACACCGCAACCCTGGGCACCCTGCTCGGCCTGACCTCTGGTATCTGCTACTCCTTCTACCTGTACTTCTCCCGCAAGGCTGGTACCACCGCTCCGCGTAAGGACCTGTACATCCAGCCGATGATGTACACCGCTATGTCTCAGCTGGTCGCACCGGCTATCTGGGCGCACACGGGCTCCCCGCGTGGCGGCTTCGACTTCACGCACGGCGTCCTCGTCGATGGTCACCTTCCTGCCGTTAATCCGGAGACCGCTCTGGGCGACGACCTGACCACCATGAACTGGATCTGGCTGATCATGCTGGCCACCCTCGGCCAGGCCGTCGCCTGGACCTTCGTCCAGTGGGGCACTGTCTGGCTGGATCCGACGCTCTCCGCCGGTATCCTGCTGCTCTCCCCGGTCTCCTCGGTGGTCATCGCTTGGCCACTGTTCGGTGAGGTTCCATCCCTGCTGCAGTTCCTGGGTATCCTCATGATTCTCGGAACGGTGATGTACCAAAACGGCCTCTTCGATAAGTGGCTAGGAAAGAAACAAAAGACAGGCGATGTCGGTAACGCGGAGGACACGATCGAAGACGAACTCGTCCGAGAAGGCCTCGCTCCGGGACACTCACCAGATGAGGCCAAGCCCCTGCGGGACTAAAACAAGCCCCTGCGGGACTAAAAGAAGACTGTGACTGACGCTTCATACGGAAGTGTGACCACGAAAAGTTAGCGTGGTCTGACCCTTCCACGCGGCAACCCACCCAGTGAGCCCTCGCTCAACGCGAGGCCCACTGGGTGGGTTTTGTTTTTCCTGCGGTAACTTAAAGAACAGAAAAGCTTTCACCCCTCCTTCGGAAGGAACGCATCCCATGGCTCAGGAAATCCCCTCCGTCGACCGCGCCGCCGCTGCACGCCTCGCAGAGCTTGTCAAGGAGCTCGCCGTCGTCCACGGCAAAGTCACCCTCTCCTCCGGGAAGGAAGCTGACTACTACGTCGACCTGCGCCGCGCCACCCTGCACGCGGAAGCCTCCGCACTCATCGGCCAGCTCCTGCGCCAACTGACCAGCGACTGGGAATACACCAACGTCGGCGGGCTGACCCTCGGCGCCGACCCGGTCGCCACGGCGATCATGCACGCCGGCGAAGGGGTCGACTCTTTCGTCGTGCGCAAGGAAGCCAAAAAGCACGGCATGCAGCGCCGCATCGAAGGCCCGGATATCGCCGGCAAGAACGTGCTCATCGTCGAAGACACCACGACCACCGGCAACTCCCCACTCACCGCCGTAGCTGCTGCCCGCGAAGCCGGGGCGAACGTCGTTGGCGTGGCGACGGTCGTGGACCGCGACACCGGTGCCCGCGACGTCATCGAAGCTGAGGGCCTGGAGTACCGCCCGCTGCTCGGCCTGACCGACCTCGGCCTGAACTAGGCCTGCCCGCCGCCGCGGTGGTGAGATAGCCGCGCCGTGAACCCACAAGGAGACACCGATGCGCAGCACCCTGACGCAGAACCGAATCCTGAGCCACGTGCTGGAGCGAGCCGCCGAAGGCACCCGCGCCCTGCGCACCGCCGCACGCCACCCACACCCGGGCCGCATCGCCTACCTGGCGGCCGGCGCCGTCTCTGTCGCTGCCGCAGCCACGCGCTCGGATCGCATCACGCGCGCCGTGAAGCCAACGCTCATGCCCCTGCTCGCGAGCACCGTGTTCGCCCCCGGTGCCACCGCAGATAACCCGCGCTCCTGGGGCAAGATCCACACCCCCAGCGCGGGGCAGGCG
Source organism: Corynebacterium urealyticum DSM 7109 (assembly GCF_000069945.1). Classification (NCBI taxonomy): domain Bacteria; kingdom Bacillati; phylum Actinomycetota; class Actinomycetes; order Mycobacteriales; family Corynebacteriaceae; genus Corynebacterium; species Corynebacterium urealyticum. Next base: position 2,074,859 of record NC_010545.1, on the reverse strand, counting down.
CTTCTACTCGCAGGTCTGGTAGGCGGCTGGCTGGGGGACATCACCCTGATGAACACCCAGTCCCGCAGCGCGGAGCCAGTCGAGCGGGCTAAAAGCCTCAACCGGGGTGCGGCGTGGTTCAGCGCCAACCAGCTGGCCTATATCTGGCTGCTCGCCAAGCGGGGCGCCCGGCCATCGCCGGCGGTCGCCGCAGCCCACCTGCCGGCCCTGGTGACGGGGCTGGGGTTAGCCAGATGGAAGCTACCCAAGGCCCTACCCGCCGCGGGCGGCTACGGCTCCCTGCTGGGAGCCACCAACATGCTGGCGCAAGACCCGGCCCTCCTTCGCAGCACACCAGAGGAAACCCCGGAGGACTACGGCCACGCCCTCGGCGGAACGCTCTTCCTGCTCTCCGACGCCCTGATCCTCAACCGCCTCACCCTGTTGAAGCACGCGCAGCGCCCCACCGCGCCAAGGGCGCTGAAGATCATCGACGCGCTCACCGACGGCGCGGTCATGGCGACCTATGTCATCGCGCAGCTACTGCTCGTCGACGGAATCAACGGCGCGCTGCAACAGAAAACAGAAAAGGCCGCGTAGTGAGCCACGAAGACAGGCAGGAGAGCACGCAGCCGGGCCACCAGTCGCCCCAGCAGCCGGAACCCACCGAAGGCTCCGGCAAGGGCCCGACCGAGTGGTTCGAATCCCGCGTCGGCGTCGGCCCCTGGGAGCAGGAGTACCCCGGGGTGCCGCTGCCTACGGAGGCCCACTTCGACCCGGAACTGCTCGACAACGGTGACCGCCGCAACGTCGTCGACGCCTACCGCTACTGGAAGATGGACGCCATCGTCGCGGACATCGACTCCCGCCGACACGAGCTGCACATCGCCATCGAGAACTTCGAGAACGACGCCAACATCGGCACCGTCGTCCGCACCGCCAACGCCTTCGCAGTGGATACGGTCCACATCGTCGGGCGCAAGCGCTGGAACCGGCGGGGCGCGATGGTCACCGACCGCTACCAGCACCTCGAACACCACAAGACCGTCGCCGAAGTACTCGACTATGCGGCGGAGCAGGACCTGGCGGTCGTCGCCGTGGACAACACCCCCGGCTCCGTGCCGCTGGAGACCGCTGAGCTGCCGCGCCGCTGCCTCCTGCTCTTCGGCCAGGAGGGGCCCGGAGTGACCGAGGAGGCGCAGCGCGGGGCGCGGATGACCGTCTCCATCGCGCAGTTCGGATCCACCCGCTCGATCAATGCGGGCGTGGCAGCGGGGATCGCGATGCACGCCTGGATCCGGCAGCACGCGGACCTCTCCCAGGCCTGGTAAAAGCAGCAAAACTTCGCGAAAATCGCCGGGATTGGGCAGACTTAAGGCGTGCACGAACGTTGGGATTACCGGGCCGATCTGGCCCAGCAAGCAATCATGGACCGCCACGCCTCGAAAGTATGGGGCGTGCCGCGGACTAATCTTGCTGTGATCGCCTGGCCGCCCCTGGCGCGGGACAAGGCCTTTTACCGCTGGCATTACTGGTGGCAGGCCCACTATGTGGACTGCCAGGTGGACGCCACGCGCCGTCGACCTTCCAAGACCCGTCAGCGCGAACTGCGAGCCACGCTCCGTGGCATGCGGCTGCGCAACCTCGCCCCCCTGACGCGGAATAACTACTACGACGACAAGGCCTGGCTCGCGCTGGCCATGTGGCGGGCGGAGCAGTACACCAAGGTCAAGCGGGTCTCTGCCCGCAAGGACCTGGAGGAGAACATCCTGGAGGGCGTGGATTCGCTCACGGGGGTGCTGCCGTGGCGCAGCAACGAGACCTTCTACAACGTTCCCACCAACGGGCCGGTCGCGATCATGGCCGCCCGCACCGGGCGCCTTGATCTAGCCCGCCAGCTGGTCGACTGGATTTGGGAGAACATGCTCAACGAGGACGGCCTGGTCATGGACGGGCTGTGGATGCGCATGAACGGCCCTGTCCCGGAGCCCACGATCCACAGCTACTGCCAGGGCGTTGCCCTCGGGGCCTGCGTCGAACTGGCCGTCGCCGAGCGCGAGCAGGCCCGCGTTGGGGACGATGAGGTCTCCGAGGCCGGGATGGACTATATCTACCGCGCATGCGGCCTCATCGACGCGATCTCCGAGCACCTGACCAGCTCCAATGACGTCATCAACGCCCCCACCGCCGGCGGCGATGGCGGCCTGTTCAATGGCATTTTGGTCCGCTACCTCGCGCTCGCGGTGGAGAAGTTGCCGGAGCTGGGGCCACGGACACGCAAGGCCCGCTCGCAGGCGCGCAGAATCGTTTTGCACTCAGCCGAGTCCGCCTGGCGCTACCGTCTGGAAGTGGACGGGCTGCCCGTCTTCCCTTCCCGGTGGGATCGGGACGCGACGTTGCCGCATTCCGGTGGCCTGGTTGGTGCGACGATCGCCGGGGCGGTGGCTAGTTCCGACATCGCGGAGCGGGATCTGTCTGTGCAGCTTTCCGGGTGGAAGCTGATGGAGGCTGCCGCGCGCATCACGGAGCTGGAGGCCGCCCAGCGCGAGCAGGCTAACTAGCGCCCCAGCTTTTAGAGAATCCCTTGTCGTAGGGGGTTCTTCGCCACATGCCTGTGCTGCTTGCCCCCTCAAACGGGCGGGGACCGGCGGGGCTGCCGACGCGTAGAATGAAGTGCAGGCATAATTCAGGTGAGTAAACCATGCTGAGCGGGTGGCCCACGCCGCCCCGAAGCGGCACATAGGAGGCAAAAATGGCAATTGCAACCCCGGACGTCTACCGCGACATGCTGGACAAGGCGAAGGAGGGTGGCTTCGCTTACCCAGCGATTAACTGCACCTCCTCCGAGACCATCAACGCCGCCCTGAAGGGCTTTGCGGACGCCGAGTCCGACGGCATCATCCAGTTCTCCATCGGTGGCGCAGAGTTCGGTTCCGGCCTGAATGTGAAGAACATGGTGGCGGGCGCCGAAGCACTCGCGGCATTCACCCACGAGGCTGCGAAGCACTATGGCGTGAACGTCGCGCTGCACACCGACCACTGCCAGAAGGAGAAGCTGGATACCTTCGTCCTGCCGCTGCTGGAGATCTCCCGCAAGCGCGTCGAGGCCGGCGAGAACCCGCTGTTCCAGTCCCACATGTGGGACGGCTCCGCCACCCCGATCGATGAGAACCTGCAGATCGCCAAGGACCTGCTCGACAAGTCCGTCGCCGCAAACATCGTCCTCGAGGTCGAGATCGGCGTCGTCGGAGGCGAGGAGGACGGCGTCTCCGCCGACCCGAACGCAAACCTCTACACCACCGAAGAGGACTTCGAGAAGACCATCGACGTCCTCGGCCTAGGGGAGAAGGGCCGCTACCTGCTGGCAGCAACCTTCGGCAACGTCCACGGCATCTACAAGCCGGGCAACGTGAAGCTGCGCCCAGAGGTCCTCGACATGGGCCAGAAGGTCGCGGAGAAGAAGCTGGGCCTGGCTGAGGGCACCAACCCATTCGACTTCGTCTTCCACGGCGGCTCCGGCTCCGAGAAGGAGAAGATCGAGGAGTCCCTGCGCTACGGCGTCATCAAGATGAACATCGACACCGATACGCAGTACTCCTTCACCAACCCGGTCGCTCGCCACATGTTCGAGAACTACGACGGCGTGTTCAAGATCGACGGCGAGGTCGGTAACAAGAAGGTCTTCGATCCGCGCTCCTACCTGCGCAAGGCTGAGCAGGCGATGTCCGAGCGCATCGTCGAGGCCTGCCAGGACCTGCGCTCTGCAGGCAACACGCTGGGCAAGTAACACCCGCTTCCATATCGGCGCGGGGAAACAATGGCCTCCGTGCCGAAGCAAAAACTGATCAGGAGGAAGGACCAATGGCTGAACAACTGCGTACCGGCCGAGACCTCTTTGGTGCCGAGCACCCCGAGGTTCGCCTGCCGGAGGAACTGACCAGTGCCGTCACCGCCGATGACGCGGGCGCGGACCTGGAGTCGCTGGCTAAGATCGCGAAGGCCAACCCGAAGGACTCCGGTGCGTGGGCTGCGCTGGCCTTCCGCTTGATCGAGGCCGACGAGCCGGTCACCGCCTACGCCTGCGCCCGCACCGGCTACCACCGGGGGCTGGATGCGCTGCGTGGCAACGGCTGGCGGGGCACCGGCCCAGTGCCGTGGGACCACGTCCCCAACCAGGGTGTTCTGCGCGCGATCGGCGCGCTCGTCGTCGCCGCGAAACGCATCAATGAGGACGACGAGGTTATCCGCTGCCTCAATCTGCTCAACGACTGCGACCCGGCAGCCGTGCCGGCGATGAACCTTGAGGACATCGACAAGCTTTAAAAGGCTTGTACGCCCTCTCACTCTCAGCCCTTCGTGCTCGAGGCCACAGCTGGACGTGGCACACTGAAGGGCATGAGTACGCATCGGCCGAAAGATATCCCGCTGGGGGAGGACCTGGGTGAAATCCTCGATAAAGAGGAGGCCAAGTCCCGCCCAGCCCGGGCCCGGCTGCGTGCCCTGATCCGCCGCCGGCCGGGCATCGCGGCCGCCGCGCGCAGTATCCGAGACCTTGCACCGAAGCAGCGCATGACGCGTGTGCAGGTTTCCTTCATCTTTGCCTTCCAGTGTGCGCTCGCCGCCGCACTGGCGTACTTCATTGCGATCGAGCTCTTCGATCACCACAACCCGTTCTTCGCTCCGATGGCGGGCATCATCACCCTGGGTGTCAGCGGCGGAAAACGCCTCCGCCGCGCCTTCGAGCTGGTGTTGGGCGTCAGCCTTGGGGTGGGTATCGGCGACCTTGTGATCCGAGAGATCGGGGCCGGCTATTGGCAGATCGCCGTGGTGGTCTTCACCGGCATCGTCATCGCCAGCTTCGTTGACCGCAGCCCGATGGTCGCGATACAGGCGGCCAATACCGGAGTGCTGATCGCTACCTTGCTGCCACCTGGTTCCGGGGGGTCTGCCGACCGCATGGTCGATGCGCTGATCGGCGGGGTGATCGGCATGCTCGTCATGGCTATCGTGCCCCGCTCGCCACTGCGCGCCGCCCGCCGCGACCTGTCCTCCCTGATCTCGAAGTCCGCTCTCGTGCTCGACGAGGTCGCGGCAGCGATGGAGCTCGGCGACGGCGACGCACTGGCCGAGGCATTAGAGACTGCGCGTGGCACGCAGTCCACGGTGAACTCCCTGATGGCGGAGTCCAAGGGCGGCGACGAGATCGTCACCATCTCCCCGCTCTACTGGTCCGCCCGGCGCCACTCCCGCTCCATGCAGCGAGCGCTCCTACCGGTGGATAACCTGGTCCGCAACATCCGGGTGCTTGCCCGCCGGGCGGAGATCATGGTCGAGGACGGCGAGCCGGTCCCGCAGGAGCTCGTGGAGGTCGTCCGTGATCTCTCTGACGCCCTCGGCCACCTGGGCGCGCTGTACACGATGGGTGGCACCCGTGGCAGCCGCCAGGAGCTGGTCGAGATCCCAGAGGTGATCCGCGCGCTGCAGAAACTGGCATCGGAAGCCAAGCCGGACATCATTCCGGACCAGGGGCTTTCGGGTCTGGTGATCGTGGCGCAGGTGCGCTCCGCGATCGTGGATGCGCTGATGGTCTGTGGCTATTCCCGCCCCTCCGCGATGGCCTCCCTGGCGCCTACGGTGAAAAACCCGTGGCACCCGCCGGAGGTCTGGGGCGAGGACCCGGATTTCGACGAGGACTGATCCCCACCGCTCCTAGCGGCGAATGAACTGCCCGTCGCGTAGGTGCCGGTAGAAGGTCACGGCCTTCAGCGGCCGCGGGTGCGTGACCGTATCCCGGGTGACCGTCATCTCCCGGGCACCTGCTTGCAGCGCCCGGCCCTTCAGAATCGTGGGCTCGGCCGGCGGCCGGAATCCCGCTGTAAACTTCGCCCACCAGCCACCCGAACGGGCCTTCGCCAGCCGGTTGACCTGCTCCGGGCTCGGCAACTGCACTGCCGCGATCCCAGGCGCGGACGGGGTCGGTACCAGCCGCACGCCGTGGGTGAAGTCCCCACGCGCCCCGCGGTCATGGTGGTAGAGCGTGTCGGAGTCCACGATGACCTCCCCGTAGAGCTCCCCGCCCTCCGGTCCGGTCAGCTCCGCGCTGCCCAGCACCACGATGGAGTGGTCGTCGCGAATGACGGGCGTGGGGACCGGCGGGGAGGTGAGCGCGAACTCCAGCGCTGCGCCCGGTTCCTCGGGTAGCCCCCAGCTGTGGGCGATGGCACTCTCCCCACCGGTGGGGACGTAGGCGAGCTGGGCCCACAGCGCGTCGATGCGCATGAGCTTCGAGGCCACGGCGGCCACGGTGGCGTCCTCACCGATAACGACTACCCGCACCGGTTCGCTGGTGACGTGCGGGGCGGGCTGCGGCTCGCCCTGGTGCGGCACATCCGGTTGGGCGGCGATCTCGTCGAGCGTGGGGGTGGGCTCGGTCACCAGCTCCGGCAGCGGGTTGAGCACCTTCAGCTCGCGGCGAGTGGGAATCGTGGAGACCTCGTGAAACTCCAGCTTCTCTGAGCCCTCGCCGGCGGCAGCGCGGACGTCCTGCTCCGTGAAATTGGATTTTGGGGTGAGCAACACGATTATCATGGCGTTTAGCTTAACCCGGGTGGCCACCACCGCGAGAGTGAGCCAAACGCGATGACAGCCGCCCGCGAGAACCCGTACGAGAAGAAAGGTGATTTATTCACGTGGATGGCTTCACACCCTTCGACGTCGTGATGGATATCGGCTGGATTTCGGTGCTGCTCATCGTGGGAAACCTCATGCGGCGCTTCATCCCTTGGTTCCAGAAACTCCTGATTCCCGCTCCAATCACCGCGGGCCTGCTGGGGCTGCTGCTGGGGCCCAATGGGTTGGGGCTGATCCAGTTCAGCGAACACTTCGGGGACTATGCGACCATCCTCATCGCTGTCGTCTTCGGTGCGCTGCCGTTCACGATGAATTTCGACGCCAAGGTGCGCCAGGGCGCGCGCACGATGTGGTCCTACTCCGTGGGCATGTACCTGGCGCAGTGGGGCTTCTTCGCACTGTTGGGTGTGCTGCTGTTCGCCCCGCTGTTTGGGACGCCAGACTGGTTCGGCATCATGCTGCCCGTCGGCTTCGTCGGTGGTTTCGGCGTCGCGGCCGCGGTCGGTGGCGCGCTGGACTCCGCGGGCATGACTGAGGCCACGAGCCTGGGCTTCACCGCCGCTGCGGTGGGCATGTTCTCCGCGATCATCGGTGGTGTGATCTTCGCCCGGTGGGGCTCGAAGCGGGGCCACACCAATGAGCTGCCCCGCCTGGACCAGCTGCCGGAGGAGATGCGCACCGGCATTATTTCCCTGCCTGGCCAGCGCCCGAGCGTGGGGCGGGCGACCACGAGCCCGTCCTCGATCGAGCCGATCGCGTTGCACATCGCGGTGCTGACCGTGACGATCTTCCTGGCGAATATCCTGACCAACTGGCTCAATGAGACCTTCCCGGCCTTGAGCTTCCCGCTGTTCGCGATGGCCTTCCTCGTCGGCTTGGCCGGGGTGGGAGCGCTCCACCTGCTCAAGGCCCCGCACTACCTGGACACGAAGCTGATGGGTTCAGTCTCGGGTGCGTCGACGGACTTCCTGGTGGCGGTGGGCATTGCTTCCATCGTCCCGGCGGTGGTCGCGAGCTACATCGTCCCGCTGATCATCCTGTTCCTGGTGGGGTTGGCCTTCTGCCTGTTCCTCTTCTTCTACGTTGCGCCCCGCACCTTCGATCACGGCTGGTTCGAGCGCGCGGTGTTCAGCTGGGGCTGGGCCACTGCCTCGGTGGCCACGGGTATTGCCGTGCTGAAGATCGTCGACCCGGAGATGCGCTCCGGCACCCTCGAAGAGTTCGGTATGGCCTACGTGGGCTTCGCCCCCTTCGAGATCGCTGCGGCGATCCTCGCACCCATCGCGATCATCGCGGGGCTGGTGTGGCTCTTCGGCGGAGTCGCCCTCATCGCCGGGCTGGTGATGCTGATCCCACCGATCCTCGCGCTGAAGAAGAGCCGGGCCACGACCTCGTAGTATGATCTTTAAGTTGGACTACCCCCAATAAGCGAGGACAAGAGAAGTCAAATGGCAGCAATCATCGTTGTCGGTGCCCAGTGGGGCGATGAGGGCAAGGGTAAGGCGACGGACATCCTGGGTGGCCAGGTCGACTACGTCGTGAAGCCCAACGGCGGTAACAACGCCGGCCACACCGTCGTCGTGGGAGGGGAGAAGTACGAGCTGAAGCTCCTGCCGGCCGGCATCCTCTCCGACAACGCCACCTCCATCATTGGCAATGGCTGCGTGGTGAACCTGGAGGCCCTGTTCGAGGAGATCGACGGCCTTCAGGCCCGCGGTGCGGACACCTCCCACCTGCGTGTCTCCGCCAACGCTCAGCTCGTCGCCCCGTACCACGTGGCGATCGACCGCGTCTCCGAGCGCTTCCTCGGTAAGCGCGCCATCGGCACCACCGGCCGCGGCATCGGCCCGACTTACCAGGACAAGGTCGGCCGGGTCGGCATCCGTGCCCAGGACCTGCTGGACGAGTCCATCCTGCGCCAGAAGATCGAATCCGCGCTGGACAAGAAGAACCAGATGCTGGTGAAGATGTACAACCGCCGCGCTATTGAGCCGGAGGAGGTCGTGCAGTACTTCCTGTCCTACGCGGACCGCCTGGCCCCGATGCTCATCGATTCCTCGAAGGTCCTCAACGAGGCCCTGGACCGCGGCGAGCGCGTGCTGATGGAGGGCGGCCAGGCCACCATGCTGGACGTGGACCACGGCACCTACCCGTTCGTCACCTCCTCCAACCCGACCACCGGTGGCGCCTGCGTGGGCTCGGGCGTGGGCCCGACCCGCATCACCAGCTCCCTGGGCATCATCAAGGCCTACACCACCCGCGTTGGTGCCGGCCCGTTCCCGACGGAGCTCTTCGACAAGTGGGGCGAGTACCTGCAGACCACCGGTGGTGAGGTCGGCGTGAACACCGGCCGCCCGCGCCGCTGCGGTTGGTACGACTCCGTCATCGCGCGCTACGCCTCCCGCGTCAACGGCTTCACGGACTACTTCCTGACGAAGCTGGACGTCCTGACCGGAATCGGTGAGATCCCGATCTGCGTGGCCTACGACGTCGACGGTGTGCGCCACGACGAGATGCCGATGACCCAGACCGAGTTCCACCACGCCACCCCGATCTACGAGACGATGCCGGCGTGGGACGAGGACATCACCGGCTGCCGCACCTTCGAGGAGCTGCCGGAGAAGGCGCAGGATTACGTCAAGCGCCTGGAGGAGCTCTCCGGCTGCCGCATGTCCTACATCGGCGTGGGCCCGGGTCGCGATCAGACCATCGTGATCAATGACATCCTCAAGGACTAGCGGGGATAGTCAGACCCACGGTGCGGGCGGAGAACCGGTAGGCGAGCAGGCGATGAGCCCGGCAAGCGAGCCGGTGAGCGCACCTAGCCGGGAGACCGATTGGGTCTTCGCCGCCTCCAACGGCTTTGCCCACCGGGTGGGTGACGCCGAGGAGCTGCACCAGTTGCTGGCGGCCGCGCTTCAGGCACCGGTGGCGGCCGGACTGGAGTGGGTCCAGGTGCAGCACGCGGTAGAAACACACGTCTACGTGGCCTTCGACGCTGTGGATGCCCACGAGGACGCCAGCGCTGCAGCCTCCGGGCAGCAAAAATGGCGGGTCAGCGCCGATGAATCGACACGACCCGCCATGGGGGAGGCCACCGGTGCCGCGTTAACCCCGGATGAGGCAGCGCAGCTTGCCCGGCGGCTGCTCTAGTTAACTCAGCTTGAGGTCAGTGACACACGTAGCGCCATCTGCTTTGGTGGAAAAATCGGCGCTGCCTGATTTTCCTTCGTGAGTGACTTCGATCTCGCCATCGATATTCCGCGGCAGCCATACGCCGTAGAAACCGTTATCGAAGGTCTTTACGCGCTCGTCGACCAGTACTCGATTCGAGCCTGATTCGGTAATTTTGATGTGAATCGGGGCGTTACGCATTTCCCCCTGGCACGTTGTCAGGCTGTGGAACGTGCAGGGGTGAGTGCTATCAACGTAGGGCGCGAAGGACACGTACGTCTTGTCTTTGGGCATATCCATAGCGGAGCTGCCGTCGTTGGTGCTCAGCTCCAGCTGATCGATGCGTACGGAGGCGATGAGGTCCTTCGGCCGTTCGTTTACCGGCATCTGATCCAGGGCATCGACCACATCCTCGACGTTGCGATTCTCCAAGGAATATGGGGCGAGGATGTCCGCAGGGGTCATCTGGGCGTTTTCCTCGCTCTGGGATTCGACGGCGCTCGTCGCAGTATCAGTCGACGGGTCGCCACTGGAAGCACATCCGGCGAGCCCGAGTGTTACGGCAGCGAGGAGGAAGGGGAGCTGGGTTTTGCGCACGTTTAACGCGGACCTCGTTCTTCAACTGAGTGGGTGATGGAACTTGTCCAGCATGGCACAATGCCGGGGCAAAAATGCCCCGGCATTGGCGTGGAGTCCTCTGTGAATCCGTTGATAGCAGCCGGAACTTGAATTGCAAAGAGCCTTGTGTGCTCTAGATGCAGTTTGCCCGGCGGCTGCTCTAACTAGTACTTGCGCAGGTGCAGCCGCGGCTGGTTGCGGAACTTCGCGCGGAGGAAGTTAGCGACCTCCGTATTCAGCAGGTACAGATCCTCCGTCAGCGTGCCGAGGGAGCGCAGCGCGAGCCCCGGCCCGTCGATGAGGGTGACCCCGAAGCGCACGGTCTCCTTGAACTCCAGGCCCGCGAGGTACTCCCGCAGCTCGTCCAGCAGCGCGGCGTCGATGCGCCGGTCTACGGCCAGCAGGGAGCCCACGTGGGTCTGGTCCTCCATGTAGAGGATGGAGTCCTCGGTGAACTCGCTGGAGCCCGGCAGGATCAGCAGGTTATCCAGCACCGCGAGCGTGCCATCCACCTCGACGGTGGTGTGCAGGCGCACGTCCTGGAACTTAAAACGGGTGCCGTCCGGGGACCAGCCCGGCGTCACGATCTCCGCGGTGACCAGGGAGGCGCTGGAGTCCATCTGCACGTTCATGAACTGCGCATAGGAGGCGTCCTCGTACGCGATCAGCTGATCGGGCAGGTACTCGAAGACGGCGGCCTCGCCCAGCACGACGTGGACGTCCTGCAGGGAGCGATCATCCGGCGTCTTGTAGATCTTCGTCGCGGACTGGTCGCTCAGCAGCAGGCTCGCGCCCTCGTCCACGCGGACGGTGATGTGGTAATCATCGCCGCGCAGGTAGCCGCCGCCCGGGTTGACGATCTGGTAGTAGACCTGGCCGGAATCGTCGAGGTAGTGGGGGCGGATAACGCGCAGGGCGTTGTGGTAGTACTGCCGCTTTGAGTAGGACTTACCCTCTCGCTGCGCGATGTGCAGGTCGAGCCTGCCGATGGGGTCGCGCAGCGAGTGATACCGCTTCGGTGGGGTGTCGATGAACGGGGAGGCTTTCACGGATTAGCTCTCCGCCAGGTCGCTCATCAGGACGTCCTCGCGGATCCAGCGCAGGACGCCGTCGAGGCCCTCGTCGGTCTTCAGGTTGGTCATGACGAAGGGCTTCTCGCCGCGGAAGTTCTTGGAGTCGGCTTCCATGACGGACAGGTCGGCGCCGACGTAGGGTGCCAGGTCCGTCTTGTTGATGACGAAGAGGTCGGACTTGATCATGCCCTGGCCGGCCTTGCGCGGGATCTTCTCGCCCTGCGCGACGTCGATGATGTAGATGGAGAAGTCGACGAGCTCCGGGGAGAAGGTTGCGGAGAGGTTATCGCCGCCGGACTCGACGAAGACGATGTCCAGGTTCGGGTGGCGCTTGACGATCTCCTCGTAGGCCGCGTCGTTCATGGACGTGTCCTCACGGATAGCGGTGTGCGGGCAGCCACCGGTCTCGACACCGATGATGCGGTCCTCATCCAGGACGGAGTTGCGTGCCAGGATCTTCGCATCCTCGAGGGTGTAAATATCGTTCGTGATCGCGGCCATCTCGATCTCGCCGTCGAGGGCGCGGGTGATGCGCTCGATGAGCTCGGTCTTGCCGGAGCCGACCGGGCCGCCGATACCAATCTTGATAGGTGCCATGATTCTCTAGGCCTTCTTTCTTGTCTTCTTTTACTCTTATATTTCAGCGCGCCGCTGGTCTTGGGTATTCCCCAGATAGCGGGGGAGCAGCGGGTGCGCGGTGCCCTTGGTGCCGCGCCGGAGAATCCTTGGATTACCGGCGGGGCTGTGCCCAAGGGCTAGGACATAAACATGCGGGAACGGTGCGTCTCGTGCTGGATCTGCGCGATCTCCAGGCCGGGGGAGGACATGCCGAGGTCGATCATCCCCAGGGTGAAAATCTTCTCCGCGGTGCGGTTAATGACTGGGTACATCGCGGAGAGCACTCGCTGTCCGGCGTCCTGGCCAATCGGGATGCCGCGGATCCCGTTCTGCGTCAGCGAGACGGTCAGCTGCATGAGGTAGCTGCGCACCGCTTCGGAGATATCCAGGCCGAGCACGCCCAGGGCCAGTCCGTGCACGATAGCGGGGCTGCCGTGCAGCTCGCCCTCGCGGACGTCCTTGCAATAGCGCTGCAGGATTGGGGACTCGGGCACCGCGACGGGGCCGATCTTGGCCATGCGGGTGCCCATGGAGGAGTTCGCATCGCGGACCTGGCGTGGCACGAGGGAGACGTGCGCGAGCTGGTCGAGCTCAGTCAGGCGCGCGTAGGCGGCGTCCTCGTCGAGCTCACCGCTGTTGATCTGCGCGCCGACCTCTGCAGCGAAGCGGCAGATCAGGCCGTCGTTATAGGCTGCCTGGCGCAGATAGGCCCGCAGCCAGGTCGCGAAGGTGTCCGGGTCGTGGACGTCGTCGCGCTGCAGGTAGGTCTCCATGCCGTAGGAGTGGCTGAAGCCACCGGTGGGCAGCGCGGAGTCCGTGAAGTGCAGCATTGCGAGCTGCGCGCGAACCGCGGAGGGGACGTGCTGTGGGCCGGTCTCGGCCTGCTCGGTCTTCTTCCCGTTCTTCTTGCTCTTAGTGGGAGTGTTCTGCATGGCGAAATGCCTCCGGCATTACTCGGTCTTCGCGGCTGTACTGCGCGTCGACGTGCTTGAGGTGGTCCTCGACCGTGTGGTCGTACTGGAGCACCATGACGGTTTCGCCGTACTCGGAATCCTCACCGAAGAACTGGGCCTGGAGGTGGCGGTTGCCCAGGGAGTGGGCGACCTTGCCCATCTCCAGGGTGTTGCGCGGGCGGTAGACCAGGACGTCGGTCGGCAGCACCTCGACGGTGATCAGCAGGCTGTCGTTCTGGTACAGGATGTCGCCGTCCTTGAGCTCCTTGACCTCCGACGGCAGGCGAAGGCCGATCTCGCGGTCTGCGTCGGTGGTGACGCGCTGGATGCGCTTGACCAGGTCGAGGTTCGGCAGCTTGACCTTTTCCTCGGTGTACTGGGCGATCTCATCGGCGGAGAGCTGTGCGCGGTTCCCCAGAATCTCGGTGATAATCATTTCCGGCTCCTAATAAATGACGTTGCTCAATTGACTGCGTGTTTATTTATGCAGCCTCAAGTCTAACGAAAAAGAATGCACCGCGATGGCGGCAAAAGCCGCCGGTCGCGGTGCATTAGATCACAGAAGCAATACTGCCTTTGGCTTTAGAAGAGGAAGTACTTCTGGCCCATTGGCAGGGTCTCGGTCGGCTTGGAGCCCTCGACGAGCTCGCCGTCCAGGCGGACCTGGTAGGTCTGCGGATCCACCTCGATCTTCGGGGTGGCTGCGTTGTGCTTCAGGTCCTTCTTGGTGATCTCGCGCATGTCGCGTGCCTCGAGCAGGGCACGGCCACCGCGCAGCTTATCCTCGACGCCGGACTGCAGAGCGACGCTCGGAACGAAGGTTACTGCTGCGGTCTCGGAGGCTGCGCCGGTAGCGCCCCAGTTACGGCGGTAGGTCACTGGCTGCGGGGTCGGGATGGAGCCGTTGGAGTCGCCCATCTCGGAGTAGGCAGCCTGGCCGGACTTCAGGACCACCTTCGGCTTGATGCCGAAGAAGCGCGGCTCCCAGAGCACCAGGTCAGCCATCTTGCCAACCTCCACGGAGCCAACGAGGTGGCTGATGCCGTGGGCGATGGCCGGGTTGATGGTGTACTTGGAGACGTAGCGCTTGATGCGGTTGTTGTCGTTGCCCTCGGAGTCGCCCTCCAGTGGGCCGCGCTGCTGCTTGTTGATGTGTGCGACCTGCCAGGTGCGCAGGACGACCTCACCGACGCGGCCCATGGCCTGGGAGTCGGAGGAGGTGATGGAGAACACACCGAGGTCGTGCAGCACGTCCTCGACGCCGATCGTCTCGCCACGAATACGGGAGTCTGCGAACGCGACATCCTCCGGGATGTCCTTGTTCAGGTGGTGGCAGACCATGAGCATGTCGAGGTGCTCATCGACGGTGTTCTTGGTGAACGGCAGGGTCGGGTTAGTCGACGCCGGGATCACGTTCTTTTCGCCAGCGATGGCGATGATGTCCGGAGCGTGGCCACCGCCAGCACCCTCGGTGTGGAAGGTGTGGATCGTGCGATGGTCGATGGCCTTAATCGTGTCCTCGAGGTAGCCGTACTCGTTCAGCGTATCCGTGTGGATAGCGATCTGGACATCCAGCTCATCGGCAACCCGCAGCGAGGTGTCGATGGCGGAGCGGGTAGCACCCCAGTCCTCGTGGATCTTCAGGCCGATGGCGCCCGCGCGAATCTGGGCCTTCAGGGGGCCTGGAACTGCCGCGTGGCCCTTGCCGAGGAGGCCGATGTTCACCGGTGCGTCGGAGGTGGCCTCGATCATGCGGTGGATGTGCCACTCGCCCGGGGTGATCGTGGTGGCCTTGGTGCCATCAGCTGGGCCGGTCCCGCCACCGATGAAGGTGGTGGTGCCGTTCGACAGTGCGGTGTCGAACTGATCTGGGGAGATGAAGTGAATGTGGGTATCGATCGCGCCTGCGGTCACGATGGTGTGCTCACCGGCGTAGGCCTCGGTGTTCACGCCGACCGGGATGTCGATGTCATCCTGGACGTCCGGGTTGCCGGCGCGGCCGATGCCCTCGATCAGGCCATCGCGGATGCCGATGTCGGCCTTGTAGATGCCGGTGTGGTCGACGATGATCGCGTTCGTGATGACGGTGTCGACGACGCCCTCGTCGCGGGTCATGCGGGCGTTCATGCCCATGCCCTCGCGGATCACCTTGCCACCGCCGAAGCCGACCTCATCGCCCTTGGCGGTGAGGTCCTTTTCGATGCGCAGGACCAGGTCGGTATCAGCAAGACGAATGCCGTCACCCGTGGTCGGGCCGTACAGCTCCCCGTACTGCTGACGAGAAATCTCGTAAGCCATGAATGCTCTCCTTAGGAGTGAAGTGTGAGAAGTTCTTCGCTGTGTTCTTTAAACGGCGCTAGTCCAGCTTGCCGTTGACCTGCTGGTTGAAGCCGTAGACTTCGCGGTGGCCGCCGAAGTCAATCAGGTCCACGGTGCGCTTGTCGCCTGGTTCGAGGCGGACAGCGGTGCCAGCGGGGATGTCGAGACGCTTGCCATAAGCAGCCTCGCGGTCGAACTCCACAGCCTTGTTGATCTCGTAGAAGTGGAAGTGGGATCCGATCTGGATCGGGCGGTCGCCGGTGTTGGTGACCTCGATGGTCGTGGTCTCGCGACCCTCGTTCAGGATGATCGGCTCGTCGCCGATGAAGTACTCACCGGAAATGGTCATTGAGAAAATCCTCTCGAAGCGTGCCGGTTGCGTGGCCAAACGTGAAGGTTTGGGCGCTACTTAGCGGATCGGGTTGTGGACAGTGACAAGCTTCGTGCCGTCCGGGAAGGTGGCCTCCACCTGGACGTCGGAAATCATCTCCGGGACGCCTTCCATGACGTCGTCGCGAGTCAGGTACTGCTGGCCCTCGCTCATGAGCTCGGCGACGGTCTTGCCGTCACGGGCGCCCTCCATGAGCTCGGCGGTGATGTACGCGACCGCTTCCGGGTGGTTCAGCTTGACGCCGCGCTCCTTGCGGCGACGCGCCACGTCGGCGGCGACAACAATGAGAAGCTTCTCCTGCTCTCGTGCTGTGAGGTGCATGTCTCTCCTGTGGTCAAAGAATGGTTGGGTGAACCCTTATTAGTTCACCGCTCTGCCGATTAATGCCTATTGCTATTCATTACTGCGGCAGGAGCCATGACACCCCGAAGTCTACCATTTTTAAACAGGGGGTAAGGCGGCGATATGAAGCAACAAAGTAATGGTCAAACACATAAAAGATAGTTCGCGCAACGAGTGCGCGAAAATGTGATTAAGGCCATTAATTGCCGAAAGTGATTGATATCACTAAATACATTCATTGGCCACGAGTTAAGTAATTCAGGCAATAAATAAAGGCCGCCGCGGATCATCCACGGCGGCCCTGTTTGGGGCTTATTTTTCCAGCGCCCCCAGGTAGTCCGCGAGCAGCTGGCCAGCAGCCACGAGGTTCTCCAGGAACCACTGTGGATCCTCCGCGCTCTCGCTGTAGCTCACCAGGTACTCGATGTGATCCTGATCCGGCGTGTAGTTCACACCGAAGCCCTCGGCGACGGTCGGCGCAAAAGCATAGCGAATAATCTGATCCGCTGAACCCACCGACGTCGTGGAGAGGAAGTCCCGGAGCGCGAGCGCTACCCCCTCGTCCTTCAGCAGGGCGATGCCGTCCGCACCCTCCTCGGACTTCTGGGCGGTGAAGTTCAGTGCCCACAGGTGGCGATCGATGCCCGCGCCTGCCTTGCAGCTCTTCACCCATGCGCGGTGGGCGGCCAGCACCGCGTCCAGCTTCTCGCGGAGCTCCGCATCCGCCGCAGCGGACTCCGCGTCCTCCGCCTTGATCAAGGCCTTAGCGAAGGCCACGGCCTCCGGGGTCGCAGCGCGCAGGCACTCCGTGCGCCCGGCCTTGTACTCCCGCATATCCACGGCCTCGTAGACCCCGCGGGTGCGGCCAAAGGACAGCTCCTGAGCCAGAGTGAGGATCAGCTGGCTCATCGCACCGGCGCTGAATTTGAAGGGAATCTCATCCTGCGGCAGGCGAGGGGCATCCACGATGCGCAGCTCCGGCTCCGCGCCAACGCTCGCCCCACCCGGGGCGCCCACGCTCGCCAGCTCCTCAGGCACCCGAACCCAGGTCAGCTCCTCGGGGCGGGCCAGCGCCGGCGAACCTGGGGCCTCGTCCTTGACCTTGACCTCCTGGATGCGTCGCAGCGCCGTGACCAGGGTCGCGCCGTCCACCGTGGAATGCTCCACGTGCATGGCCTGGAAGTTCTGAACCGTGCTGATCACGTAGGTGATCGGCTTGTAGACCCAGGCCAGCCCTGTGCTAAACGCAGCACGCCGCAGCAGCTCCGCCTCGGAGCCGCGGGCCGAATCGAGAGAGACGTGGAAGAGCTGGTCGCGCAGCTGGTCATAGGTCTCGGCGTTGTCCCGGTCGCGGATCATCTCGTTGAAGGGCTCCGCCAGCAGGCCCGAGCCCAGGTAGCTCATGTCCGCAAAACCCGGGCGCGCGGCGAGAGCCGCCTCGCCATCCGCCTCAGCCTCCGGGGCTGGAGCATCGACGATCTTGCCGAGTGCGGCGCGGATCGTGGAGATGGACAGGGCATGCCCACTGCCGTCCGAAATGGGGACATTCCACATGCGTCCCTCGTGAAGAACGCCGATCCGGCGGCTACGCGCCCCCTTGGTGCAGCGCAGGATCTCGTCGCGATCCACATTCGGGTGGCGCAGGCCGCCGTTGAAGCAACGCCACTGCGTCGAGCTCAGCGGATTATCGCGGAAATCGCGCTCCTCCGGCATTTGCCCGCGCGCCTGCATCAGGTGCACCTCTGCAATGCGACGGATGACGCGAGCAACCCGATCCAAACCCTCACCGGCGACGTCGATGCGTGCCTGGAAACCGACGTTCGTGGTCACCGGGAGGGAGGTGCGGACGTCGAGGTAATCATCCAACCACTGCTCGGCCAGCCAGCTGGAGTTCTCGGCCTCCTTCTCCTCGGCGAACTCCCGCAGCTGAGCCTGCAGCCGCGGGCCCTCTTGCTGCTTGAAATCGGCGATGGCCTCGTCGGTGTGGGCCAGCTGATCGGTGCTGGCTACGGCACTGACCACATGCCGCAACCGACCCAGGGTGTCCTCTAGTTCCGGCAGCGGCAGAGGCTTCAAAATTGCAGCATTGGATACCGGGTTATTCGTCATGAATTTAATCCTAATGGGTGTGGATATGCGCGTGCCCTGAATCCCTGCTGTTTGGGTCCGCGGTCACAGCCGCGATGGCGGTGGTCAGCGGAATCGCGAGCAGCAACGCGATCGCGCCCGTGACGGAACGCAGCAGCTCGGTGGCCATCACATCCGAGGTAAGCACCTGCTCGATCGGCCGGCCGGAGATGCTCAGCAGCAGCATCATGGGGATCGCAACACCCGCATAGCCCAGCACCAGGGTGTAGACCATGGACGCGATGTGATCCTCACCGACCCGCATGGCGTTGCGGAAGAGCTGCCAGGGCGACGCATCCGGTTCTGCACGCTTGAGCTCAGTGATCGTAGAGGCCTGCGCGATCGTGGCGTCATTAAGCACGCCCAGCGCGCCGATAATCATCCCAGCCAGCATCAGCCCGGTGATGTCCAGCTCCGGCAGATAGAGCAGGATCTGCAGATTCGATTCATCCCCCAAGCCCCGCAGGGAGGTGGAGTCGATGGCTAGCCCCGAGAGCGCCGTGGCGATGGCCACCGCCACCAGGGAACCGCCCATCGCGGCCGCCGATTTCCAGTTCATCCCATGGACCAAGAAGACGACGAGAAGGATGACGGTCGCCGCCGTCGTCACCGCCAACCACAGCGGGGACCCGCCCCGCAGCAACGCGGGCAATAGGAAAGCGAGGATCATCACCATCGTGATCGCCAGCCCCACTAGCGCCCGTAGCCCACGCCAGCGGCCGACCGCGATGATCAGCACGATCGTGGCCAGCACCCATGCCCACAGTGGGCCCGTGCGGTCGTAATCCTGGAAGGCGTAGGTGCCGTGGCTGTGGATCAGCTTGATGCTATCGCCCTCATGCAGCTCCGGTTCGCCGGGCATGTGGCGGGACTCTAGTGCGGTGTATTTGCCCTCGTCGGCGCCGTCGGTGAGTCGAACGATGACCTGCGTGCAGAGCTTCTCCGCGAAGGGGTTCTTATCCTCCGGGATGGATTCGCTGGTCACCCCGATCTCGGTGGCCCCGCACTTCGCGGCGCGGGTGAAGAGCACCTCGCCGCTGGTCAGCGCTCCCGCGTAGCCGGAATTTTGGTAGGCCGGGGTGACCTTGGGCTCCTCGCTGCTGTGTGGCCACTGCACGACGAGGGCGGCGAGGGTGGCGATGGCGAATACCGCCAGTCCGATGGCCAGCACCCACTGGGGTGTGCTCCACCGCGGTGTTGTTTTCTTATGGTGCTTGGCCACGGGTTATCCCTCGCTAAAAATGGCGCGCGGGCGGTCGCGTGCGCGCCGGGTAAAAGAAAAGTATTCCCATTAACTTTGGAGTACCTTACCCGGCGGTCGGGGTGATCGGTAGCGTGAGAAGCTGTGAGCACACCTTCCCTGACGGTCGTTGCCGACGTGGACACCGGCATCGACGATGCCCTCGCCCTGATCTACCTCTATCGGCTGCATCTAGCCAGCCGGATCGACCTCTCGGTGACCACCAGCGCCGGCAACTGCACTGCCGATGACGCCGCCCGTAATTCCGCGGAAGTCTTGCGCGTCGCCGCGGATCAGTGGGGACCTTCTTCTTTAGGACGTCACCGCGCCCAACGCGGTGGGGGTTCGGATGTTTCAATCCCGAAGATCACGATCGGCGCCGCGCAGCCGCGGGTGCTGCCTCTGGTGACGACGCCGGAAACCCACGGACCGCGGGGGTTGGGCTACTGGCTGGGAGAAGCCGGCGATGCTCGGCAGGCGCAGGCAGCAGAATCGCCTGGGCAGGCCGAAGAATCTCCCGCGCCGGGCGGCAGCACATCGGGTGGCACCGCGGCTGCAGCGGTGGCCCACTGGGCAGAAGCTCAGCCCACCCACCTGCTGGTGTGTGGTCCTGCGACGAACCTGGCCTGGGCTGTGGAGCATGCCCCGGAGGTGCTGCGGGGCTGCCAGGTGGTCATCATGGGCGGGGCATTCGGATATCCCGGCAACACCACCCCGGTCGCGGAATGGAACGCCTGGGTAGATCCGCACGCACTGAAACACGCCCTGCAACACTGGCCCACGGGTGCGCCCTTGCCGGTGATCGCCCCGCTGAACATGACCGAGCAGGTGCTGCTCACCCCAAAGCGGCTGCGCAGCTGGGTTCGCTCCCTCGACGCTGGGCAGGACATTGGGCAGGACATTGGGCAGCAGGCGGGTCGGCAGGCTGACAGGCAAGGCGACTGGGCAGGCACGCAGGCGATGTCACAGCTCGGCCAACTGTTGACCGCCGCGCTTGAGTTCTACTTCGAATTTCACGAGCAGGTTGGGGTCGGATACCAGGCGCAGATCCACGACCTTGCCGCCGCGATGGTGCTGCTTGAGGACGTGGACTGTGCCACCCGGGAGTTCCACGTGGACGTGGAAGCCGACTCCGAGCTCACTCGCGGTGCGACCCTGGCCTTCGACCCAAAACCGCCCTTCGGGCAGCAACTCACCCCGAATGCGCGAGTGCTGGAGCGCCTGGACGCCGCCGGGGTGCTGGAGCGCTTTGGCGAGCTACTTGCCGGGCGGCCTTGAGGCTTCCTGTCTGGCATGTCCGAGCCGGTTGTTAGACTTTGTACCGCGAAGTATCAGGTCGCTTGTAGCCACGGGCAACGCGTTAAGCCGCAATAACGCGTGGTCAACGGCGAGGGCGTGGCTGAGGCATGACACGGACGAGAAACAACACGGTGAGGAGCAGTTCCTAGTGCGAGTAGGCCACAAAATTGCAGGAATGCTGGGAGGCCTCGGGTTACTCGGTGCCCTGGTCGCCCCGGTGGCGAACGCAGAACCACAGCAACTTTCCTGGGGCGATTGCCCAGCAGACGTCTTCGTCACGAAGCGGGCGAAATGCGCGGAGTTCCAGGTGCCGATGGACTACTCGAAGCCCGATGGGAAGAAAATCACGCTCACGATGAGCAAGATCCCGGCGACCGGTGCCAAGCGCGGCGTCATCGCTGGCAACCCGGGCGGCCCGGGCGGCAGTGCGCTGGAGATGTTCGCGGACAACGCCGCGCCAGACAAGCTCACCGGGCAGCGGGTCAAGCTCCCCGCCGATGTGCAGGAGCACTACGACCTCATCGCGGTCCAGCCCCGCGGCCTGGCCCACGGGGAGACACTGAACTGCAGTTACGGGCACCTCGCCAGCGGCGTCATCCCGACCCTCGCCGCCGGGCTCTTCCGAGACCTGTGCAACCTCGAGCAGCCCGGCTACTCCCAGCAGGTCACCACCGCAAACACCGCCCGAGACCTCGACCGGGCCCGCCAGCTGTTGGGGGAGGAGCGACTCAACCTCTACGGTGTGTCCTACGGCGGAGTGCTCATGGGCACCTACGCCACGATGTTCCCGCAGCACACCGGCAAGGCCCTGATCGACAGCTCCGCGAGCCCCGAGAGCCTCTGGTTCAAGACCGGCCGCGACCGCGAATCCTGGCGCCGCGACGGGCTGCACGATGTCTTCCAGTGGATCGCCGACCGGGACGACGAGTACCACCTGGGTACCACGCCGCTGCAGGTCTACCAGCGCTGGTCAGCCGTCATTGATAAGGAAAGCGGGGCACCCGCGCAGGTGACACCGCCGCCGGCCGAGATCGGCGACCTGCCAGCAGGGCTGAAGGAACACGCCAACGTCGTGCTGCCCGCCGCGAACCAGGCGTTGCCGCCCGCATGGAGACTCGGCTCAGCCATGGTCACGCTCGCCAAGGGTAAGCAGCAGGCCACGCTGACTTCCCCGCTGTTCACCTTCACCTACTTCGGAGCGCTGTATAACCCGGAGATGCGGCCGAAGCTCGCCGAGTACATCCGAACCGGCAAGCAGCCGAAGATGGAAGGCCAGGAGCTGGGGCCGAATGGCCGGCCGGTCAACCCCGTGACCGGCAAGGAGCTGACCGAGGAAGAAACCATGGGCCTGCTGGAGCAGATGACCTCCCTGGGGTCCGTGGAACGCTCGATCGTCTGCAACGACAACGCCACGCCGACCAAGCCCGAGATGCTGCCGCAGCTGTTCATCGACGAGCTCACCGGCGGCGATTCGGTCTCCGCGATCGAGGGCAACCTCGGCTCGGGCCGGGTGTGCGCGGGCTGGCCGCTGCCGCACCCGGGTGCGCCAATCAACGGTGAGAAGCTGGAGACCAAGCCCCTGCACGTAGGGTTCACGAATGATTCGGCCGTCACCGGTGACGCCATCTGGCAGATGCAGAAGGCCCTCGGCGGCGAGGCCGTACAGGTGCCGGGCCACGCCCACGGCGTGATGCTCGTGGCTCCGGAGAAGGTCGCCGGCAAGGTCAGCGCCTACTTCAACAGCTAGCCACCCGCTCTTCGAGCATGGCAACGGCCCCACGCCGCAGGAGACACTTCCTGCAGTGCGGGGCCGAACGCTTATCCCAGCGTAAGAGGCTAAATCGCGGGGATTTAGAGGGTGGCGCGCGCCTTCTTCGCGGCGTCGACCAGCACCTCGAGGCTGGCGGTGGTCTCCTCCCAGCCACGGGTCTTCAGACCACAGTCCGGGTTGACCCACAGCAGCTCTGGGGCGACGTTAGCCAGCGCATCGGCCAGCAGCTGGTCGACCTCCTCCTGCTTCGGAACACGCGGGGAGTGGATGTCCCACACGCCCGGGCCGACGCCCAGGTCGTAGCCCGCCTCGTGCAGGGCGGCGAGCACCTGCATGCCGTTGCGGGCGGCCTCGATGGAGGTCACATCCGCGTCGAGGTCACCGACCGTGCCGATGAGCTCGTTGAACTCGGAGTAGCACATGTGGGTGTGGATCTGAGTCTTCGGAGCCACGCCGGAGGTCGCCAGGCGGAAGGAGCCCACGGCCCACTTCAGGTACGCCGGCTGCTCAGCCTCCCGCAGCGGCAGCAGCTCGCGGATGGCCGGCTCGTCGACCTGAACAACCTTCGCACCAGCGGAGACGAGGTCGTCGATCTCGTCGCGCAGCGCCAGGGCAACCTGGTCAGCGGTCTCGCCCAGCGGCTGGTCGTCGCGGACGAAGGACCACGCGAGCATCGTCACCGGACCGGTGAGCATGCCCTTGACCGGCTTGTCGGTGAGCTTCTGGGCCTCCTCGAACCAGGAGACGGTCATCGGCTCCGGACGACGGACGTCACCGAACAGGATTGGCGGACGGACACAACGGGAACCGTAGGACTGCACCCACGCGTGTTCGGTGGAGTGGTAGCCCTCCAGCTGCTCGGAGAAGTACTGCACCATGTCGTTGCGCTCCGGCTCACCGTGGACGAGGACGTCCAGGTCCAGCTTCTCCTGGCGCTCGATGACGTCCGCGATCTCGTCGCGCATCGCCTGGGTGTACTGCTCCTCGGTGATCTCACCCTTGCGCAGCTTCGCGCGCGCCTGGCGGATCTGGGTGGTCTGCGGGAAGGAACCGATCGTGGTGGTCGGCAGCGGCGGGAGGTTCAGCTCCTCCTGCTGGGCCTTGCGACGCTCCTCGATATCACCGCGGTGGCGGTCCTCCTCGGTGATCTTGGCGGTGCGCTCGCGGACCTCGTCGTTGTGGGTCAGCTTGGAGGTCGCGCGGGACTGCACGGCCTCGCGGGCCTCGGCCAGTGCCTTCTCGTCGGCCTCGGTGCCCTCGCCGCGCAGGACGCGGGAGAGGAGGGCGACCTCGCGGATCTTTTCCTCACCGAATGCCAGCCAGCTGCGCAGTTCGTCGCTCAGGGTGGTCTCGCGGGACAGGGTGTATGGCACGTGCAGCAGGGACGCGGAGGTGGAGACGGCGACCGGGCCGCGCTCAGCCAGCGCCTTCAGGGTCTCCAGGGCGGCGTCCAAGTCAGTGCGCCAGATGTTGCGGCCGTCGACCACACCGGCGACCAGCAGCTCTTCGCCGGTCCAGTTCGGCAGCTCCTTGCCACCAGCGACGAGGTCGGCGCCGAAAGCGTCGATGCCCAGGCCGCTGAGGGTCTTGATGGCCTGGTCGGCATCGCCGTAGTAGGTCTGGACCAGCAGCTTCAGGCCGGCGTCGTGGGCGAGTTGGGTGAGCTTCTTGTAGCCAGCCTTGACGCGGGACAGGGTGGCTGGGTCGACGTCGGTGACTAGGGAAGGCTCGTCGAGCTGCAGCCAGGTGACACCGCGGTCAGCGATGCGTGGCAGCAGGCGGCCGTAGGTCTCGAAGAGGGACTCCAGGTGCTCCAGCGGGTTCGAGCCGTCGGTGGAGCGGGCGAGTGCCAGGTAGGTGAACGGTCCGACCAGAACCGGGCGGACCTTGTCGCCGTGGCGGTTGACCTGGTCGCGGATGTCGTCGAGCCAGGCGCCGTCCTCGAGGCGGAACTCCTGGTCAGCGGACAGTTCCGGGACGATGTAGTGGTAGTTGGTGTCGAACCACTTGGTCATCGCGGAGGCCGGCAACTCAGCGGTGCCGCGGGCAGCGGCGAAGAGGCGGTCGATGAACTGTGGGAGGCCGTCGTTCTCGTGGTCGCTGATATCGGCGACGCGCTCCGGCAGGGCGCCGAGGATCGCGGAGGTGTCGAGGATGGCGTCGTAGTAGGAGCGGCCCTGGAAGGGGGCGGAGTCGAGGCCCTCGTTGACCAGGCCGTCGGTGTAGTCATTGACCAGGCGGGTGGCGGTGCCGGCGAGGTCGCGGCCGGTGGCAGAGTCGCGCCAGTATGCCTCGAGCGCCTTCTTGAGCTCGCGATCAGGTCCGATGCGTGGGACCCCGGCGGTGGTTGCGTGGAAAGTCATGTTTTCCTTCTTCGTGGTTGGTGTTGGTGACTCACACAGCGGTCGTGCCCAACCCGAAGGCGCAAGAAAGCGTGAAACCCCGGGTGATATTCCCTAGCGGCTGCGGCGGTGGTGGCGCACAGAGTGGTGGCTAGGTGGATATCTCAGGCAAAACCAACGGTTCCTACCGACCGTGTCCGGGGCTCCAGGGGTCGGGAGGTGCTCGCGGCGAACCGTTGTGCGTTGAGTGATATGAAACACTAGACAGCTTGGTCTGTCAACTGATGTTTAAGAAATAGCGCCCGACCAGTCAGGTTGAAAGCAGCACCAGCTCTGTGTGACTGGCTAGGGTGCCCTACGCAATCATTTGACGAAACTTAGGTTCATCGACAACGATGTTGGGCGACTTTCCACGTTCCCCGCGCCGAGGTGACATAGGCTTTTCGGGGATTACTTCAACCCTGTTTGGAATAGCTATGTCACGCATGCAAAAAAGCCTTCTTGGCCTGGCGATTCTCATCATCGCCGCGACGTGGTTGACCCTCGTCATCTCCCAGCCCACGGACTCGAATTGGGAGTCGCTGGCTGATTCCCGCAGCTCCACGATTGCTCTCGTGGGCTTCCTTGTTCCGGCGATCCTCGCCCTGATCGCGATCGTGCCGCAGCTGCCAGTGCGCACCCTCTCGCTCATCCCGGTGGCCCTGGCGTTGAACATCATCACCGGCCAGGTCATCGGCACCATGGGCCTGCCACTACCGCTGTACATGGACTCCATCGGCACCGTCCTGGTCGGCGCACTTGCTGGCCCCTGGGCGGGTCTGGTCACTGGTGTGCTGAGCTCCCTGGTGTGGGGAACCTTCAACCCGACAGTCGTGCCCTTCGCGGCGGCCTATGCCTTCGTGGGCGTGGCTGCTGGCCTGCTGCGCAAGCTCTTTGTCGGCGCGTGGTGGCGCGTGGGTGGGGCGGGCCTCGTCGTCGGCTTCATCACGGCCTTGCTCTCCGCGCCGGTCGCCTCGTTCATCTTCGGTGGCACCGCGGGCACCGGAACGGGTCTGCTGGTCACTGCCTACCGTGGCCTCGGTTTCGACCAGCTGACTGCCGTGTTCCTGCAGTCCTGGACTTCCGATCCGATCGATAAGCTCATCGTCTTCACCATCGTGTGGCTGGTGCTGCGCTGGCTGCCGAAGCGCACCCGCGTGACCTTCAGCCCCGAGAGCAAGTGAGAAAACTTCACCCCTATACGCCGCTGACCGCCGCCATCTGCGCGGTGGTCGTGGTGTTGCTGGCTCACAAGCTGGTTGTCTCGATCACCGCGCTGGGGATTGCTGCCCTGCTCGCGGTGTTTTTCCGGCCCGCTCGTGGTCCGCTGTTCGCGGCGGTGCTGCTCGCGATTCCGACCACCGTGGGCCTGTTTTTGATGCACGCCCCATTTGGACGTCACCCTGTCTTCGGTCCGCTGACCTCCGACGGTATGCAGCTTGCAGGCCTGCTTTCCCTGCGCCTCTTCGGTGCCGCGGCGGTTGGACTGACCCTCGGGTCCTTCGTGGATGGGGATCGGTTGATGCGGGCGATGCAGGAGCAGTTCCCCGCGAAGATGGTCTACGTCGTGGGCTCCACTATCCGGCTGTATCCGATGGCCCGGGCCCGGGTGGAGACCTTAAATCAGATGTTCACCGCCCGTGGGGTCAATACCGCAGGGGCGCGTGGGAAGTTGAACTTCGTGATGCCCCTGATCGTGGGGCTGGTGGACGATGCCGCGCAGCGCGCCCGGCCTCTGCAGCGCACCGGGATCGGGGATCCCGGCCCGCGTACCGTGCTGAACCCGGTGGCAAACCCTCCCGGGCAACGGATTCTGCGCTGGGTTTTGGTTGCCGCCACGTGCGCGGCCATCGTGTGGATTGGAGTGAGCTAGCGCCATGCCAGTGACCCGTTTTATTTGGGGCGATGGGCTCTCGGACCATGCTTGGCAGGCCGCGGAGGCCACCGGGGCCGCGTGGGTGGGTAACAACGCTTCCGCCCACATCTCGCTGCTGCGCGCCACGGTGGCCGAGGAGTTGGCCTTCGGCATGGAGCAGCTGGGCGTGCCGCGGGAGCAGATGCGCCCCCGCGTGGATCAGGCTCTTCAGACCTGGGGATTGCAGCATGTTGCGGGCCAGGACCCGATGCGGCTATCCACCGGTCAGACCCGCCGCATGGCGATCGCCCAGGCGCTGCTGACACGCCCGGGCGCCCTGGTTCTCGACTGCCCGCTGGACGGGCTGGACACGGCCGCGGTCAACCAGCTCGCTGAGGTGTTGGACGCTTACCCCGGCGAGGTGACCGTCTACGATCGCCGCCCGTCGGCGGTCTCGGAGGCTGCCGCTCAGCAGTTCCAGCTCTCCGACGGCGAGTTGCGGGAGCGGCCGATTCCGGAGTTCGACCTGCCGATTTTTCCGCCTCGTACCAGCGCCGATGGCGCCGCCGCGCAGCGTGTCGCGCTGTCTGCCCGGGACGTCCGGGTCCGTGGCCTGGGGCCGTTTACCGTCGCCGCCCCGGCGGGCCAGGTCACCCACATCGCTGGGCCTAATGGCTGCGGCAAGACCTCGTTGATGCTGGCAGCACTTGGCCTGGTGGACTACGAGGGCTTCATCTCGGCCGGCCGGTGCGGCTGGGCGCCGACTGCGCTGGACCAGTCCTTCCTTCACCGCCGGGTGATCGATGAGGTCGCTGGCGACCGGGAGGCGCTGGAAATCTTCGGCCTGGAGAAGTGGGCCGAGGAACACCCCCTTGACGTTCCCACCTCTGATCGCCGACTGGTGCTGGTGGCAGCGACGATGGCGGGGCATCCGGACGTCCTGCTGCTCGACGAACCGACGGTGGGCCTGGACGTGGACGGCCACCGCAAGTTGCTGGAGGGCATCGACGCCTTCGTGCGGCAGGACCGGAGGCCCGCGGTGCTATGGACCTGCCACGACCAGCGGGTAGCGGACGCGGTGAGTGACCGCTCGATCGTCATCGCGCCGTAGTGAAGCGACCATGTCGCGGCCTCGGGAGGGGAGGGGTTAGTTGATGACCTCGACGGCTCCCTCGTTGACCTGGACGTCGCGGGCCAGGGCCATCGGGTCGCGGGAGGGGCCGTCGACCACATCACCGGTGGCAGTGTCGAAGACCGAGCCGTGTTTCGGGCAGATCGCGACGGTCATACCGTCCTGCTCGGCGATCTTGTCGATGCGGCCGCGGGCGTGGGGGCACTCGGTGGAGTAGGCCGTGAACTTATCCTTCTCCGGCTGCGCGATGATCCAGTTATCGATGATCTTCGCCCCGCCGACCGGAATGTCGGTTGTCGCGGCCTTAGCGACGGTCTCCTCGCCCGCGCAGGCGGCGAGCAGTGCGCCCGCGGCCGTGGCTGCCGTGGCCAGTGCTGCGCCGCGCAGTAGGCTGCGGCGGGAGCAGGAGAACTGGCCGGCACCGGCGGCCGAATCAGAAGTGGGCTGGGGGTTCGAAAACTGCGAGCTCATAGCTCCATTATGGGCGCGCCACGACCCCAAATCCACTAGCGGTCTCTGGCGTGGGTCGCGCTGATTCCGGGGCTGGAAACGTTGCGTAGCTGCGTGATGATCGCGAAAGCGGATTAGACGCGCCCGCGTTGCCAGCTAGAATTGCGCTTCATGTACACCCCACAAGCGATCGGCACCCCCAACAGTGACTGCGCGACAGTCGTCATGATCCTGGGAGCCGGTGAGCTCGGCCGTGAGCTGACCATCGCCCTCCAGAGGTTCGGTGTAGAAGTACACGCCGTGGACCGCTACCGGGGCGCGCCCGCACACAACGTGGCCAATCACTCGCATGTGTTGGACCTCATGGACGGCGACGCACTGCGCGAACTCATCACCGAGGTCCGCCCGCACATCGTGGTTCCGGAAATCGAAGCGTTGGCGGTGGACGTCCTCGCCGAACTGGAAGAGGAGGGCACCGTCACCATCGCCCCGACGGCGCGGGCCGCGCAGTTGACGATGGACCGCGAGAAGATCCGCACGATGGTCAGCGAGGAGCTGGGCATTCCCACGGGCGTGCACCGCTTTGCGTCCACCCCCGAAGAGCTCACTGCCGTGGCCGAGGAGGTCGGGTTCCCGTGCGTGGTCAAGCCCGTCGTGTCCTCCGCGGGGCGGGGTCAGAGCTACGTGGCCAGTGCAGACGAGCTCGACGCGGCCTGGGACTTCGCGCTTTCCGACGTCCGCGTGACCTGCGAAAAGGTCATCGTCGAGAAGTTCGTCCCCTTCGACTACGAGATCACCTTGCTCACGGTGCGCAGCATTGACCCGGTCAGCGGCCAGTCCGCCACCTGGTTCTGCGAGCCCATCGGCCACCGCCAGGACCTCGGCAAGTACGTGGAGTCCTGGCAGCCTGCGACGATGGGGGACTCCGCGCTGGATAATGCCCGCTCCGTGGCGGCGCGCGTGACCAACGCCTTGGGCGGCCGGGGCGTGTTTGGTGTGGAGCTGTTCATCAAAGGTGATGATGTGTACTTCTCTGAGGTCTCCCCGCGGCCGCACGACACGGGCATGGTGACCATCGGCACGCAGCGCTGCAGCGAGTTCGAGCTGCACGCCCGTGCTGTGTTGGGCCTGCCGATCGACACGACTTTGATCTCCCCGGGCGCCTCCGCCGTGATCCTCGGTGAGGACCTGCCGGAAGGTGCGGCGGTGGAGTACCACGGCCTGGCCGAGGCGCTCGCCGTCCCAGAGACCAAGGTCCGCCTCTTCGGCAAGCCGGCCAGCTACAACCGACGCCGCATGGGCGTGGCTGTCTCCACCGCGGAGACGATCGAAGATGCCCGCGACCGGGCAGCCGACGCCGCCGGGGCCATCAAGATCCAGGCAGCGGAGGTCGCACACGAGACCCACGCGGCTCCTGAGGACGCCGGCAACTCGACTGAGGATGAGGCCGACCTGCCGACGGGCGAGCAGCCCGCCGTGGAGTAGCCCACCGGCGTTGCTGCTACTCCCGAGGGTTTAGGGGGTCCTCGCTGGTGGGGCTACACTTTGAGGTATGGCTGTTAGCGCGACCGACCTCAAAGAATCCCGCATCCTGCTGTACTACTGCTTCACACCCATCGCGGACCCTACGGCGATCATGCTGTGGCAGAAGCAGCTCTGCGAAAGCCTCGGACTGACCGGGCGCATCCTCATCTCCGAACACGGCATCAACGGCACCGTCGGTGGCTCCCTGCATGCCTGCAAGCAGTACGCGCGCCGCACCCGCGAATACCCCGGTTTCAAGGGCATGGAATTCAAGTGGTCGCAGGGCGGGGCAGAGGACTTCCCGCGCCTGTCCGTCAAGGTGCGCGACGAGATCGTCTCCTTCGGCGCGCCGGGCGAGCTGAAGGTCGACGAGAACGGCGTCATCGGGGGAGGGACCCACCTGAAGCCGGAAGAGGTCAACAAGCTGGTCGAGGAGCGCGGCGACGACGTCGTCTTCTTCGACGGACGCAACGCGATGGAGGCCGAAATCGGCCGGTTCAAGAACGCCGTCGTCCCAGACGTGGAGACCACCCACGACTTCATCAAGGAACTGGAGAGCGGCAAGTACGACTGGATGAAGGACAAGCCGGTCGTCAGCTACTGCACCGGCGGTATCCGGTGCGAGGTGCTCAGCGCGCTGATGAAGAACCGTGGCTTCGAGGAGGTCTACCAGATCGACGGCGGCATTGTCCGCTACGGCGAGAAGTATGGCGATAAGGGCCTATGGGAGGGCTCGCTGTACGTCTTCGACAAGCGCATGCACATGGAGTTCTCGGAGGAAGCGAAGCAGCTCGGCTTCTGCAAGAACTGCGGGGCGGCGACGAATACCTTCCACAACTGCGAGAACTCCGAGTGCCGCGAACAGATCCTGCTGTGCGAGGACTGCGCGGCCGACCCGGCGGTGACCTGCGGGGAGTGCTAGCCGCCGACTAGTCGAGCTCGAGCTGCATCTCCACGTGGTCGATGCCCTCGACGTCGAAGGGCTCGCCCACGGTGGCGAAACCGTAGCCCTCGTAGAAGGGCACGGAGTGGCTCTGTGCCTCGATCTTTACGATCGACTTCTGGGTCGTGGGGTCCAGGGCGGCGGCGCGCTCGCGGACGACCTCCAGGGAGCGCGCGACAAGGTTGTGCGCGATCCCGTAACCGCGCAGGTCCGGGTGGACGCAGAGGCGGCCGATGTGCTGCTCCTCCGGCGGTCCGAAGACTCGCACGGTGCCCACGAGCCGCATGGGGGAGCCGGGGTCGGCGGTGCCCCACGGGTAGTCCGGGCCGCTGCCGGGGTGGACGTAGGCCAGCAGGTGGTGGGTCTCCGGCAGGGCGTCCTGGTCGTCGATCTCCGGGAATGCGGCGCGCTGTTCATTAACGAAGACGTCCACCCGCAGCTTGTAGAGGGCGTGGACCTGGTACGCAGGCATGGACAGCAGGGTTCGCCCGGTGATGTAGACCTTTGGGCCTTCTTCTACGGCGTCGTTTTCCAGAGTCATGAGTCGCATGTTACCTAAGCCACAAGAGCTCTAAAGGGGAAAGGAAACCCCCGCGCAAAATGGGGGTAGAGCTGTACCTTTGCAGTAGGAATGTTAGTTTTTGCTAACTACTGGGCCTGGGCTCTCCCCGTGTGCGTGGGGGTGCGGTCGGCGTGGCCTTTGCTGCCGCTCCGACCAGGGGAGTGCTTACTCCCCGCTGTACTTGGAGTGGTGGTGCATCTCGTCCCACTCGCGGACCTTCTTGCGCTCGCGGCCCTCGGCCTCGCCGAGTTCGCGCTCGTGCTTATCCAGGGCGTACCAGCCCTCCCAGTCGGTCCAGGAGATGTTCTTGGAGCGCAGCAGCTCCTCGACGCTCTCCAGCTCCGGCTTGGCTGGCTGGAAGCCGATGCCCTTTGCGACGTCGGTCAAGAGGTTATCGACGGCCTCGTTGGCGTCGCCCTTGGTGTTACCGATCAGGCCGACGGGGCCGCGACGGATCCAGCCGGTGGCGTATACGCCTGGCAGGGTCTCGCGCTTCTCGGCCTCCGGGTCGGCGCTGCCCGGCACACCTGCGATGCCGTCCGCAGTGGGGCCTTCGGTAAGCACGCGACCGCCGACGTTCGGCAGGACGTTCTCGTCGGCGTCCCACGGCAGGTCGGCCTGCTGGTCGGACTTGTATCCGACGGTGCGGTAGACCGCGCCGACCGGCCATTCGCGGATCTCGCCGGTGGTGGAGACGGAACCGTCGCCGTTGAGCTTCGTGCGCTCGGTGATCAGGGCGGTGACGTTGCCCTGCTCGTCCGTCTTGATCTCCTTCGGAGATTCAAAGAAGTGGATGTAGACGCGGTGTGGCTCCTCGCCTGGGTCGGCGATGGCGTACTGCTCCAGCAAAGAGCAGACCATGTCGGTGATCTTGGAGCCGCGGCGGGCCTCCTCGGAAGCGGCGTCGTACTGGATGTCCTCCGGGTCGACGATGACCTGGATGTTATCGGAGTAGCTGAGCTCCTTCAGCTCCAGCGGGGTGAACTTCGCCTGTGCGGGGCCGCGGCGGCCGAAGAGGTGGACCTCCTTGGCCTGGTTCTTCTTCAGGGACTCGTAGACGTTGTCCGGGATTTCGGTGGTGAGCAGCTCGTCACCGGTCTTTGCCAGGACGCGGGCGACGTCGAGGCCGACGTTGCCCACGCCGATGACGGCGACGGACTCGGCGTCCAGCTTCCAGTCCTCGGAGAACTTCGGGTTGGCGTCGTAGAAGCCGACGAATTCAGCGCCGCCGTGGGTGGCTTCTGCGCCCGGTAGGTTGAGGTCGCGGTCCTTGGTTGCGCCGGTGGCGTAGATGACGGAGTCGTAGTGCTGCTTCAGTTCCTCGAGGGTGACGTCCTCGCCGATGTTGACGTTGCCGAATAGGCGGATCTGAGGCTGGTCGAGGACGCGGTGCAGGGAGCGGATAATGCCCTTGATGCGGGGGTGGTCGGGTGCGACGCCGTAACGAATGAGCCCGAATGGGGCTGGCATGCGCTCGAAGATGTCCACGCTCACGCCGTCGAAGGTGGTGTCGCCGCTGCCCTCCGGGATGGTGGCCTTGGCGAGGGCGTTGGATGCATAAATGCCGGCCGGGCCGGAGCCGATGACCGCGATGCGGAGCGGACGAGTGGTCTTTGCTGCGTCTGACACTTTTATTTAGGGTCCAATCGTTGGTTCTAAGTGCATATTCTTCACCCACCAAGCTAATCCCACCGCGATGGGATTGCGAGGTTCTAGGGGGTGGATCACACAAGAGTGTAGACAGCATTGTCTAGTTTATGCAATTGACTTTGCTGAAATTGCTTGCAACCTTGCGGCTTACCGGTTTAGTGTGTGCAGTTATAGACCGCACGGTCTGTCTAGTGTAGGTTGATCTGCAGCCCGCGTTGCGGATCAAGACAAGACCGCCGCAACGCACAATTAACTGGAGAAATTCACCATGACTGCAACCCCCACCACTCGACCGAGGCCGAAGCGTAAGCCCCGGCCGCAAGGCCAGTGGCTCGTTGACGGCACCACCCCGCTCAACGACGACGAGAAGATTAAGCAAGAAGGCGCCGGCCTCGGCGTTATCGACCGCATCCGCGAGACCTACTCGAAGCAGGGCTTCGACTCCATCCCGAAGGAGGACCTCGCGCCCCGCTTCAAGTGGGTCGGTCTTTATACCCAGCGCCGTCCTGGCCTCGACGGTGTGGCTACCTCCACGCTCAGCACCGAGGAGCTGCAGGATAACTACTTCATGATGCGCATCCGCCTCGACGGCGGCCTCGTCAGCAGCGAGCAACTGCGCGTCATCGGCGAGATTTCTAGCGACTACGCCCGCGACACCGCGGACTTCACCGACCGCCAAAACGTCCAGCTGCACTGGATCCGCATCGAGGACGTCCCGACCATCTGGGACAGGCTCGAATCCGTTGGGCTGGACACCAACTTCGGTTGCGGTGACGTCCCCCGCGTCATCTTGGGCTCCCCGGTCGCAGGCATCGCTGCCGACGAGATTATCGACGCCACCCCGGCCATTCACACCATCAAGGAAGAGCTACTTACCAGCGGCGAGTTCGACAACCTGCCACGCAAGTTCAAGTCCGCGATCAGCGGCAACTCCCGCCAGGACGTCACCCACGAGATCCAGGACCTGGCGTTTATCGGTTCCAATCACCCGGAGCATGGCCCTGGCTTCGACGTCTGGGTCGGCGGCGGGCTGTCTACCAACCCGATGCTTTCCCAGCGGCTCGGCGCCTGGGTACCCTTGGATGAAGTCCCGGAGGTGTGGGCCGGCGTAGTTCGCATCTTCCGCGACTACGGCTACCGCAAGGTACGCAACCGCGCGCGCCTGAAGTTCCTCGTCGCTGATTGGGGCATCGAGAAGTTCCGCAAGGTGCTGGAGGAGGACTACCTCGGCCGCAAACTCGTCGACGGTCCGGACCCGGGCGAGTACCCCGGCTACCGCGACCACATCGGCATCCACGAGCAGCGGGACGGCAAGGTCTACCTGGGCGTGAAGCCCACGGTCGGTCACACCGATGGCGCCCAGCTGCAGCGCCTGGCGGAGCTCGCCGAGTCCTATGGATCCACGCGGTTGCGCACGACTCCCGATAAGGAGCTGCTGTTCCTGGATCTGACCCCGGAGAATGCAGACAAGCTTGCCGCCGAGCTGGAGAAGGAGGGGCTGTCCGCGAAGCCTTCGGCCTTCCGCCGCGACATCATCAGCTGCACCGGCTTGGAGTTCTGCAAGCTCGCGCACGTCGTGACGAAGCAGCGCGCTATCCAGCTGGTCGACGAGCTGGAGGAGCGGGTCGGCGACCTTGATGTGCCGCTGAAGATCTCCTTGAACGGCTGCCCGAACTCCTGCGCTCGCTCCCAGGTCGCGGACATCGGCCTGTCCGGCAAGGTGCTGACCGACGAGGACGGCAACCGCGTCGAGGGCTTCCAGGTTCACCTGGGCGGAAAGGTCGGCCTGGAGCCGGGCTTCGGCCGCAAGCTGCGCGGCAACAACGTGTTCTCCAAGGACGTGGGCGACTACGTGGTCCGCGTGGTGGAGAACTTCAAGGAGCAGCGTGAGGCCGGCGAGGAGTTCAGCTCCTGGGTCGCCCGCGCCGAGGAGGAAGCCCTGCGATGAGTGTCCCCGATACTGATTCCCTGCCACCGGTGAACCAGGCAATCGGTGGGAAGTCCGGCCACAGCAACGGTCGGCGTGCGACCGTGAACTTCTGCCCCTACTGCATGGGGGAGAACCTGTTTCCGACCACGGAAACGGATAATTCCTGGCAATGCCGCGAGTGCCGTCGCGAATTTTCGGTGAAATTTCACGGACTGCTGGCTTGAGCTAAAGCGCTGGGCACATAGCGAAAACCCGGCCCCGAGGTGCTGCACCGCGGGCCGGGGTTTTGTCCTTGGTCACTGACACCGCCCCGACACCTCTGGTAGGCAGGGGTCATGAGCACTTTTGCATTGCAGAATCCAAGTACTGGCCAAGAAGAAGAGCAGTTCA
This sequence comes from Corynebacterium urealyticum DSM 7109, assembly GCF_000069945.1. Lineage (NCBI taxonomy): Bacteria > Bacillati > Actinomycetota > Actinomycetes > Mycobacteriales > Corynebacteriaceae > Corynebacterium > Corynebacterium urealyticum. Next base: position 2,039,508 of record NC_010545.1, on the reverse strand, counting down.
ACCGCATCAATGATGCCGACCGCGATGCAATTCTGGATCGCGCCACCGCTGCAGGCGAGCAGTGGCGCAAGACCCCTATTGCGCAGCGCGCCGACGTCCTGAGGAAGACCGCGAAGCTGTTTCAGGAAAACAAGAAGCAGCTGGCGGAACACATCGGCCGCGAGATGGGCAAGCTGACCCGCTGGGCCGAGGCTGAGATCGACATCGTCTCGGACATTTTCACCTGGTATGCCGAGCACGCCCACGAGCTCCTGGCAGATGAGCAGCTTTCCCAGCAAGGCGCACAGCAGACCTGGGTCCGTAAGGAGCCCCTGGGCGTGGTGCTGGGCATCATGCCGTGGAACTTCCCCTACTACCAGGTCGCCCGCTGGGCAGCACCGAACCTGCTGCTGGGCAACACGCTGGTGCTGAAGCACGCCTCCATTTGCCCGCTGTCCTCCCAGGCCTGCCAGGACCTGCTGGAGCAGGCCGGGCTGCCGAAGGATGCTTTCATCAACGTGTACGCCTCCGGCTCCCAGATGGATGCCTTCGTGGCGGATAAGCGCGTGGCGGGTGTCTCCCTCACCGGATCCGAGCAGGCTGGTGCTGCTGTAGCGAAGACCGCCGGCGAGAACTACAAGAAGTCCCTGCTGGAGCTGGGCGGCAACGACCCCTTCATCGTGCTCGACGATGAGAACCTGGACTGGGTCCTGGAGCAGTTCACCAAGATCCGCATGTACAACACCGGCCAGGCATGTAACGCCCCGAAGCGACTGATCGTCATGGACGAGTTCTATGACCGCACCGTCGAGACGCTGGAGAAGCTCATCGGCGACATGAAGGTCGGCGCATACGACGACGAGAACGCCGATATCGGTCCGCTGTCCTCCATCGGTGCCCGCGACGAGATCGTCGAGCGCCTCGCCGAGGCGGAGAAGAATGGTGATGCCACCATCCGCGTCGGCGGTAAGGCCATCGACCGCGAGGGCGCCTTCATGGAGCCAACCCTGCTGGTCGACGTGGACCCCAAGGCCGACGTTGGCTGCAACGAGATCTTCGGACCCGTGGCGATCGTGTACCGCGCAAAGGACGCGGCAGAGGCCATCGAGATCGCTAACGACTCCGACTACGGTCTCTCCAGCTCCGTGTGGAGCACCGACCTGGAAGCAGCCCGCGAGGTCGCCGTGCAGCTGCACGACGGCATGACCTTCATCAATGAGCACGCCGTCACCGGCGCGGGCCTGCCCTTCGGCGGAATCGGACGCTCCGGCTATGGCCGCGAGCTCGCCCGCTGGGGCGTTGGCGAGTTCGTCAACGAGCACCTCTACCGGGTGTCTGACCAGTCGAGCGCCGGTCTTTCGCCAGCGCTGTAATGGCCGAGTAATAACTCAATAACACAAGTGGCCGCGGGGATAACCCCGTGGCCACTGTTTTTATATAGACAGGCTAGCCCTAGAGCAGCTCCTCACCGCGGGCGATGTAGCTAGCCATTTCTTCCTCTGGCACCATCGCCCCACCCGTGATCCACGCCAGGTGGGTGCCCGCCCGGCCGATGGCTCCGGGGCCGAAGAAGCTGGTCGCGGAGCTCGGCTCACACTGCACATCCTCGGAGCGATCGAAGAGGGCCACACCCCGGAACATGTTCTCGTCGCTGACGGTGTAGTAGCCGTCGATGAGGTGCTGCATCCGCTCGCCGACGAAGCCGGAGGGGCGCCCCACGGCCAGGCCATCGGCGGCGGTGAGGTTATCGATGCCGAAGTCCTGCACTGCCAGTTGATCGTGGGCGCCGGTGTGCACTCCGATGAACATGGCGGGGGAGTGGGTGGGCTCGGCGAAATAGCAGCGCGCCGCGTCGCCGAAAATGGCCTTGATGCCGAATGCGACACCACCTGGACCACCGCCGACCCCGCAGGGCAGGTACACGTGGAGCGGCTCCTGCTCGGTGAACCGGACGTCCAAGGCCTGCAGCTGGCCGGCCAGTCGCGCCCCGGCGACCGCGTAACCGAGGAAGAGGGAGACGGAGTTCTCGTCATCCACGAAGTAGACGCTGTCGTCGTCCTCGGCGGCCTTGCGGCCAGCGGCGACGGCGACGGAGTAGTCCTGTTCGTACTCCACGACCTCCACGCCGTGGGAGCGCAGCAGGTCCTTCTTCCACTGGCGGGCATCCGCGCTCATGTGGACCGCGGCCTGGAAGCCCAGCTTGGCGCTCATGATGCCAATGGATAGCCCCAGGTTGCCGGTGGAGCCCACAGCCACGCGGTGCTGGCCGAAGAGCTCGCGGGCCTCGGCGGAGTCGAGGAGCCGGTAGTCGCTGTCCACGGTGATCAGGCCGTGTTCCAGGGCGAGGGCCTCGGCGTGCTGGAGCACCTCGTAGATCCCGCCGCGGGCCTTGATGGACCCGGAGATCGGCAGGTGGGAGTCGAGCTTCGCCCACAGCTGTCCTTCGATCTGCTGCCCGGTGAGGTCCTCGATCGCCTCCTTCATCGCGGGCACGTGGCGGAGAGGGGATTCGATGACGCCCGCGCTGGGCGTGGTCTCTGGGAAGACCTGCTGCAGGTAGGGGGAGAAGCGTTTCAGCCGGTCCGCGGCGTCCTGGACCTGGTCCGGGGTGATCCCGACGTGCGCCAGGCCTTCTTCGGCTCGAGGCAGGTCGGGTTTCAACCACAGGGTCTCCTCCAGCGCGACGAGGCGCTCGAGGAGGGGGTACTCGCTGATCCACTCTTGCGGGGTTCGGATTGCCATGGCGCCCAGCTTAGTGAGCTTGCCGGAGGTTCTCTGCTAAAAGCAGGCCACCTAGCTGAGCCCGTACTCCCTCGCGGTCTGCTGTGCCTCAGCGACAACCCATTCGACCATCTCCTGGGTGGGGGCGCCTCCGGAGGCGCGGTTGTCGGGATTCTGCATGACGCGCCGCACCACGCCTTCGCAGATGATCGCGACTTTCCATAGTCCCAGGACGTGCCAAAACGCCAATGCATTCCTATCCCGTCCCGTGGCAGAGAGATACCGTGAGGCTAGTTCTTCAGACTTTGGGAATCCGTCGAGGAGGGGTGCTTCAAATCCGGGGAGCACTAGCCCGTCCTTGACTGGCCAATAAGCCAGCATTGTCCCCACGTCCGCGAGAGGATCGCCCAGTGTGGTGAGCTCCCAGTCAATGACCGCGTTGATGGTGCCGTCGTCTGGGTTGGCTATGACATTGCCGACGTGCAGGTCGCCGTGCACCAGCACGGTTTCTTTCTGCTCTGGGGTGTTTTTCTCCAGGAGGGCCGTGAGTTTGTCGAGCGCAGGTAATTCCCGGGTTTTGGTTTTATCCCACTGCCCTGACCAGCGCTTGAGCTGGCGTGGGGCGTAGGGGTCGTGGGACGCCAGCGTGTCCAGCCCGGTGGATTCGAGATTGACGTCGTGGATGTGGATCATCGCGTCCAGCATGTTGGTGGCAACGTTGTGCCGGATGTCCAGCCCCAAGGGCGAGGCGGCTTCTGCGGAGCTAATGGTTATTCCGTCGACCATGCTCATCGCCACGACGGGGGCATCGGAGATTGACTGACCGTGGTCCGCGAGCTCGTCGGTGCTGCCATGAATTACCGGGACTGGCACCTCGGTGTCGTGAAGGGCTGCCATGATCTTTCCTTCGCGCACGACGTTATGGGCACTGGCAGCCAGCTTCCCGAGCGGTGGGCGGCGGACGATGCAGCGCGAGCCCGCGGTGTCTTCGACGAGAAACGTGAGGTTCGATTGTCCGTTTCCGACGCGGTCGAGCGAGATCTCACCCCTCAACGGCGTGATGCGGCTAAGCCAGGCGCTGAGCTCGTCCATGTTGAACGGCGCGGCCGGGTTCTTCGTGGCTGAATTATGGCTGCCGGTTGTTGGGTCGTTCACCGTGGCTCCTTCGATAGGTCTGTGCTGTGCAGGGGTTCTACTTGTATTTGCGCAGTTCTTGTCGGGCGATGGTCATGCGGTGGACTTCATCCGGGCCATCGGCCAGCCGGAGTGATCGCAGGCCAGCCCACATGTGAGCCAGCGGGGTATCGGAGGTCACACCCTCGCCACCGAATACTTGGATGGCTTCGTCCACGATGCGGAGTGCGACCTGTGGGGCAGCAACCTTGATGGCAGCAATTTCCTGGCGAGCGGCCTTATTGCCGACCGTGTCCATCATCCAGGCGGCCTTCAAAGTCAATAGCCGGGCCTGCTCGATGTCGATGCGGGCGTTGGCGATGCGTTCTTGGATCGTGTCGCGCTCGGCCAGCGCTTTGCCGAAGGTGCTTCGCGACAAGGCTCGTTCGCACATCAGCTCGAGTGCACGTTCTGCCATGCCGATGGCGCGCATGCAGTGGTGAATCCGGCCTGGCCCCAAGCGGTCCTGGGAGATCCGAAAACCCGCTCCCTCCTCCAGGAGGATGTCGTGGTCGGGGACGAATACGTCCTCAAATTCCAGTTCGGCGTGGCCTTCGCGGTCGTGGTAGCCGAAGACGGGAAGGTCGCGCACGATGTGGACGCCGGGGGCGTCGGCGGGGACGACCAGCATGGACTGCTGGCGGTGGGGCTCAGCCTCTGGGCTGGTCTTGCCCATGACGATGAGCACCTTGAGGTTGGGTCGCATGCCGTTCGAGCTAAACCACTTCCGCCCGTTAAGTACATACCCATCGAGGGGCTTATTCGAGCCTTCGGCGGTGTAGCCGGTCACTCGTTCCATGCGCATGGACACATTGGTGGCATCTGAGGAGGCGACTCCTGGTTCGGTCATGGCGAACGCGGAGCGGATTTCACCGTCGAGCAGCGGATTCAGGTAGTCCCTGCGGTGGGCCTCGCTGCCGTAAAGCTCGAGAACCTCCATGTTCCCGGTGTCCGGGGCATTGCAATTGCAGGCTTCGGGGCCAAGCTGGGGGGAGCGTCCCATGATTTCTGCCAATGGGGCGTAGTCAACGTTGCTCAAGCCCGGGCCGGTGCCGGCGTGGGGGTGGAAGAGGTTCCATAGGCCCTGCTTCTTGGCTTCGGCTTTGAGGTCTTCAAGGATCGCTGGGTGGTGGTGCGGATCGCCGGACTCGGTCATCTGCCGGTGGTAGATCGGCTCGGCCGGGTAGACGTGTTCATCCATGAAGCGAAGGAGCTGTTCCTGATACTCCTTCGAGCGTGCGCTGGGCGCGAAGTCCATATCTTTTCCTCGTTCTGAGCGTTTCGGTGGTGCTGTTGCTTGGGTGGGTGATGAACCTAGGGCTGGACGAGCATGCCGCCGTCGACGACGAGATTTTCACCGATGAGCCAGGTTGTTGCAGGTGCTGCGAGGAAGGCGATAGCAGCGGCGATGTCTTCGGGCTCGCCAATCCGCTGCGCGGGAGTGATAGCCGCGACGGCGTCTTCGTGTTCTTTCCATAGCGCTTCGGAGAGCTTGGTGCGCACCACGCCTGGGGCGATTGAGTTGACGTGGATGGTGGGGGCGAGCTCGTTGGCCATCTGGCGGGTCATGTGCAGGAGCGCAGCTTTGGTCCCGTTGTAGACGCCGAGCTTTGCTTCCTCGGTGAGGGCGCCGATGGACGAGAGGTTGACGACCGCGCCCTTGCGATCGGCCCCCATGCCTGCGTCTTTCGCGGCGGCGGTCCAGATGACGGGGCCGATGACGTTGACTTCGTAGGTCTTTGCCATGGCTTCGGGACTCTGCTTGTGGATTGGCCCGTAGGCGGGGTTTGTTCCGGCGTTATTCACCAGGACGTCGACGCTGCCGAATTCTTGAACGGTGGCTTCGCAGGTCCTTCGGGCTGCATCGGGGTCTGCGACGTGGGCGGCGATTCCGATGACGCGACCGGCGTTGGGGTTCAGCTCGGCTGCCTCAGCCTGGAGGGCAGCGGCGGCGGGTTCGACGGTTTCTTGTTTGCGACCGGTGATCGTCACGTTCGCGCCACTCGCGGCCAAGAGTCGAGCCGTGGCGTAGCCGATGCCACGGGTGCCGCCGGTAACGATTGCGTTGTGCCCGGAGTAGTCGTAACTGATCGGCTTGTTTGCTGGGGTGTGGTGAGACATGAGGTTCCTACCTGCCGTTGTGCATAGTTTTGGTGAACAATGCTGATTGTAATGTGAATTGAATCACGATTCAATCCTTTTGGGAGATTTCAGCCTTGCCGACCTCCGAGGGGTCTTGGGTGGTGGGGTCTAGCCCTTCAGGGTGCGCTAGAGGCCTAGCGTGCGAAACCAGATGTCATTGACGGTGTTGACGATGCGCTCAATAGTGCGGGCTTTATGTTTCTCGGCCGTGGCGGCACCGTCTGCCTCGCCGGCATCGGGGATCATGTTTTCAACGAACACTGAGTAGCACAGTCGCGAGACCATGATGGACAAGCTGAGGGCGAGCATTTCGGCGTCCCGGTCGCTGGCGAGAGTGCCATCGTCCTGCAATGACTTGATGAGCCGTTGGTTCCGGGAGGTGAATCCCCGCGCCCGCGACGTGCGCAGTTTGTGCATTTCGGGATGGGTTTGCGAAACCTGCTCCATCAGCGAGAGTTCCGGGGCATTGTCGGCGTAGCTTTCGACATAGGCGCGATTGGCGGCGCTGATGAGTTCGCGGGGGTCATCGCTGGCTATTCTTCCGCTGGCGCTGCGCATCTCATGTTCAACTTGTTGCAGGACGGCTGTGAAGAGATCTTCGCGGTTCTCGAAGTAGGTATACAGCGTTCCCGCTGCGCATCCGGCCTCTTTAGCAACATCGAGGAGCTTTGTCGCGGTATAACCATCGCGGACAAAAACTTTCCGGGCAGCGGTGAGGATTTCCTCGCGCCGGGCGGCGGCTCTGGGCGATAGCTTCTCAGTTTTCTGGAGTTGCTCCTGGGGTGGATGTGTGGCCATAGACTTGATCCTAAGGCACCTTAGAATGCCCGATATCTCAGAAAGTTGAATTTTCGCATGACAGGAACGATCTACCTGCTCCGGCATGGCCAGGCGGATTCTGCTGCTGCAGGGCGGGGGCAATGGCAGCGGGGAATGGAGGAGCAATACGATCGCCTCACCCGCGTTGGGCATCGGCAAGCGCGGCTCGTGGCTGCGGAGCTGCAGCGAAGGCTCAAAGGGGGTGCAGCTCTTGTATCGGGACCCTTGCGTCGCCAGCGCGACACCTTGGCTCCGCTCGCCGAGTCGCTCGACATTGATCCAGCCGTCATGGAGGGGTGGTGCGAGTTCAACTCCGATTCTGTCGTGATGCCCTATCTTGACGAGCATCCGGAAGAGCGTGACCGCTTGGCGGAGGTTTATCGGCAGGCGGCAGACGGCGGGGATGGGGAGCTGCTCGTCGAGGGGCATCGCCTGCTAGGGGCTGTGTTGGATCGGGCGCTGGATCGTTGGGTGGAGGCTCCGGAGTTTCAAGATTTCCGCAGGGAGGTGCTCGGTGCGTTCGCGGCTGTAGTAGATCTTGCTCAAGGGAGGGATGTGGTCGTGGCGACGAGCGGTGGCCCGATTAGTGTGATTGTGTCTTCGCTCTTTGGTTCCAATTTCCGTCACCTAATTGGGCGTACCTACACCGCGTCTTTGACTGTGCTTAGGGTTCTCCCAGAGAGGTCGGGAGCTAATGCTGATGGGTGGGTTGGAGGTGCTCGCCAGCTGGAGGTGGCGCCGTTCGATGGAGCGGGCCGAGGCGTGGATGGGCTTACTCCGGTGCGTCTCGTGAGCTACAACGAGCACTCGCACCTTTTCGACGGAGCGGAGCGCTTGCTTCACTTGCGATAGTCCGGACGGGGTCGCTGATGGGGCGACCGGCGATGGGTAGCCGCCCGCGTGGTTGTTTTTCGAGAAAAACATTTGCCAGGGAAAGGGCTTCTGCTAACCTCGCGCTTGTGACCTGAATCACGTTTCAGATTTCCACTATGGGTCACGCTCCGCGGTTCGTTGATACGCCGAAAGGATTACCGCTATGCCCATCCCAAGCCCTTATCCAGACGTCACAATCCCACAGATTCCTCTTTATGACGCCATCTTCGGCGACCTGTCGGGCGGGCTGGCAAACAAAACTGCGCTCATCGACGGTTTGACCGGCGAAGAGATGACATTTCAAGAATTGAAGGCGAGTTACGAGCGCATGGCAGGCGCTCTCGCCGCTCGCGGGGTCGGGAAGGGGGACGTGGTTGCGCTGCACTGCCCCAACCATGCCGCGTTTGTCATCTCCTACTTCGGCATTCTTCGATCCGGGGCCACGGTGACGACGCTAGGCTCCTTGGCGACTGCTGAGGATGCTGAAAAGCAGTTGCGGGCGGCGGATGCAAAGATGCTGCTCACCACAGATCTGCTGGGCACCGCAGGCATGGAAGCTGCGCAGGCGAAGGGGATTCCGGCTGAAGGGGTTATTAACCTCACCGATGCCGAGGCTGGGCTCAAGGCGCTTCTCGCTGAAAATCACACTGCGCCTGAGGTTGAAATCAACGCGGACGAGGATATTGCTGTGTTGCCGTTTTCTTCGGGAACCACAGGGATTCCGAAGGGTGTGAAGCTGAGTCACCAGAACCTGGTCGCCAATCTCTTCCAGGTGTCCCCGTCCATGCAGCACAATGGCATGAAAACCGGCTCGGTGGTCTGCGGCGTCCTTCCCTTCTTCCACATTTACGGTATGAACTGCCTGCTTGGGGCGGCTCTGTTTCAGGGCTGCACAATGGTCACGCTGCCGAAGTTCGAGTTGGAATCCTTCTTGTCAGCACACGAGCGATTCAACATTGACTGCACCTTCATCGCGCCGCCGATCGCTGTTCTACTCGCGAAGCACCCGGCGGTGGAATCCTATGACCTGAGCTCTCTGCGCGCTATCCAGTCCGGAGCTGCACCCCTCGACCGGGAGCTTGCCATCGCGGTGCAGCAGCGGCTCAGCGTGGATATCTACCAGGGCTTTGGGATGACTGAAACCTCCCCGGTTACCCATAACTCTTTGGTTAACGTGACGCCTCTAGAGTCCGTTGGCGCTCCGTTGCCAAATACCGAGATCAAGATCGTTGATATCTCCAAGGATGATCTGCCGGAGATTCCCGCGCCCACACAGTCGGGCGAACGATCGGCGGTTGGTGAAATGTGGGTCCGCGGTCCGCAGGTGATGAAGGGCTATCTCAACAACGAGGAGGCCACGGCCCGGACTCTGCTGCCGGATGGTTGGTTGCGCACCGGCGACATGGTCGCCGTGGATTCGGAAGGTAATTGCTACGTCGTTGATCGCGCGAAGGAATTGATCAAATACAAGGGCTACCAGGTGCCTCCGGCAGAGCTGGAGGCGCTGCTCCTGACCCGGGATGACATTTCTGACGCCGCGGTGGTCGGCTACGTGCGCGAGGGGGATGGCGAAGAGATTCCTCGAGCTTTTGTTGTCCCGCAGCAGAATTCCGCTGGCGTTCCGGCAGAGATTGACCCGGAGGAGCTGAAGGCGTGGGTTGCGGAGCGGGTGGCGCCGTATAAGAAGGTTCGCATCGTGGAGTTTCTGGACGCTGTTCCAAAATCTGCCACCGGAAAGATCCTGCGCAAGGACCTGAAAAACCGTCAGCTCGACGCGCAGTTGGTGTCAGCGACACAGTAGACAGTGGCATTCGCTTTTGCTGGCTCCAGCTCTAGCACTTGTGCCTCGTGAGTCCCCGGTCCTTTGGCCGGGGACTCTGGCGTTCTGGACCGTGGTGTGGGGTGTACACGTCAGCTCATGCTTCAGTAACGATGTCTCAGCGCTGTTGGGGGTGCGTCGTACCTCCCGCGACCCTCTCTGCCAGTCGCGCGATCGCCGCGTTGACCTCCTTCGGAGCCTCCAAGGGGAGCATGTGGCCCGCGTTGGCGACCTCGATCAGCTCCGCGCCCGGCCACGCAGCAACGATCTTTTCAGCCTGTTCGCGTGAGGTGACGTCGTCGTTGTCCCCGACGAGGACGGTCCCGGGCAGACCGGAAAGATACGGGACGGCGTCGTATTCATCGTGCCCGCGCAGGTCATCGAGGAAGCCTAGGTACGTGTCCAGTGGCGTTTCGTTGATCATGTAGGCGTGCAGGTCGATGACCTGGCGGTTCGTGGGTCGGGAGAACACCGCGATCGCGAGCGCCGGGGCGATCAGGCCGGCGATCTTGTCGCGCAGCTTGCGAACCCGCTTCGGCGAGGCCTTCAGCAGCCCGGCCAGCCAGCCGACACTGCGCAGATTCAGCAGCTCCGGGATACCGTTCGCGGCGAAGCGGTCGATGGCTATGGATACCAGCACGAACCCCGCGATGCGCTGCCGCACGTCCTCCGGGGCATGTCGCAGCGCGGCGAACGCAATCTGCCCGCCGAGGGAGTGGCCGACGAGGATCAGCTTTCCGGCCGGCGCACGCTCGGCGAGAACGGCCAGGACGTCTTCCGCAGCCGTTTCCGTCGAACACAACGAGGGTGGCACCGCACCAGTCTTGCCGTGACCGCGCAGGTCGAGGGTGAGGAGACGCACGCCCGGCAGCTTCTTACGCAGTCCGCGGAACTGGCGGTACCAGGAGTCCGCGCCGAGGGTGAAGCCGTGGATGAACACGATCGTCAGCGGTTCCGCGTTGCCCGTCTCTGCAGTCGAGCCGTGGCCGGGGCCGACCTCGTACCAGTGCAAGGGGATGTCCGTGCCGTGGTCGGCGACGGTGAGGACGCCGGTGGCATCGAGGTCACGGATCCCCGGCCTGACCTGCCGCGGTGTGCTGGACTTCGGGAAGAGGCGGGCTTTCTTCTCCTCGACCCGGGAGCGGACCTCCGTGGCTAGGCTGCTCACGGAGTTGCGCGCGATGCGGGCGAGGTTTTTGGCGTGCTTCATGGGCCTTTGAACCTTATGGTGAGCGGATTGACCGCTTCAAGAATAGCGTGTGAGATTTCTCTGCTTTTCAGCAAGCGCGATGAGCGAGCTTGCCGATAGTGGCGCGAAGAGACAGTTGTTAAGACCAAGAACCCCTCGGGTCTTGCTGGTAAATGCGTCGCACTTTACTTCCTCGGAGAAACCAGCCGGGTATGTTTTCGTCGATTGCGGCGAGCACGGTGATCATGTCGTTCAAGCGTCGATTGACCCGGACATCCAAAAGGTTTTCGTGATGTGCCACACGGTTCCTGAGATCAGTGACCCGTCGGTAGTTATCCCCTAAGCTGATGCCATCCTGGGGAATGGAATGTCCGTCTTGTTGAGGAGCAAGTCTTAAACGCGGAAATGCGACTGTGTACGCGTTGGACCATAGCGATGCAGCCGCTTCCTGTTTCTTTGGGCTCATCTGATGACGGGGGAATGCTCCGAGCAAGGCAGCCCAGTTTCCCAGTGTCAATTGGGCGACGACATCGTCGTGAATGGGTTTCGCGTTCTTCCGTGGATGCCGAGGAGGCCGGTTTCGAGCCGCCTTAGCGGTATTTTTTCGGGCATCAGCGAGCTGACGAGAAATCAGGACATGGATCTCGTTTGCAGGTAAGTCGCGGGAGGTCCAGGAGCTGGTTCCGAAGCGTTGTAAGCACCAGGCTCGGAGGGCCCTATCAAGAGCATTGCGGGTGATCACTTCGAATAGCCCGATTTGAGCATGCAGAGCGCCCGACAAGCGATTATTCCACCGGTACAGCTCTTCAGCGCGGGCTATGTTTCCGCTGGCAGCGTGAGCGAAAGGAGCCAGGCGTTTTTCAGATAGCAGCAGCTGGAGAGCCTCTTGACTGGTCATGGGGACAGTGTATTCTCATTTATGAGCGTAGGACTTGCTCCTCGCAAATACCCCGCAGCGCCTGCTGATTTTTCAGCAGGCGCTGTTGTCATCTGCAGAACCCATCACCTTTCGTTAGAGGTGTGAGCGGCCAGCGTGCGGGCCAGGTTCTCGGCTGCGGTTTCGAGGTTTCCGGCTGTGCCAGCGATGGCCGTGTGGAGTGGTTCCGGGCGCTGGCCGATGGTGAAGATTGCGGTGATCCCGGCGTCGTAGAGTGGCTGCATAGCACTCGCTGCACCGCTGTTTTTCTCCGTCACTCCGACGGAGCCAGCCAGCACGAATACTGGGGTTCCGCCCGCGCGCCGGGCGATGCCCACCGGCACCTTGCCGGAGAGCGATTGGCCATCGATCTGACCCTCCGCGGTGATGATGGCATCCACCCCCGCGGCGAGGGAGTCGAAGCCCACGGCCTCCAAGAGCGCGTCGATGCCGGGGCGGATCTCCGCTCCCAGGGTCGCTACGAGCCCGCCGGCGAATCCACCAGCGGCACCCGCGCCGGGTAGATCCGCGATCGACGTTCCGCAGCTCCGGGCGACAACCTCCGTCAGGTGCTCCGCGCCAGCCTCCAACCGGGCTACGCACTCGGCGTCCGCACCCTTCTGCGGGGCGAAGATGGCCGCGCAGCCACGGGGGCCGAGGATCGGGTTATCGATATCGGCGAGGACCGTGATTGAGGCCGCGGTAATGACGTCCGGAATGCCGGAAAGGTCGAGAGAATGGACATCAGCCAGCGTGGCCCCGGTGGGGAGGACCTCCTCGCCGGAGGCGTCGCGGAACACGGCGCCGAGCGCGGCGACCGCCCCGCAGCCGAGGTCGTTGGTGGCTGACCCGCCCGCCCCGATGAGGATCCGCGTCGCACCGTTGTCCACCGCATCGCGGATCAGCTCGCCGACGCCGTAGGTGGTCGAGTTTTCGACGTCGCGGTCCTCGCCCATCAGCGGCAACCCCGCGGCGGCTGCCATCTCGATGACGGCGGTGCGCTCGTCCAGCAGGGCGTAGGTCGCTGCCACCGGTGCGGCGGTCGGGCCGTGGGGGCCGGAGACCTCGCAGCTCACGCGGCGTGGGAAATCGTTGGTGCTTTCTCCAGCGGAGCCGTGTTCATTCTGGTGGGCCGCGAGCATGGCCTCGACGGTGCCCTCCCCGCCGTCGGCCATGGGGATGGTGCTGATCTGGGCGTCGGGTATCGCCCGCAGGAGCCCGCGGGTGATGGCGGCGGTGGCCTCGCCGGCGCTGAGCGCTCCCTTGAACGAGTCCGGCATGACGGCAAATTTCATGGCTTCGAGTGTAAATCCTTCGTTGGGCATGGTGTGGAAAGCACGAAGCCGAAGCCCCGAAGGGCCTCGGCTTAGGGAAACTGTCGTGGTGCTAGACGATAAACAGGCTCAATACCCACACGAAGAGCATTGCGGTGACGCCCATGAGGCCAGTCACCACGGTCTGCGAGCGGTAGGCCTGCTGAGGGGTCATCTTGGAGAAGTTCGTGACGACCCAGAAGTGCGAGTCATTCGCGTGGGACACGGTCAGGGAGCCGGCGGAGATCGCCATGACGGCGAGGCCGACCTGCAGTGGGGTCTCCAGGCCAAGAACGGGCAGGAGCGGGGCGACGATGCCGGAGGTCGTGACCATGGCAACCGTCGCCGAACCCTGTGCCGTCTTGAAGAGGGCGGCGACGAGGAACGGGAAGAACAGGCCGAGGCCTGCCAGTTCGGTGGCGTTGTTGGAGATGAAGTCGACGACATCCGTCTCGGCGATGACTTTGCCCAGCACGCCACCGGCTGCGGTGATGAAGATGATCGGGCCGACGATGCGCAGGCCCTCCTCGGTGAACCGGTGGAAGCGGTCCATCATGTGGGTTTCAGCCAGCAGGATCACGGCGAGCAGGAAGCCGATCGCGAGGGCGAGCATTGGGTTGCCCAGGAAGACGATGAGGCGCCCGAGGCCCTCGGTCCACTTGAACATATTCGCGATCGAGCCGCCGGCCATGAGGATGATCGGGGCGATGATCGGCAGGACCGAGGTCAGGGTGCTCGGTAGGCGGGTGTAGGAGTTACGCAGTTCCTCGTAGGCGGCTTCGACGTCCTGATCTGGGATGACCTCAGATTCCGGCGTGGTGATCTTCTTGCCGATGTAGACGGAGAAGAAGTAGGAGACGATCAGCACCGGGATGGACACGAGCATGCCCAGGCCGATGACGAGCAGGAGGTTATCCTCCAGGCCGAGGTTGGAGGCCGAGGCAATGGGGCCGGGGGTTGGTGGGATGAAGACGTGGGAGGTGAAAAGTCCCGCCGAGAGGGCGATGGCCATCGCTACGGGGGAGGCGCCGGTGCGCTGCGCGAGGGCTCGGCGCACCGGGTTGAGGATGACGAACCCGGAATCGGAGAACACCGGGATACACACGATCCAGCCCATCAGCTGAATGGCCAGCACTGGGTGCCTCTTGCCGATGAGGCGCACGAGGGCGTCGGCGAGCTGGAAGGCGGCGCCGGTTTTCTCCAGGACGTAGCCGATCAGCGTGCCGAAGATGATGACGAGGCCGAAGGACTTGAAGGTGCTGGAGAATCCTTCGCCGATGAGGCTGGTGATGCCGGTGGTGATGACTTCACCATCGGCGTCCTTCGCATCGAGCAGTGGCACGCCTCCGATGAGTCCGAAGACGAGGGAGACGAAAAGCAGCGACAGGAATGGGTGGATACGCAGCTTGGAGATCATCAGGATGAGCGCCACGATCGCGAGAACGAAGACGCCCATCAAAGGCAATCCGGTCATGTGATTTCTTCGGTGGTGAGGGGGGTATTTGTGAGGTTGATGCTATCGGACGGGGGATTACTTCGTTATTGGGGCTATATTTTCGTCGTTTAGGGCTGGGAAGTAGACCAGGCGGTCTAAGTAAAAGTGCAGGTGGTCGCTCTTTTCTCGGGCGGGCTTTTGCGCTTCTATTGCATGTGTCACAATTCCCGCCTAGTATGTGCCCTAATCCTAGACCGAGCGGTCTGTCTGGCTTTCTACTCCTCCGAGGGGAAGCCGGGCTCACCACACGGCAGAACAAACGACGACAAACACGACGACAAGAACGCAACGAGGAGCCGCAGTGCCGGAGCGCAATTCCCAGGCAGGCATCACTCAACAGCCTCAGCCCCTGTTGAGCCTCAACACCCACAACGACAACTGGCGTGACCCCGAGGTCAGCCCCGCCCAGCCAGATGGGCAGCCTGCCCAGACCACAACCACCCCGATCCCCGACGAACGCCGCCGCTACCACGAGGAGCTGGTCGCCACCTGGAAGGACAAGCTGGACAACGCCAGCGCCGCAGAGATACTCTCCTGGGCAGCCGAGCAGCTGGACGGGCCCGTGGCCATCACCCTCAGCATGCAGGACACGATCCTCGCCGAGCTGGCCCAGCGGGCATTTGATGGCCAGCAGGCCGATGCCGAGCTCGTCTTCCTCGACACCGGGTACCACTTCCCGGAAACCCTCGACACCGCCGCCGCCGTCGAGGAGCGTTACAACCTTCCGCTGCGCCGCATCACCCCGACCCTGAGCCGCGCGGAGCAGGACGACGTGTACGGGCCGAACCTGTACCAGCGCAACCCCACGGCTTGTTGCCGAATGCGCAAGGTCGAGCCCCTCGCGAGGATGCTCGACCCCTTCGAGGCCTGGGTCTCCGGCGTCCGCCGCGTCGACTCCCCGCTGCGTGCGAACACCCCCGTCATCGAGGTGGACCGCACCGGTCGGCTGAAGCTCAACCCGATCGCGGCATGGACCGACGACGACGTCCAGCGCTTCATCGAAGACAACGACCTCATCATCAACCCACTGACTAAGCAGGGCTACCCGTCCATCGGCTGCGCCACCTGCACCCTGCCCGTCGCCGAGGGGGAGGACCCCCGCTCCGGGCGCTGGGCAGGAACCAACAAAACAGAATGCGGACTACACGTATGAGCACCACGACTACCAACGCAGAACCGACCAACGCACAATCCAACACCGAGCTCTCCAGTCCGCACCTCGCGGAGCTGGAAGCCGAATCCCTCCACATCCTTCGGGAGGTCGCTGGCCAGTTCGACCGACCGGCACTGCTTTTCTCCGGCGGCAAGGATTCCGTCGTCGTCCTGGAGCTAGCCAAGCGGGCCTTCCACCCCGCCCCGGTTCCCTTCGAGCTGCTGCACGTGGACACCGGTCATAACTTCCCGGAGGTTCTCGATTTCCGCGACCGCATCGCCGCCGATCCGCGCATCAACCTGCACGTCGCGCACGTCCAGGACTGGATTGATAGCGGCGCGCTGCAGGAGCGTCCGGACGGTTCCCGCAACCCGCTGCAGACCGTCCCGCTCGTCGAGACCATTCAGCAGCGCGGTTACGACGCCGTCCTTGGCGGCGCCCGCCGTGACGAGGAGAAGGCGCGTGCCAAGGAGCGCGTGTTCTCCATCCGCGATGGCTTCGGTGGCTGGAACCCCCGCCGTCAGCGCCCCGAGCTGTGGGGTCTGTACAACGGCAAGCTTCAGGCCGGCGAGAACATGCGCGTCTTCCCGATCTCCAACTGGACCGAGGCTGACGTGTGGCACTACATCCGCGACCGCAAGCTCGAGCTGCCACCGATCTACTACTCCCACCAGCGGGAGGTCTTCAACCGTGGCGGCATGTGGCTCTCCGCCGGCGAGTGGGGCGGTCCCCGCGAAGGCGAGGAGACGGTCACCAAGACGGTTCGTTACCGCACCGTGGGCGACATGTCCTGCACCGGCGCGGTTCTCTCCGACGCCACCACCCCGCAAGAAGTGATCGAGGAAATCCTCACCTCCACCACCACCGAGCGCGGCGCCACCCGCGCTGACGACAAGCTCTCTGAATCCGCCATGGAAGACCGCAAGAAGGAAGGCTACTTCTGATGACCGCCCCGACCACCCTCACCGAATCCACCACGACCACCGGGGCCGATCAGGCGAGCGTAACCGCCGCGACGTCCTACGAGGAAGCCCCGACCCTGCGCCTGTGCACCGCGGGCTCCGTCGACGATGGCAAGTCCACCTTCGTGGGCCGCTTGCTGCACGACACCAAGTCCATCCTGGCCGATCAACTGGAATCCGTGGAGCGCGTCTCCGCTGCCCGCGGCCTGCAGAATCCCGACCTTTCACTGCTGGTCGACGGCCTACGCGCCGAGCGCGAACAGGGCATCACCATCGACGTGGCCTACCGCTACTTCGCCTCCGACCGCCGCAGCTTCATCCTCGCGGATACCCCGGGCCACGTTCAGTACACCCGCAACACCGTCACCGGCATGTCCACCTCCGACCTGGTGGTCATCCTCGTCGACGTCCGTAACGGCGTGATCGAGCAGACCCGCCGCCACCTCACCGTCGCCGCCCTGCTGGACATCCCGCAGGTCGTCGTCGCCGTGAACAAGATCGACGCGGTGGACTACTCCCAGGAGGCCTTCGAGACCGCCGCGGGGCAGGTGCGCGAGCTCGTCGACGAGCTGCGCGGCGCCTTCGGCGAGGAGAAGCTGCCGGTCGTGGACATCGTCCCGATCAGCGCGCTGGTGGGCGACAACGTCGTCTCCAAGTCCGAGAACACCCCGTGGTACGAGGGCGAATCCGTGCTGACGATCCTCGAGGACGCCCGCCCCGCCGCCGCGGCCACCGAGGAGTTCCGCTTCCCGGTGCAGTTCGTCATCCGCGACCACGCCACCGACTACCGGGGCTACGCCGGCCGCATCACCTCCGGCGAGGTCGCGGTCGGGGACACCGTGCACGCTGGTTTCCGCAGCTCCCGCGTTGCTGGCATCGACACCCCGGACGGCCCGCAGCAGTGCGCCACCGCCGGGCAGTCCGTCACCCTCCGCCTGGAGGATGAGCTGGACATTTCCCGCGGCTCCATCCTTTCCGACGAGACCCTGCCCGAGCCGGTCACCCAGTTCTCCGCCCTGGCCTTCCACCTGGCGGATGCGCCGGTGCGGGTCGGTTCCAACCTGCTGCTGCGCTACGGCCCGGCAGAGGTCCGCGCCCGCGTGCTGGGCATCGACGAGCAGCTGAGCATCGCCGATGGCGCGGCTGCGGAGGCGGGGGAGGCCGGGGGGCCGGCCACCGCCCTGGAGCAGAATGACGTCGCCCGCATCCGCGTGGCCGTGGCCGACCCACTGGCGGTGGAGGCCTACGTTCGGGGCGGGCAGACGGGCTCCTTCCTGCTGATCAACCCCTCGACCGGGGATACATTGACCGCGGGTTTGGTGAGCAGCTGATGTGTGCCGAGTCTTTCGCCCAGACTGAGCCGGTGATCGTGCTGGCTCATGGCTCGCGACGCCGCGGTGCCGAGGATGTCGTGCACGCGATTGCCGGAGAAGTTGGTGCGCGTGCTGCCTTCCTGGATTTCTCCGAATACACCTTGGATGCCGTGGTCGGCGAGCTGCGGGCCGCTGGTCACCGTCGGGCTGTTGTCATGCCCTTGCTGTTCACCAGCGCCTTCCACCTGCGCAAGGACGTCCCCGCGGCCATCGCGCAGGCGGAGCGCAACCATGGTGTGGCCCTGCGCGCCACCGAACCGATTGGTTTGGGCGCTGATGTGGCTGAGCTCCTCGTGGCTCAGTGGCGAAAGGCTCACGGCCACCGCGAGGAGGCCGATGCAGTGGGAGATGCGGTGGTTTACGCCGTCGGGTCCTCCGTGCCGGGCGCCAACGAGGCGGTCGAGGATTTGGCCACCGAGGTAGGCCACTTGCTGGGGATTCCCGCCCGGGCGATCTTCGCCACCGGCGGGGGAATTAGCGTGGCCCAGCACCGCGAGGAGCTGGACCAGCGCGCTGGGGCGCAGGCCGCACCCACCGCGGTACTGCCACTGTTCTTCGCCCCGGGCCTGCTGCTGGATAAGGCAGTCGATGTGCCGGGCGCGATCGCTGCGGGCCCACTCGGCACCGCGATCGCCCCGCTGGTGACCGCACGAGTCGCCGCCCTGGCTGGCGCGGCGTCCGCTGCTGCCGCGGCTAGCCACTGGGCTACAGAGAGGGTGCCGGCATGAGGAAAATTCTGCTTTTCGCCATCGCTGGTCTGGCTGCACAGCTCGTGGACGGCGCCCTGGGCATGGCCTTCGGCGTCACCGCCACGACGGTGCTGCTGATCACCGGCATCGGCCCCGCCGCGGCCAGCGCCGCCGTGCACATCGCCGAGGTGGGCACGACCGCCGCCTCTGGCACGGCCCACTGGAAGCTCGGCAACGTTCACTGGCCCACCGTCTTGTCCCTCGGCGTGCCGGGCGCGATCGGTGCCTTCCTAGGGGCGACGGTGCTCTCCAAGATCTCCACCGCGGCCGCCGAGCCGGTGGTGACAAGCTTCCTGCTCCTGCTCGGACTGTGGCTGCTCTTCCGCTCGATCTTCCTCTCCAGCGCCAGGCAGGCGTCGAAGACTAAGGAAGAAAAGCAGCGGGACACCGCGCGCCGGGCACCTCGCACCCGCATCGGCCTGGGTGTTCTCGGGATCACCAGCGGATTCCTGGACGCCAGCGGTGGCGGCGGATGGGGGCCCATGACCACCTCCACGCTGCTGACGGTTGCTAAGACTCAGCCGCGGAAGGTGATCGGTACGGTCAGCGCCTCGGAATTCCTGGTTTCTGTTGCGGCATCCGCCGGGTTCATCTTCGGGCTGGGCCCGCAGTTCCTGTCCCTGTGGCAGCCGGTGGCCGGATTGCTGGTCGGCGGTGTGATTGCCGCACCGATCGCGGCCTGGGCCGTGAGCCGCATCAACCCCACCGTGCTCGGTGGCCTGGTGGGTCTCCTGCTTGTTCTGCTGAACTCCTCGCGCCTGGTGACCGGGGGAACGGTGAGCCTGCGCGCGGTGGAGATCGGTCTGGCCATCCTCGCCGTCATCGTGCTCTGGGGCCTGTGGCGAGGCAAGGCTTGGACTCGCGCTAAGTCGGCTGCCAAGGGCTCCGCCGAGGCGGAAACCGAGGACGACGGTGCAACGCCGGCTGCGTCGGCGGACGCGGAAGGCTCTGCGGAGGCGCCGGTAGGCCAGCAGGGCGTGGTTCCGGATGCGGATTGCCACGCAGACCAGCGCTATAGCCGGGTGCACGCGGGGGGACGGCGCTAGCGCACTCTAAAAACTGCGCTAGCGCACGGGGGATGTCTGGCGAGGCCTGGGGTTGGCCCGCCATGGCCTGAGGGTTTGGGGGGCTTGTGATCCGCCGCGAGGTGGTGCGGTGGCGCTGCCGCTTTCCATCCTTTGAGTGTTCAAACCCGGGAAATACATAGGGGTAGGAAAGGGGTGTAGGTAGGCTGGATACGAACGTGCGTTGTGACGTGCGCTACGTTATTGTTTCTTCTAGAAAGTGAAGCCGATCACAGTAATAGTGGCGGGCTGCGAGCCCACCACCGATATAAGACAACTGTGGTCGGCTAACCGCTACGAAGCTCTGGAGGATGAACTAGGTGACCGTCACAGCAGTCGTGAGCCCCCTGGCTAGCGCAGCAGCGCAGCGCCCCACGATCATCGAGGCAGCTAACGCCGGTGGCGGCAGCAGCGCCG
Organism: Corynebacterium urealyticum DSM 7109; assembly: GCF_000069945.1. NCBI lineage: Bacteria > Bacillati > Actinomycetota > Actinomycetes > Mycobacteriales > Corynebacteriaceae > Corynebacterium > Corynebacterium urealyticum. The sequence continues at coordinate 2,019,351 of NC_010545.1, read as the reverse complement.
ACCTTTTTTGAACACATCCGTCCGTCCCACCCGGACTTCCCTCAGGCTCTGGAATTCGGCAGCACCACCAGCGCCGACGTTCTCGTCGGCACGGGGTCCGTTTCCTTCGACGCCCGCCTCGCCGGCGCGCTGGGCGCCTCTCACATCCTCGTCGCAGGTTCCGACGCCGACCGCATCTCCGTGCAGCAGTCCCTCGGCCAGCTCGTCCGCATCGGTCGTGTCCCGGCGGGCATCGCGATGTTGGAAGGCCCCGCCAGCACCTCCTCCGCACTGGAGTGCGAGGGCGAGGCCATCAGCTACGTCGATCTTGGCAGCGTCCACAAGTCCGAGACTCGCGAGCCGATCGTCGGCCCGGAGCTCTTCGAGCGCAACCTCATCATCCAGGCCCGTGAGAAGAACGCGCACATCGTCCTGCCGGAGGGCGACGACGACCGCATCCTGCAGGCAGCCCACCAGCTGCTGGAGCATAACGTCTGCCGCCTGACCATCCTGGGCGACCCGAGCGCGATCGCTCAGCGCGCCCGCGAGCTGCAGCTGGACCTTTCCGGCGCTACCCTCACGAACCCGAATAGCGGTACCCAGCTGGAGGAGTTCGCCCAGGACTTCGCGGAGCTGCGCAAGTCCAAGGGTGTGACCCTCGACGAGGCGCGGGAGACCATGAAGGACATCTCCTACTACGCCACGATGATGGTTCACAAGGGCCTGGCCGATGGTCTGGTCTCGGGCGCGGCGCACACCACCGCGCACACCATCCGCCCGAGCTTCCAGATCATCAAGACCGCCCCGGGCGCCTCTGTGGTCAGCTCCATCTTCCTCATGGTCATGGACGGCTACCTGTGGGCCTTCGGTGACTGTGCGGTCAACCCGAACCCGACGGCCGAGCAGCTCGCCGAGATCGCCGCGGTGTCCGCGAAGACAGCCGCCCAGTTCGGCATCGACCCGAAGGTCGCGATGCTCTCTTACTCCACCGGAACCTCCGGTGCGGGCGAGGACGTCGAAGCTGTCGCCGCCGCCGTCGAGAAGGCGAAGGCAGACAACCCGGAACTGCAGCTGGACGGACCACTGCAGTTTGACGCCGCTGCCGTCGCCTCCGTGGGTCAGAAGAAGATGCCGGAATCGGACGTGGCAGGCAAGGCCAATGTTTTCATCTTCCCCGATCTGAACAGCGGAAACATCACCTACAAGGCGGTGCAGCGCACGGCGAACGCATTGGCGGTCGGCCCGATTCTGCAGGGCCTGAACAAGCCGGTCAACGACCTGTCCCGTGGCGCGACCGTCCCGGACATCGTCAACACCGTGGCGATCACCGCGATCCAGGCCGGCTAAGTACCCGAGCTACAACATCACTCACCCCTCACCACTTCAGCTTCCGAAAGGACAATCACCATGGCACCCTCCGAGCACGATCCAGCAGCAGGCGAGATCGAATTCGTCCTGGTTCTGAACTCCGGTTCCTCCTCCATCAAGTTCCAGGTCCTGGACCCGAGCGCGGATGCGCACGAAGAGCCGTTCATCACCGGCATCGTCGAGAAGATCGGTGAGCCGAAGGGCCACATTAAGATCGCCACGGCCACCACGAAGATGGAGGACTCCCGCCCGATCCTGTCCCACTCGGTGGGCCTGGAGCGTGCGTTCGGCATGATGTCCCTGCTGGGCTGCGGCCCGCAGGACCTGAACCTCATCGCGGTTGGTCACCGTGTCGTGCACGGTGGTGCGACCTTCTCCGAGCCCGTGCTGATCGACGACAAGATGGTCGCTGAGATCGAGAAGCTCGTCCCGCTGGCGCCACTGCACAACCCAGCGAACATCGACGGCATCAAGAACGCCCGCGCCCTGCTGGGCCACGTGCCGCACGTCGCGGTCTTCGATACGGCGTTCTTCTCCACCCTGCCGGAGCACGCGGCGCACTACGGCCTCAACAAGGAGGTCGCGGACAAGTACAACATCCGCCGCTACGGCTTCCACGGCACGAGCCACGAGTTCGTCTCCCGCGCGGTGCCGAAGATCATGGGCCGGGAGCCGGAGAAGATCAACCAGATCACCCTGCACCTGGGCAACGGTGCCTCTGCTGCGGCGATCCGTGGTGGCGAGGCGATCGATACCTCCATGGGTCTGACCCCGCTGGCTGGTCTGGTCATGGGCACCCGTACCGGTGACATCGACCCGAGTGTGATCTTCCACCTGGCCCGTGCTGGCGGCATGAAGGTCGACGAGATCGATAACCTGTTCAACCGGAACTCCGGCCTGAAGGGCATCGCGGGCGTCAACGACTTCCGCGAGATCAAGGAGCTGATCGACCAGGGTGATCACGACGCCACCCTGGCCTACGAGATCTACATTCACCAGCTGCGTCGCTTCATCGGCTCCTACATGCTGATCCTGGGCCACACGGACGCGATCACCTTCACCGCTGGTGTCGGCGAGAACGCCGCGTTCGTGCGTAAGGATGCGATGGCTGATCTGGAGGGCTTCGGCATCAAGATCGACGAGGACCGCAACCTCAACAAGGAGGGTGTGGAAGGCCCGCGTGTGATCTCCACGGATGACTCGAAGATCAAGGTCTTCGTGGTCCCGACCAACGAGGAGCTGGCTATCGCTCAGTACGCGATGGAGCTGGCCGAGCAGTAGGCCTCGCCGAGAGGGGTAGCTGGTGGCTTGCGAGCCGCCAGCTTCTTCCTTTGTTTTGCACTTCCGTGATGCGCTTTCCCTCAGCCGCGTTTTGCCCGCTCTCATATGCGTTTTGCAGAGTTGGATGTCGTTTTTTTGGGTGTTTTGCGACCTTTAACTCTGCAAAACGGGGGAGAGGAGCACGCGGGAGCGGAAAAGGGGAGAGGGCGCGCGGAGGGCTAGCTATCGAGGCCTACCCAGGTGGTGGCCCCGCTGCGGGGTGTGGTTGTGGCCTTCCGTGATTCGCCCGCCCCTCATCCTTGTTTTGCAGAGTTGAGTGTCGCTTTTTGGGTGTTTTCCGACCTTTAACTCTGCAAAACGGGGGAGGGGAGGGTGCGCGGGGCTCTAGCTATCCAGGCCGACCCAGGTGGTGGCCCCGCTGTGGAGTAGCACCGCGCGGCTAGCGCGGGAACTTCACGTAGCTCGGCAGCGCGGCTGGTTTCGCGATGGGCTGCTTCTTCGGCTGCATGTCCACGCCCATGTCCTTGGCGAAGAGCAGCCGGGTGGACTCGTAGATCTTCTCCGAGTTCTCATTGAGCTCGAACACACGCGCACCGCGCAGGGTGTGCTGCTGCCACGTGCCGTCCATCAGGCCATAAGGGGCGAAACCAGTGCCCGGGCAGTAGCCGAGTTCCACGCCGAAGTAGTCGCCTTTATAGCTATTGATGTGGTCGTGGCCGCAGTAAATGCCCAGGACATCACCCCGGTCGCGCGCTGCGCCGTAGATCCCGGAGTTGAAGGAGCCGTAGTACACGTCCTCGTTCTTCACCCCTTCGATGTTGAAGGTGGACTTGGCCTTGGCGTGGTTGGCTGCGAGGTGCTTGGCCGGGCCGCCGAACCACATGTCGCGGTGCTCGTAGGTGGGGATGTGGAAGTACATGAGGCCAGGGACCTTGGTGCCATAGCGCTTCTCGGCCTCGATGGACTTGCCGACGTACCACTCCACCTGAGCTGGGCGGATGTAGTCGTAGCTGGGAACGTCGTCGTTGTCTTGCACGGGGTCGGCCTCGGGCAGGTAGTTGCCCGAATCGAGCAGCCAAATCGCGAACCTGGCCTGTGCCGGATTCTTGGCAGACGCGATCAACAGTTGGGCATCGGAGTGGCCGAAGGGGCGGTCGGGCGCCACCGGGTTCAGGTTGTGCTTGTATTGGCGAACGAACTCGGCCATGTGGCGCTCATACACGCCGGTGTTGGCGTCCTCGACAGAGTCTTCATCATGATTGCCGAAGGTGATCGCCCACGGGATGGAGCGGGACTCCATCGGCAGGACCACGTTGTTGATGGCTTCGTAGACCTGGCGGGGGTTCTTCGGACCGGAAGTGATGACGTCGCCGTTGATGAGCGCGAAGTTCGGCTTCTCCTGGTCGAGGACTTTGCCCATGAATTCGATGGTGCGGCGGTCGGTGAGGTGGTCGTCCTGAGTGTCGTTGAACTGGACGATCTTGAAGCGGCCGTTGGGCTGGAAGCGCAGTGGGAGCTTGCCGTGGGCGCCAGCGCCTGGGTTGGCTCCGCCTGGGTTGGAGGAGCCGTGGCTGGAGCCGAAGAATGAGCTGTGCGAGGACTGGGCCTGGGTATTCGTCACGAACCCGGTGGCGGCTGCGGTGGCGGCGAGGATGGAGCCGCCGCCCAGCAGGGAACGGCGGCTGACCTTGCGGTTTGGGGTGGCGTTGTCGGATGGCAAGGGGTTATTCATCTCCGATTGTTGCGCTGCTTTGTTGGACAATCCGAGAGGTTAGGATGCCGAGATGACGTGGAATCAAACGCAGAATGAAGTGTCGCAGGGCGGGGGTGGCACGGCTGAGGGGTGTGGTCTTGGCCTTTCGTGATTCGCTCTCCCTTATCCGCTTTTGGTCGACTCTCATATGCGTTTTGCAGAGTTTGATGTCGGTTTTTGTGGCTTTTGCGACCTTAAACTCTGCAAAACGGGGGAAGGGAGGGCGCGCGGGAGCGGAAAAGGGGAGAGGAGAGGCAAGCGAGGCGGGGCTCGCCGGAACCCGAGGGTGGGACCCGCCCACATCTCACAGCCCTGCAGCCCCGCAGCCCCTGCTGCGGGGCTTTAGCTATCGAGCCCGACCCAGGTGGTGGCCCCGCTGCGGAGTTTTTGCTCCTTCCAGATCGGCACCCGCGCCTTAACCTGGTCGGCCAGCTCCGCGGTGGCGGCGAAGGCTGGGCCGCGGTGCGCAGCGGCGACGATCACGAGGAACGCCAGGTCACCGATCTCCAGCGGTCCGGTGCGGTGAGCCACCCAGGCGCGGACGTCGGGGTGGGTGGCCACGACCTCTTCCACCACTTCCCGCAGCACGTGCGCCGCGCTGGGGTGGCAGCTATAGGTCAGGGTGTCGACGAGCTCGCCACCATCGTGGTCGCGCACCACACCCTCGAAGGTGCTGACTGCGCCCATCGCTGGGGTGGCGGTGACGTCCTTCGCCGAGCTGAGCAGCGATTCCAGCGGCTCCTCGGTGATCCGAGTGTGGACGACGACGCCCGTCTGTTCCGCGACGTGCGGCGGATCGGGGACGGCTGGTCTGTGGCAGCAGCCGCTCCCGTGCAGCGTGTGGTTCTGCTCGGCAGCGCTTGACTCAGGAACGTGCGTGGGCGCAGGTGGTGAAGCTTCTGCCGTCGGGGCTTGTGCAGCCTTGGCCTCGTGGTCGCCGCCACCCGCGAGCTGGTCCAGCAGGTGCTCGAGCACCCCGTCCAGCACCTCCAGCCCATCACGCACCCCGCCGCGGGACCCGGGCAGCGTCATCACGAAGGCCGGTTTGGGGCGGTCGACGATCCCGGCGACGCAGCGGGAGAGGATCGCCGTCGGCACCTTGGCCCCTCCGACCCGGAAGAACTCAGCGGCGATGCCCGGCAGTGGGCGAGTGAGCACGCGCTCCACCGCATCCACGGTGACGTCACTGGGGGAGATCCCGGTGCCCCCGGAAGTGAGCACCACGTCGGGTAGTGCGTCGAGCTCCGGGAGGTTACCGGCACCGGCACCCGCAACTCCCGTGCTCCCGTCGCCGGTGAAGAGCTGATCGATGACTGCGGGGACGTCCGCGTCGGCGACGATCAGCGCATCCGGGGTGTCGATGCCCCGTTCCCGCAGCCACTCCACAGCGATGATGCCGGAGCGGTCCTCGTACTCGCCGGCGGCCGCCCGGGTGGACGCGACGATCACCAGCCCCGTGCGGCCGGCGTTCCTCGCCCGGAGTTCCTGCGCCGATTCCGTGCTAGTCATTAACACTCCAATCCCCGGACTTACCGCCGGCCTTCGCCAGCACCCGCAGGCCCGTGATCTCGGCGTGCTTATCCACGGCCTTGATCATGTCGTACACCGTCAGAGCCGCGCTGCTCACGGCGGTGAGCGCCTCCATCTCCACACCGGTGACACCGCGGGTCTTCACCGTCGCGAGAATCCGCACGGCAGGGGCGGGATCGGTGACTTTCTCGAAGTCAATGGTGATCTTGCCCAGCGGGAGTGGGTGGCACAGCGGAATAATCTCCGGGGTCTTCTTCGCACCCATGATCCCGGCGACTCGCGCCACAGGCAGCGCATCCCCCTTCGGCAGTCCGGCCTGGTCGCCGCCGCCGTCCTGGAAGATCATGGCGAGGACGTCCTCCCGCGTCCGCAGGAAGCCCTCCGCCGTCGCGGTGCGGGTGGTCTCGGACTTGGCGGTGACGTCCACCATGTGGGCGGAGCCATCACCGCGCACATGCGTCAGCTGCGGCTGCGGGTCGGACATGTTCTCCACACTCCTTGGGGCAAGAATTAGCTTTCGCTAGACAGCTTAACTTTCGCGGCAGACACGCCTTAGCCACGGCGGCTGGGCTGCACCAGGCGCAGCCCAGCGATACCGCCTACGACCAGAACGTACACCGCCAGCAACACCAGGCAGGCCCCCAGCGCGCGGTCCATATCGTTGGAGCTCAAGCCCAACTCGATGAGCAGCGGCAGGGTGCGGGTCCGGCCGGCGACATTACCGGCAAAGGTCAACGTAGCCCCGTACTCGCCCAGCGAGCGGGCGAAGGCCAACACCAATCCCACCGCAATCCCCGGCCACGCGATCGGCAGAATGATCAACCGCAGCGCCTCGGACCTGCTCGCGCCGTCCACGGCGGCGGCGTCCTGAACGGAATCGGGGACTGACCGCAGCGCCGTCACCGCGGTCGCGACGACGAAGGGGAGGGCGACGAAAACCTGCACCACCACGACTCCCAACGTCGTGTAGGCGAACGACCAGCCCGCGCGATCCAGCAAGGGGCCAAGCAGGCCGGGACGTCCCCAGAAAAACACGAGTGCCAGGCCGCTGACCACAGGGGAGAGCACCAGCGGGGCGTAAACAGCGAGCTGGATGAGCTGCGACAACCCCGGGCGGCGGCGCTGGAGGCGGGCGAGCCACAGCGCCAGAGGGACACCGAATAGCCCGGAGAGCGCGGTGGCGATCGCGGCGGTGGACAGCGAGAGCCCCAGCGAGGTCAGCACCTCAGGGGCGGTGACGAGCTGCAGCGCCTTCGGCCACGGAATGTTGAGCAGCAGCCCCAGCATCGGGCCCGCGATCAGCGCGAAGGCCGGGACTGCTAGCGCGAGTGTCCAGAGGGGGAAGGCGCGTGTGCTCACTCTTCGGACTCTCCAGGGCCGAAGCCGTGCTCAGCGAGGATGCGCTGGGCTTCTGGGGAGGCGAGCCAGCGGACGAACTCGGTGGCGGAGTGATTCGCCCCGGCATCCGTGCTGGCAGCGGGGTACTTATTCGGGGAAACGTGCTCGGCCGGCAGGGTGGTGATCTTCTTGCCCTGGCGCTGGATGGCGGCGGCGTCGGAGGCGTAGATAAAGCCCGCGTCCACCTGGCCGGTGGCGACCTTGGTGGCGACGTTCGAGACGTTGGCCTCTTCGGAGGGGTTCTGCAGCTCGATTGGGGTGCCGGCCTTCTTCAGCGCCTCGTGGGCGAGGGTGCCGCACGGGACCTCCGGGGCGCAGATGGCGACGCGCGCGCCCGTGGCGAGGTCCTTGAGCGACGTGATCTTTGTCTTGGGGTTTTCCGCGACGGCCAGGACTAGCTGGTTGGTGGCGACGATGCGTGGCTCGTCGCGGTCCGTGACCTTGCTGAACTCCGGGAGTTTCAGGGCCTTGTCCATATTCTTCTCGTCGGCGGAGATGAAGGCATCCGCGGGGGAGCCCTGCTCAATCTGGCGGACGAGGGCGGAGGAGCCGGCGAAATTCCACTCGATCTGCTGGCCGTCGTGCTCGTCGGCGTAGGCCTGCTGCAGGTCATCGCCGGCAACGCTCAGCGAAGCGGCGGCGAAGACGCGCAGGGGTTCGTCGTTTGCTTCTTCCGAGGAGCAGGCGGCGAGGACGAGCATCCCCGCGAGTGCGGCGGCGAACGCAGCGACGACGCGCCGGGCACGGCGGGTGAATTTTTCCCCGGTGCTGCGGCGCACGGTGCGGATCATCATGGTTCTGATCTTAGGCGAGCGCCTGGACGCCAGCGCCCAGTGCTTCACAAGCGCCCCAATTTCAGCCTCCGCAGGCAGGCATTCGCGAAGCAACGGGGGCGGGGTTGGGGAGGGGGCGCTACAAACGCATCAGAACCAGGTGCGCGGGCGGATCATATTCGCCATATCCACCAGCCGGAAGCGGTGCAGATCGAAGTGCGCTTGGCGCGCCAGCATCCGCAGCCCCTGCTCCAGGCCCAGCCGCAGCCCACGCTCCGTGAATGGCACGTCGAAGAGCGGGCTTTCGCTGCTGACATCGTTGCCCTTCTTCTTATTGATGTAAATCCAGTTCAGCCCTGCCAGCATCACCGCGAGTCGGACCTGCTGCATCCGGGGCTCGTTCGTCGGCATGATCTCCAGCCGTCGCGCAGCACGCCGGATCCGGGACTCCGAGAGCCTACTGCGGTCGCTGATCAGCATGAGAATGCTGGTCAGCCGCGCCAGCCGGTGGTGCCGCGAAGCCACTGGCACCCGGTCCAGCACACCCACCGCGGCATCCACCAGGCCTTCAGCGGCAAGCTGCCGCGCGAGCCCGAAGGCAGAGGACACGGTCGTCGGGTTCGTCGCCCACACCAGCCCGTACAAGCGCATCGTCTGCATCCGCAGCGTGGCGGGATCCTGCGACAAGTGCCGCGCTGGGGGAACCTTCACATCCTCGGTCATCGGCGTGCGGTAGGCATAGGACAGCATCGCGCCGAGTTGGGCGGTCTCGTCGTCGAGCAGCTTGGTGGTGTTGACCCCCTGTTGCTGCATGAGCAGCTCGTTCGTCGCCGCGAGCGCCAGCTTCGGTGCCGGCTCGCCGGGCAGCAGATGCAGCACTTCGTTGAAGTGGTACTGCGCGGTGACGAAGTCGCTGCGCAGCAACGCCGCCACACCGGAGAGCCACCGGAAGCGCCAGTCACCGCCCAGCCAATCCTGTACCTCGTCGAGCTTGTCCTGTGCCTCCTGGGCTTGCCCCATGTCGAGCCGCGCCCGCACCATCGTCAGCGGGATCTCCACGGAGCTGGACATCTGCGGTTGCTTGGCTGCGGACTCCAGCGTGTCCAGCACTTCCCCAGGCTCTGTGTAGCGTGCGGCGGAGAGCAGCGACGCGCCGGGGTCGCTTGGGTCGGTCAGCGGCAGCGGGAGCGCGGCGATGACTTCAGAGGCAGCGATCTGCACGGATCGTGGGATGCCGTCGATGAGCTGGTCGGTGCGGAAGAGCATGTGCTTCGTGCCGTAGGTGGAGCGCTGCGCGGTGAAGCGGGTGTCCAGGTGCGCGTACTGCACCCGGTCCCGGATCGCCAGCACCTCGCGCAGCACGCCGACCATCTGGTTCGCGAGCGTGACCGCGGAGCTGAAGCGCTTATTCGGGTCCGGGTCGGTGGCCCGGAGAAGCAGCCGGTAGAGGGACATGTACCGCTGGAATAGTGGTTCCTCTTCCGGGGTGGGCAGCTCGGGGTCGTAGGCGCCATTGGTGATGGGGAGGTTCACGACCAGCGAGGCCAAGGTCCGCCCCACGGTGTAGATATCGCTGGCCACGGTCGGCCCGGTGCTGGCGATCTCGGGCGCCTGGAAGCCCTTGGTGCCGAAGATGTGCCCGTACGCCCCGATGCCGCTGACCGCGCCGAGGTCGATGAGTTTGACCTGGTCCTCGGTGATGATGATGTTGTCGGGCTTGAGGTCGTTATAAACCACCCCGCGGGAATGCAGGTAGTCCAGGGCAGGCAGGACCTCCAGCATGTAGCCGATGGCGATGTCCACCGGCAGGGTGTTGTCGGGGGATTCGCGGCGCCGTTCGCGCAGGGAAGGCCCGCCCACGAACTCCATGACGATGAATCCGCCGGGGGAGCGAGGATCGTCGATGAAGTTGAAAATCTTCACGATGCCGGGGTGGGTGATGTCCGCGAGGAAGGCGCGTTCGGAGTCGGCGACGGCGCGTTCGTGCTCGTTCTCGGTCGCCATCAGGCCCTTGAGGACGACGTAGCGGTTCGCGACGTTGTGGTCGGTCGCGATGTAGATCCATCCCAGGCCGCCGTGGGCGATGGGGCCCAGGATTTCGTATTGTCCTGCGATGAGGTCCCCGGCCTTCAGCGTGGGAGGGTCGATGCCCTTCGCGATGGCCGCGCTGGGGTCAATGATCGCTTCTTCGGGGTCGGTGGGCGTGATGAACGGCAGGTGAACCATGCCGTCGGCGACGTTCTTGCCCTCACGCGCTGCGCCGCGCAGTTCGCGGAAGGTGGAGAGCGCCTCCCTGCGGGAGCGTTCCCCGGAGTCGACTTTGACGGGGTCGGTGGTGGCCCCGCTGGTGCTGCTGCCGACCTCGGTGGCGGAGGTGGGGACATCGGCCTGGCTGCGTCCTTGGGAGGTGCTGCCGGGCTCGATGAGGTCGGAGAGGTCGCCGAGGTCCGCGAGGTCGAATTCTTCCTCGTCATCGTCGTCGGCGAAGGGGTCGAAGACGACGGCCTCGGTACCGCTTTCGCCGTCCTCCTCGTCTTCCTTCCCGGCGCGGGGTTCGGTCGCCGGGCCGGTGGCCACGTCCGGTTCCGTGCGTTCCGTGGTGGCACCGGTGACGGCCTCCGGCCCGGTCACCGCCTCCGGTTCGGTGCGGTCCTGCTCCTGGACGTTCTGCTCCGGTGCGTCCTTCTCGCTCATCTCTTACTCGCCTCCCCTCTCTTCTTCGAGGCCTGGAATCTGCTCCCTGTTGTACTCTTCGCGTTCCTTCTGCAGTGCGGCGGATTCCTCTGGCGTGCGGTATTTGGCGGGCAACTCCCTCGCTGGGCCCAGGTATTCCTCGAGCCAGTTCTTATACATCCGGTTCAGCTCGCCGCTGTCTCGCAGCCGCTCCAGCGTGCGGTTGACCTGCCGGGTGAGCCCCTCGCTCTGCCAGCTCACGTGCTCGTCGTCCTCGTCGAGGGACTCCGCGCCGGGCGCCACGACCTTGCCGGGTGGGGCCATGGCCACGCCGTAGTAGCCCTCGCCCAGGGAAGCCCCGATGAGCTGGGTGTCCGGGTCCTGGGCGGCGAGCCCGGAGAGGACCGCGTCGTCGGAGTAGATGGCGTCCACCTGCCCCTGCTGCATGGCCATGAGGCAGTCGGTCCACGTGCGGGTCTGCAGGATGCGCTTGGGGTGGAGGAGGTCTGCCACCATGCCGGGCGGGAAGTCTTGGGAGGCGCAGACGGTCTTGTGCTTGAGGTCGGCGACGGATTCGATTCCGGAGCCCTTTTGCGTCAGCAGGCGTTCCTGGACATGGAGGTAGGGGATCGAGAACTCCAGCGCCTTTTGGCGTTTCCGCGTGGTAGTCATGGTGCGCAGCACGAGGTCCACATCGCCGGTGCGAAGGGCCTCCTCGCGGTGGCGGGATTCGACGTATCGGAATTCCACCTTGTCTGGGTCGCCGAAGATATCGCGGGCAATCTCGCGGGCGAGGTCGACTTCGAAGCCGATCAGGTCCGAGCTTTCCGAGTCCCGGTAGCCAAGCCGGTAGAGGGACTGAGCCACGCCCACGATGAGGCGACCACGCTTGGAGATATTCGGCACATTCTCCTGCACGCTGGCTGCGGTCGGGGCCAGGGATCCGAGCGGCTCCGTGTGCTCGGTGTAGACGGGTTCGAGGTCGGAGGTGTCATAGATGCGTGCCTGGGCGGGCAGGTCGGAGTCGGGCTCGTTGGCAACGATCGGCCAGGACGGGCTGGTCGGGGTGGTGGCGCAGCCGGTGAGCAGGGTCGCGGTGCCGAGGAGCGCGGCGGTGCTCCGGAACAGGCGGGAGTGGCGTGCGCGGGTGGTGCGGCGGTTGGCGTCGATCATCACAGGTACTCCCTCACCCTCGGCCTGGTGCCGGCGAGCGTGGCGATCGCGGCGACGGCGGTCATGATGGCGACGATCGTCGCGGTGCGTTGTGCGGCCGACTGCCCTGCGGTGAGGACGTCGCGCAGCTGGGCGCGGGACTCGCTGATCAGCTCCTGCAGTTCTTCGTCGAAGAATGTGTAGCTGGTGCGCAGGTCGAGTTGGACGTCATTGGGCGAGCGGTTGGAGTTCGCAACGACGGCGTGCTGGTCGTCATCGGAGGGGGAGCCCAGGGCGGCGGCGGAGGCAGCCTTGAAGTTGCCGTGCTGCAGTTCGTAGACCATGGTCGCGTGGGCGGCGTCCCATTTTTGGAGGTGCTCGCGGGCCAAGACGATGCGGTGTGGGGAGACGACGGTGTCGCGGATGGATTCGAGCTCGTTGTCGATCCGGGCGATCGTCGTGGAGAATTCCTCCTGGTTATCGTCGCCGTAGCTGCGCTGCACGAGCCCCAGGGCTTCGCCAGTGCGTGCTTGCTGGGCGGCGATGCGCTGCTGGGTGAGCGTTTCGAGCGGGCCCATGGAGGACTGGATCCAGTTGGTGCCGGCCTTCCAGGTCCAGCCCGCGCTGATGGATGCCACGAGCAGGGCGATGACCATGAGCGTCGTGGCGGTCAGGTACCCGATGTTGAATACGCGGTTGGTGTTGGCCGAGAGCCATAGCTGCGCGATGATCAGCAGGACAACCGCGGCGATGAGCCCGGACAGCGGGAACCACATCGGCGAGATCACGTTGCGCTGTTGCTCGCTGACCTGCTTGGAGGTGATGGTGTAGAGCTCCTCCGCGGCGGGCAGCATCGTCTGCTGCATCAGGTGGGAGGCCTGCGTCAGGTAGGACGCTCCGACGGGGTTGCGGAAGCGGTCGTTCGCGCTCGCTTCGGAGACGAGCTCGACGTAGCGGGGCAGGCTCGTCTGCAGCTGGAGGACGAGCTCCATCTCGCGGGAGTCGACATTGTCGATGCCGGCGGAGGCCTTGATGATCTCCTGGCTCGCGTTGGCGATGTGTCGGTCGTAGCTCTGGGACTGGGTGGAGCTTTGCTCCTTGGTTTCGAGGAACTCCGTGGTGGCGGCAGAGTCCGCGACAGAGAGGGAGTTGAAGAGTTCCTGGGCCGCGTTGGATAGCGGCTCGGTGCGGCTCACCAGGGTGTTGAGGTCGTTCTGCCGCCAGGTGGAGCTCAGCGCCATCGCGCCACCAGCGGCGAGGATCGCGGCGACGAGTAGGAAGGAGATAATCGTCAGGATCCCGGGCGTGGTGGAGATGAAGTTGAGGAAGCGCTTGGGCAGCGCCATGGCTGGGGCAATGAGGCCGCGGACCGTGCGACCGCCCGCGGGCGAGTCGTCACGATCCATCCACCGATCGGCATCGGCATAGAGCGGCGCAGACATGGCCTGATTATAACGCAGGGCACATTTCACTATTGCCACTCCCGTCACAAACGTTGCGTGGGATCCTACGGGGTGACTGAAGCCGCACTGTGCGGGGATTGGTCAGGGGGGATTGCGGGGCAGGTAGGGGTATGCAGCGGAAAGGCAGGCTGCTGGTCTGTTGGGATGTCTGCTTTCTATGGCAAACTGGTGGCCATGATCAAAGTGAACTCGCTGTCCAAGGCATACGGTGGCACCACCGTTGTCGACAACTTGGATTTTGAGGTCAAACCCGGGATTGTCACCGGGTTCCTCGGTCCCAACGGCGCCGGAAAGTCCACGACGATGCGAATGATCGTCGGGCTGGACACGCCGACCAGTGGTTCCGCTCTGATTGACGGTAAGCGTTACGCGGAATTTGACCGCCCCCTGACCAAGGTCGGCACCCTTCTGGATGCGAAGTGGGTTCACCCCAACCGCTCCGCCGTCAACCACTTGCGCTGGATCGCTGCGGCGAATGGCTTCTCCCGCACGCGAGTGGACGAGGTGCTGGATATCGTTGGTCTGTCCAACGTCGCCGGCCGCAAGGCAGGCAAGTTCTCTCTCGGCATGGGGCAGCGTCTGGGGCTCGCCGCGGCACTCTTGGGCGACCCGGAGGTCCTGATCCTGGACGAGCCGGTCAACGGCCTCGACCCGGAGGGTATCCGCTGGGTGCGTGACTTCGTCCGCCAGCTCGCCCGCGAGGGGCGCACGGTGCTGATCAGCTCCCACCTGCTCTCCGAGATGGCGCAGACCGCGGATCATCTGATTGTGATCGGTAAGGGCAAGCTGGTAGCGGATCAGTCCGTCCACGAGTTCATCAAGAGCTCCTCCCAGACCACCACGATCGTGCGTTCCGAGCACCTGGCCGAGATGGAAAACGCGCTGCGTGAGGAGGCCGTGACCTTCGAGCGCAGTAAGGATGTCGAGGGCCGCGACATCCTGGTCGTCCCGGACCACGACACCGACTGGGTGGGCGGCCTGGCCTTCACCTACGGGCTGCGCCTGAACGAGCTGAGCCAGAAGTCCGCTTCCCTGGAGGAGGCATTCATGCAGCAGACCGGGCATTCCGTCGAGTACCAGGCCAAGGCCGGGCTGGACGCCCCGGGCATTCCCGCCACCCCATCCACCGCCGAGCCGGGTGTTCCGGTCGACGGCGCAGGCAACCGCATCGAGAAGGGGGAGTAAAGAACCCATGAACCTGATTAAGTCTGAATGGCTCAAGCTCTCCACGACCAAGGCGGTGTGGTGGACCTCCGGGCTCATCCTCTTCTTCGCTGTGGCCTTCGCTGCGCTGAACGGTGTTGGCGCCGGCATGATCTACCAATCGGCCACCGAGGGCGATGGTCCAGCGGACGTCGCCGGGGTCGTCGATGCGAAGAACGCCCTGGATGCAACGGGTGCGCTGGGCGGCATGCTCGTCTTCGGCATGATGATTATCATCATCCAGGCTGTGCTCAACGTGACCAACGAGTACGCCAATGGCACCGCGAAGAACACGCTGCTCGCCACGCCGAAGCGTCTCCCGGTGCCTTTTGCGAAGGTCCTGGTCTATGGCGTGCTTGCCATGGTGCTGACCTTCATCAGCGCGGTGCTATCCGTGTGGACCAGCAAGTTCGCTGCCTCCCGCATCATCACCGATAACGACACGATCCTGGAGGGCGCCGGCTTCGGGGCGGATGGCCTGTGGACCGCGATTGGTCGCCTGGTGCTGTACGCCCTGCTCTCCGTCGTCATCTCCACGGGCGTGGGGTACCTGCTCCGCTCGACTGCGGCCAGCATCGCGGCCCTGCTGCTGTGGAAGCTCGTTGTCGAGAGCGCGGTCGTGCCGCTGGTCCCGAAGATTCGCGACTGGCTGCCGCCGTACATGCCCTTCAACAACATCGACATGGCAACGATGATGATGGACACCCCGGACGCCCCGTGGGGGCAGGTTGGGTCCATCCTCTACTTCGCAGCATTCTGTGTGGTCTTCTTCATCGCTGGCCTGATCGCCCTGAAGAAGCGCGACGCTTAAAAGTCCCCGCTAGTTCTTGTTACGCCCAGCGCCGCGGTGCTCACAGGCACCGCGGCGCTGGGCTTTGTGGAGTGAAAAACAACAATGGATTCGAAGAAGCAGCAGTTCGGTGTACTGACCTTGGCGGGCTTCGCGCTGCTGTCTGCGGGCGGGCCGCTGGGGACGGATATGTACCTGCCCGCCCTACCGCTGATCGGTCGGGACCTGGGGGCGAGCCCCGCCGTGGTTCAGCTCTCCATCACCGCCTACATGGTGGGCATGGCCATGGGACAGCTGCTGATTGGGCCGCTCTCGGACGGCCGGGGCCGCCGGGGGCTGTTGTGTTTCGGGATGGTGCTGGGGCTGATTGCCTCCGTCGTGTGCGCGATCGCTCCCACAGCCGCAGTGTTGATCGCTGCTCGCTTCTTCCAGGGTGTTGCTGGCGGCACCGGCGTGGTGCTCACCCGCGCGATGATCGCCGATAAACTGCGCGGCTCGGCCGCCGCCCAGGCGCTGTCGGTCATGATGCTCATCATCGGTGTGGCCCCGATCCTTGCGCCGCTGCTGGGCGGGGTCATCAACCAGGCTGCAGGTTGGCGGGCGATCTTCTTCACGCTGGCGCTGATCGCGTTGACCCAGATCCTCGTGGCCTCGCGCCAGCCGGAAACGCTGCCGGTGGAGCGCCGCCATGGTGGTGGGCCGGTGCGGATGTACCGGAACATGCTGGGGCTTTTCCGCCGCCCGGCGTTCGTGGGTTATGCGATGGCTTTCGCCTTCGGTTTCGGCACGATGTTTGCCTTCATCTCCGGTTCCTCCTTTGTCTATCAGGAGGTCTTCGGCTTGAGCTCGGTGGGCTTCTCCGTGATGTTTGCCCTCAACGCTGTCGCACTTTTGAGCGCGAATTCTTTGAATATCCGCCTGGTGGGCCGCATCGGCGCGCGGCGGCTCCAGCGCGTGGCGGTCTGCGTGATCGCTGCTGGGGCGGTGGCGGTGTTGTTATGTGCCCTCGTCCTTCCCAGGGACGTCGACGCCGCGATGTACGCCCTGGCGGCTGCGGTTTTCGTGGCCACCTTCGGGGTGGGGTTGAACATGTCCAATTCCACCGCGCTGGCCCAGGGTTTGGCGGCGGATCGCGCTGGCGCTGGCTCGGCGGTCCTGGGGGCGGGGCAGTTCGTGGTGGCCGGGGTGATGAGCCCGCTGGTGGGCCTGGGCTCCGATCGGATGCTGGCCCTGGGGCTGTGCATGGTGGCTTCGGTGGCGGTGGCTATCGCGGGCACGTTGCTGGCCGCGAAGTTCGCCCCGCACGCCCAGTAGCGCTACCGCCACTAGGGCCGCGACCGGGGTGTTCCTTCGGTCGCCCCGGCTAGATCACTCGTTCGCGCTCCCGCTGGAGGTTATCGATGATCGTCTCCGCGGCGTCCGAGAGTCCGCGCAGGGCGGGCACACCGTCGCGCAGCTTGCGGACATCGGATCGCTCCATCCGGGAGGTGGCCTGGGCGATGAAGATGGCCCACTGGTCGGTGATGGCGTTCATGACGTCCACCCCCTTGTCGGTGAGGTAGAGGTCCTGGGCGCGGCGGTCGTAGTCATTGGCCTGCCGGTCCACGAGGCCGTCGTTGATGAGGCGACGGACGGTCGCGGAGACGTTGGAGGCGCGGAGGAAGCGCAGCCGGGCGATCTCGGAGACACCGCAGCCCGGGTGCTGGGAGATGAACTGCAGCACCTCGATCTCGGACTGGGAGATGTTCATATCGGCGCTCGGGCGGCTCATGAGGCGGCGCGTGGCGGAGAGGAAGTCGAAGACGCTGGACGCGATTTCGGCGACGTCGACGTCCGGGAGGACTTCCTTTGCCTTGTGCCCGCTGACGTTGGGCTTGGGGCGCTGGGGAGAGGTCGCTGTGCTGCTCATTACTGTTCCTCGCTCTTGGTCCGTGGATAGCTGCGTGCGTCAGGGGCAGTTCGGCGGGCCGAAACTTTTCTTTATGTAGCTAGTCAGTGTAGGCACAGGTGAGGCCTTTCCGTGGCATTTTGCGGGAGAAAAGTAATTGCCCTGGGCTGGCCTACTGCAGCGCGCTGGTCAGACGGAAGACATTATCGAGGTACTGCTTGTACCACGGGCGGTTCTTCCACTCCTTCAAATCGAGGTGGAGGGAGGCTTCGCGGTAGGCGTCGATGATCTCCTGGAGGCTGTCCATGACCGCGCCCTCAAAGGTCATGAGGGTGATCTCGTAGTTCAGCCCGAAGGAGCGCATATCCATGTTGGAGCTGCCCATGACGGCCACTTCGCCGTCGGCGATGGCACACTTGGTGTGCAGCACGGCTGGGGCGGGGTACTGGTAGATCTCCACGCCGGATTCCATGAGTTCCTGGTAGTAGGAGGCCTGGGCGTGCCCGACCATCATCTGGTCGGATTCCTCGGAGACGTACAGCGACACCTTCACTCCGCGGTAGGCCGCGGTGGTGACGGCCTCGAGGAGGGACTCGTCGGGAATGAAGTAGGGGCTGACGATCTGCAGGCTCTCCTTGGCGTGATGCGCCATGGAGACGAACAGCCGCAGGTTCGGCTCGGTGGTGAATCCGGGCCCGGAAGGGACGAGCTGCATGAGCTCGGCGCCGGTGTCCTTCTGGGCGGTGGCGAGACGTTCCGCGTGGACAGAAGGGTCGATGAGGTTCAGCGTCTCCCCGGATTCGGTGTACCAGTCGACGGCGAAGACAGAGTTGATGATCGACACGATCGGCCCGGTGAATTCGCCCATGATGTCCACCCACTGCCGGCCGAGTTTGAGGTTGCCGGAGTTGAGGTAGCTGGCGTCGATCATATTCTGCGAGCCCATGAAGGCGCGCTCCCCATCGATGATGACGAGCTTGCGGTGATTGCGCAGGTCAGGCCTGCGGAACTTCCAGCGCCAGGGCTTCAGCGGCAGCATGGCGTACCACTCGATGCCCAGCCGGTCGAGCTTGCGGCCGAGTAGGTGCGATTCCGGGTATTTCATGGAACCCACGTGGTCATACATGAGGCGCACTGCCACGCCCCGGTCGGCGGCTCGGGCCAGTGCCTGGAAGAAGGGGTCGGTGGTTTCGTCCCAGGCCATGATGTAGATCTCGACGTTGACGTAGTGCTGGGCGTCGTCGATGGCGTTGGCGATTGCGCGGATGGATTCCGCGTAGTCGGAGTACATCTTCTGCATGGTGCCGCCCACCGCGGGCATCGCGGTGAGCTCGCGGTTGAGCTGCACCATGGAGAGCTGCTCGTCGGTGACGTCCAGGCCTTTGGGGACATCCGGCTCCCCGCTGGACATGTCGCGGATCAGCTCGTTGGCCTGCACCTGGATCTTGTGGCGGCGCCGGTTGACCACGGGCGAGCCGATCATGACGAACAGCAGAATGCCGACGAAGGGGATGAGGAAAATAGCCAGCAGCCAGGCCATGGCCGAGGAGGGGCGGCGCTTCTGCGGCACCCACCCCAGGGCCACGAACTTCAGGACGTAGTCCAACCCGACGATGAGGAAGTGGTACCACTTCAGCTGGTCCACTACTCCCACCGCCATTTGGACTGGCTCTAGCCACCACATCTGCTTGTTCCTCTTGGCTGTTTAGACGGTGTAGTCGATGATGACGGGTGCGTGGTCGGACGCGCCCTTGCCTTTGCGCTCGTCTCGGTCCACGCGCCCGGCCTCGGGTGAAAGCCCGCGGGCATACTGCAGGTCGATGCGGATGCCTTCGTTCTTCTGGAAGCGCATGGCCTGGTAGTCCCAGTAGGTGTACTGGTCGGCGATGAGCTCCGTGGCCTGGGTCAGGCCAGCATCCTCCAGCGCGGTCAGCCGCTTGCGCTCGTTCGGGGTGACGTGGGTTTTGCCCTCGAACCAGCTGCGGTCCCAGACGTCCTCGTCACGGGGTGCGATGTTGAAGTCGCCGGTCAGCACCAGCTTCTCCGCGGTGCCGTCCTCCCCGGTGGTTTTCGCGTAGGACGCCAACGCGTCCAGCCAGGCCAGCTTGTAGCTGTAGTGCGGGTCGCGGATTTCCCGGCCGTTGGGCACGTAGAGGCTCCACACCCTCACACCGTTGCAGAGCGCACCGATGGCGCGGGCCTCCTGGTGCTGTACAGCGTTGAGGTCCTTATCGAAGCCGGGCTGGCCGAATTCGGTCTGCACGTCCTCCAGGCCCACCCGGGAGAGGATGGCGACCCCGTTGAAGGAGTGCAGGCCGTGGTGGGCCTGCTCGTAGCCGGTGTCGCTGAAGTCCGGGAACTGCTTGTCCGTGCACTTGGTTTCTTGCAGGCACAGGACGTCCACGTCGGAGCGTTCCAGGAAGGCTCGGACCCGGTCTTCGCGGGTGCGGACGGAGTTGATGTTCCACGTGGCGATACGCATAGATGACAGCCTACTGAAGCCTGCGGACAGCCCCTGCACGGTGGGGCAGCCTCTTCGCCCTCTTTGTTGTGCGGCGGCTGCCCGCCCCGCGCCCGGGGTTAGTCCAGCTGCAGGCTGCGGTGCCGGTGGTGCTCGGAGAAGCCCAGCTCGTGGTACAGCCCCCGGCCCGCGGTATTGGTCTCGATGACCTCCAGGTAGGCCTCTGCGGCGCCGTGCCCCGCGCCCCAGTGCAGCAGCACTCGCCCCAGGTAGGTGGCCAGGCCGTGGCGTCGGAACTCTGGCAGGACTTCCACCGCGGAGTAGCCCAGGAAGGAGCGCCCGGCCTCGGTGGTGGTGATTGTCGCGCGGGTGATCGCGGCCAGGGTCCCGCCGATGCGGACCTGCGCGAAGCCCAGTGTGCCGTCGATGCGCTTGCGCAGCAGCTCCAGGGCATGTTCGGGCAGCGGTTGGCCGCGGAAGTGGTAGCGGGAGAGCCACTCCTCGGTGGGCTGGTCCAGCACCTCGATCTCCAGGGTCTGGCCCGCGAAGTTGGGGTGCACCAGGCCCGCGTCACCGCTGAGCGCCGGAGCCTCATCGAGATCTTCCAACTCCCGGGTCATGACGATAATCTCCGGCCCGCGCGTGCCCTCCAGGTTCTCTGCGGTCCGCCCGATGCGGTCCGGCACCATGAGGGCAGCGGGCAGCTCGTGCTTGGCGTAGAAGGCCTTGATTCCCTCCACCGGCACCGGTTGCAGCGCTGCATTGGGGCCAAGTGGCACGGCGGTGTTGGAGCGTTCGGTGATTCCGTCGCCCGCGCGGCACAGCCAGCCCTCCACCCAGGTGTTCTCGATGCCGGGGAAGGCGTGGGCGATGGCTTCCTCCACCGCCCGGATGTCGCTGTTGCGCACCGGCTTGGTGCTCAAGGTTTTCAGGACGACGACGCTGCCCGCCGCGATCTCCACCGGTTCCTGCGCTGCAGTGTTGGGCTCCCGCTTCCGGGGTGCGGGGCGGACGACCAGCGGATCCACGCTGAGCAGCGTGCCAATGACGTCGCTGACCTCCGGCCGGCCAGACTCGGCGAGTCGGCCCGTCACCCGGCGCACCACGACCCGCACGCCCGGGCGTACCGATACCGGGTCGGTGCGGCGGGAGAGCGGGAAGTCCAGGCCGGGGACGCGCCGGGCGCCGGCGGCCGCGGCGACGAGGTCGGTATCCACCTCGTGGGGCGTGGTCGCGTTGTCAGCTGCGGCGGCAGTCCCTGGCTGTTGTGCGGAGTGATCCTTCATGGGGTGGCTAGCTAATCCTTAAGCTTCGGCCGAACCGGCGTCGTCGTGACCGAAGGGATCCTTATCGACCCCCGGCAGCCAGGTCCGGTTGCCTTCGACGTTCCAACCCTCGGCCTTGAAGGCCTTCTTCGCGGCGCGCTTGTTCCGGCCGATGAGGGTGTCGGTGTAGAGGAATCCGTCCAGGTGGCCGACCTCGTGCTGCAGGCAGCGGGCGAAGAAGCCGTAGCCTTCGACGGTCACGGGCTCGCCGTTTTCGTCGATGCCGGTCACGCGCGCCCAATCGGCGCGGCCGGTGGGGAAGGAGTAGCCGGGGACGGAGAGGCAGCCTTCCTCGTCCTCGTACTCATCGGGCATGGTTTCCGGGATCTCGCTGGTTTCCAGCACCGGGTTGATGACGGTGCCGCGGCGCATCGGGCCACCCTGGGCAGCGATTTCTTCCTCGGTGCGCTGCTCGCCGTTGGGGCCGTCGATGTCCGGGCAGTGGTAGACGAAGAGCCGCTTGGCGACCCCCACCTGGTTGCCTGCCAGGCCAACGCCGTGGGCGCGGTCCATGGTTTCGTGCATGTCCGCGATGAACTTCTTGAATTCCTCGGTGGGGACGCCGTTGGCGTCGAGGTCTGGTTCCCCGACCTTGTTGGTGGGGTTGTGCAGGACGGGATCGCCAGCGATGACGATGGGCAGAACAGTCATGGCGACCATTTTAGGGTGCGTGGCGTTCAAGGGCCGAAGTGCACTAGCTTTATGAGCATGCCAGCCTCCGTGAATCCCGAAAACTCTGCTCTGAGTGAGCGGGAGCGCGCCATGCTGGAGTTCGAGCGGCAATGGTGGCGGCACCCGGGGGCGAAGGGGGAGGCGATCCAGGATCGCTTCGGGGTGAAGCCGGTGCGCTATTTCCAGCAGCTGAATCGGTTGATTGAGAAGCCGGAGGCCCTGGACTTCGATCCGGTGTTGGTGCGCACTCTGCTGCGCCGCCGGGAGGAGTGAGTACCCCGGAATAGCGCGGGTTTCTCGGCGCGCCGTTCCCGTGGCGGGTGTGACTGTAGTTAAGATTTGTGTTGTGACTGATTCGAATCGACCACGCCATTCCCTCGACGAGAACTTCGACGACGACCGCCCCCTCAACCTGGAGCCGCAGCACGGCGCCCATGAGGACCCGGTCGACGCCGAGTTCGAGGACGCGGAATACTCCGACTACGACGCCGACGGCTATGACGCGGACGGCTACGAAAGCTACGACGATGGCTATGCCGAGTACGAGGATTACGGCGACGATTACGCCGAGCACGGGGACTACGCCGAGTACGACGAGTATGGCGATGAATACGCAGAGTATGAGGACGACGAGGACGAGTCCGCCGCTGCGGCCCAGCGCCACCACGAGGCGGGGCGCCGCCGCATCGGCGGGGCCGCGGTAGCTGGTGCGGCCGGTGTCGGAGCAGCTGGCGCTGGTGCTGGGGCCGCGGGTGCAACGGCAGATGGGGCTGGCGCCGGTGCCGCCGCTGGCGAGCCCGGTGGCCAGGTTGGTGCGGAGGCCCGCTCCGGCCAGGGTCTGCCGCTGCGCGGCCTGGCCATGGTGCTCATCGCCGTCGCGATCGCACTGATCGCTTGGGGCGCGGTCAGCTTCGTCAACGGCGGCGATTCCAAGGACGGCACCGTCCAGGCCGGCCAGGGGGATGAGGACACCAGCAACCTGAGCCCTGCCGAGCAGGCGCGCCTGGCCAAGGAAAAGGAAAACGCCGAGCGTCAGGCTGCCCGCGACAAGGCCGCCAATGATGCAAAGGCTGAGGAAGCAAAGAAGGCGGAGGCCGAGAAGAAGGCCGCCGAGGAAGCCGAGAACGCCGAGAACCAGGGAGCGCTGAGCGACAAGGACCGCGAGGCTACCCACGTCACCGTCCTGAATAACTCCCCGATCGAGGGCCTGGCCGGGCGCACCGCCGACGGCCTGCGTGGCGAGAAGTGGGATGCGAAGACGATCGGTAACCTGCCGGGTTCCGCGTATGTCTTCCGCGAGTCCGTCGTGCTGTACCCGGCCGGCGACGCGAAGGCGAAGGCCGCGGCCGAGCAGATCGCCAAGGATCACGGCCTCGAGGCCCGTGAGCGCAACCGTGAGATCGACGATTCCCTCCGCGACGTCCAGCTGCTTGACGGTCCGGCGCCGGGCGCAGTGATTGTTGTCACGGTGAATGACATGTCTCGCTAGGCGATCTGCAAGGATAGGGGGATAGAACGCGCCGGGGTTCCGCGCCCTGGCTTTAAGCGATAGCCGCGCCACGCAGCACCGCCGAATATGACAGCCGTGCTGTACCGAGCGAAGGGATGATTGGGCCGATGGACTTTCCCGGATCTGAACCCACCGTTGGACTCGAGTGGGAGGTCGCCCTCATCGACCCGGAGACTCTGGACCTGGTCCCCCGGGCTGGCGAGCTGCTCGACCTCATGGATGAGGTCTACCCGGGCCACCGTGTGACCCGCGAGTTTATGGCCAATACCGTGGAGATGGTCACCACCGTTCACGGGAACATCCCCGCTGCCGTGGAGGACCTGCGCGAGCAGCTGCTGCAGCTGCTGGACTGCGCCGATCGCATCGGCGTGCTGTTGTTCTCCGCGGGCACGCACCCGTTCACCAACTGGGGTGACCAGGAGATGAGCGACAAGAAGAGCTATCAGGAGATCATCGAGCGCACCCAGTACTGGGGTCGGCAGATGATCATCTGGGGCATCCACGTGCACGTGGGTGTGGGCTCCAAGGAGAAGGTCTGGCCGATCATCAACGCTGTGATGACGCACTACCCGCACGTGCTGGCGATGTCGGCCTCCTCCCCGGCGTGGGAGGGCCTGGACACCGGCTATGCCTCGAACCGCACCCTGCTCTATCAGCAGCTGCCGACCGCGGGCATTCCTTATCAATTCGCCTCCTGGGACGAGTGGGAGGAGTTCAACCGCGATCAGGACCGTTCCGGCGTGATTAACCACACCGGTTCCATGCATTTCGACGTCCGCCCGTCCAAGTACGGCACCATCGAGGTTCGCTTTGCGGATTCCACGATGGCGATCTGGGAGGTCGCGGCGATCAGCGCGTACCTGCACTGCCTGGTCGTGTACTTCGAGCGGATGTACGACGCAGGCGAGGAGCTGCCGAGCCTGCAGCAGTGGCACGTGGCGGAGAATAAGTGGCGCGCTGCCCGCTATGGTCTGAAAGCGCTGATCATCACCGATCGGGAGACCACGGAGCGGATGGTCACCGACGAGCTGCGCCGGTGGGTGGAGGAGCTCTCCCCGCTGGCTGAGGAGCTGGGCTGCAAGGCTGAGCTGCAGGATGTGCTGCGCCTGATCGAGACGGGCGGGGATTATGCCCGCCAGCGCGCGGCAGCCCGCGCGGCCGGTGCCGCACTGGAGCCGGGGGTGCGCACCCGAGGGGATGCGGGGGCCGAGGAGGGCTTCACCCAGCCGAGGGCGTGGCGCGCGGCGGTGGAGCTGACGGCGCGCACGCTGCGGGAGACCGCCCGGGACTAGCCGGGAGCTGCCACCGGGGTGCCGCCGGGCGCCGGGCGCTTGCTCCGCTCCCCGGACGCTGCCTTCCACGCGCCCACGCGCCCACGCGCCCACACGCACACCCCGCATCCGGCATTTGCACAGCACAGCGCCCGCGGCTGCCATTGAGGAGTGGCAACCGCGGGCGCTGAAAGCACTGGTGAGGCGCTGGGTTTTTGGATTTTTGAGGCCGTCGCGTGGCCTTGTTATAGAGCTCTTGCTTTAGCGGCGGTGCAGCAGCGCTGCGGCAGAGCACAGCGCGTTGGCGATCGAGGTATCGCGGTCCGCACCGAAGCCCACGGCCCAGGTCCGCTTCCCGTTATGGGTGGCGAAGATGAAGGTCGCGGTGGCTTCGAAGATCTCGTACTGGTGGAACTTCAGGATCTCCACGGCCAGGTCGTGATCAGCCAGGATCTCGGACATCGCGGAGGATGCGCCCATCGCGGTGATGGACACCCGGGTGCCCTGCTGGTCGGCGCGCAGGCCGCGGATGCTGATCTCGTACTGGCGCTTGCCCGCGGACTTCCGCTGGGAGCGCAGCTGCTCCACCTGGATGTCGTTGGGGGAGTAGGAGCGCCGGAAGGTCTTCCAGTCCATGCCGCGAGCCTCGCCGCGCATCGCCTTGGGCAGTCGCTGCCCGAAGCGGGAGCGGAATGGGTCCTCGGCGAAGGTGCGGGTGCGCTGGCGGCGCTTCTGGATGCGCGTCTGGGTTTGCGCGTTGAAGGTGATGGAGTTGGAGCGCAGCGCCGGGGTGGTGGTGTAGCTCTTGTGCTCTCGGCGGCTGGTCTCCGGCTTCGCGAAGCGAATCAGTGTGGTGCTCATGGTCACTCTTCCTCGTTGTGGTCGGTCCTGGTGGCGCTTGGCGGTTGTGCCTGTGCGCCGGTTGTTCGGTTCGTGGACCGACTCTTAAGCGTGTGCGCTTGTTACCCCGGTGGTGGAGGGGTCAGTCCGCGCCTCCACCCGGGTTGGGTACTCGCTTAAGAAGAATTGTGATCATGGGCATGAATATATCCCTTTCCTTTCACCCCCGCGAGTTGTTCAACAGCTTTTAGGCCCAAATGGGGGTGCAATAGGTGGGATATGCTATCTCATAATGCGAGACGCGACCCGGGGTGTTTTCCCACGGACCGCGTCCCTGTTTCTCGCCTGTCCTTATATTGAGGACGTCACCAGCCTCACGCCTGGCGCTCAGACCTGCGGGATATGCAGCTTCTCCCAGGCCTTCCATCGCGGGGAGGGTTCCAGGATCTGGTTTTCCTCGCCGCTCTCGAAGCGCTTGCCGTCAAAGACCTGGATGTGGCGGGCTGGGTCAGCCCCCTCCGCGGAGTTCGACACAGTGCTGCTCTGTGCAGCGGCGCCTGCGGTACCCGGCGCAGTGGCGCCTTCTGCATCCGCATCACCCCGGTAGCGCTCGAAGCCCGGGTCGAGGTCGTGGAGGAACGCCCGCCAGCGGCGCAGCATGGCCTCGCTGGTGCGGTTCATCTGCTTCGCCCCGCCGAGCGCGAGGGCGAGCTTGCCGCGGCTGGTATCCACCCGGCGGAACAGCAGCGGCAGGTCGAGGGCGTGGGTCGCACCCATGCCGCTGAGCTCCAGGGAAGGGGTGGTCATGTCCAGCCGGTAGAACCACACCTTGCCCGTGGGGTGCTGCTCGGCCAGCAGATAGGCCGGGGCCACGAAGATCGCGTGCCCGGTGAACTCACCCACGGCGGAGCGGCGCTGAACACCCTTGTAGTGCTGGAGGAGTTCGTCGACATCCGTGCTCACGTGCCCGGCGAGCGCGACGGTGCGCGACCACTGGTGCTTGGTGCGCAGCGGCTCCCAGCGCATGAGGCGGTACTCGTCGCGGTTATAACCCACTAGCAGGGGCAGGTCGCGCTGCGCACCCTTGGCCAGCGGATGCTTGGGCAGCAGGTCGCCATCCACGATGGGGGCGAAGGGCCCGGAGACCCCCGGTGCGTAGCGGAGGTTATGGGCCACGAGGGCCTCGGTGATCTCGCCCAGCTCGGTGGCGGTGGCGTCGAAGAGGTCATCGACGCTGAGGCCGCCGGTCGCGGTGGCGGGTTCGGCGCCAGTGCCGGCGTCCTTGTGCTTGTCTGTGTCCTTGCTCTTAGCCTCAGCCTTAGCTTTTTCCTTATCGACGAGCCCGCGGATCCGGGCGAGCTCCACCACTGCCTGCTCGCGCCAGTACTTCGCATTCTCCGGCGTGTGCACCATTGCACCTGCGGGCGACTGGGCGATCGCGCCGGCGATCACGCCCTCCAGGGCCGGGCTGGTCATCAGCGCGGTGACCATCGCCCCGCCCGAGGACTCGCCGAAGATCGTGATGCGCTCCGGGTCCCCGCCGAAGGCGCGGGCGTTGGCCTGGATCCATTTCAGGGCCTCGATGATGTCGGAGAGCCCGGCGTTGGTGTCGATGCGCTCGTCGTCGAAGCCTTCACCGAAGAAAAGCTGGCCGAACATGCCGAGCCGGTAGTTCACGCCCACGTAGATGGAGTCGGTGGCCTGCGCGAAGTGCTCGCCGGAGCGCTGCGGATCGGCCGCAGACCCGTGGACGTTGCTGCCACCATGGAGGTGAACCGCGATGGGTCGGCGCGCCGTGGCGTCGATCGCGTGCTCCTTATTAATAGGGGCTGGTGCGTTGTCCGCGCCTGTGGCAGGTTCCGCGTCCGTAGCAGTGTCCACGTCCGTGGCGCTGTCCGCGTTCGTCGTGTTGTTGCCCCGTGCCGTACCGCGCGGCACGACGACGCTCAGCCACAGGCAGTCCTCGGAACCGATCCAACCGGTGGCCTTGTTGCGGAACTGGTAGCAGTACTCGCCGTCCGCGCGGGCCTCGAAGGTTCCCTCCCAGGGTTCGATGGGCTCGGCGCGGCGGAAGCGGCGGGACCCGATGGGTGGCTGGGCGTAGGGGATGCCGCGGAATGCGGCAGTACCGGTTTCCGCGTGCCCCTTCACCGCGCCGGTGGTGGTCTGGACGGTCCAGAAGTCACCGGGCGCGGGGGAGCGCTGTGCCGCGCCCGCCTGTCCGGTACTTTCCTTCTTTTCAGCGCCGCCCATCTTTCCTGCACCACCCGCGTTCGCGGGCGCCTTCTTCGCCCCGCCTGCTACCGATTCCGCCATTGCGCTAGTTCACCTCAGCTGCCGTGCGGGCGAGGAAGAGCAGCTGTGCCGCACCGACGGAGTGGATCTCAGTCGGGTCCACGGACTCATCCGCGGAGTGGATGCGGGCCTGCGGCTCGGCCAGGCCGTAGAGCGCCAGCTCCGCGCCCGGGTGGGCGGAGAGCAACTTATTGGTCAGCGGGATGGAACCGCCGGAGGCGACCTCCGCGATGTCCATGTGCTCCTTGCCGGAAGCCGCGGCGTAGGAGTCACCCAGTGCGCCAGCCAGGCGCTGCAGGGCCGGGCCGGTCAGGTCAGCGCTGAAGGGCTCGGCCAGGGACTCGCGCTCGATGCTCATCTTCGCGTTCGGGGCGTGCTTTTCCAGGTGGGCGACCAGCAGGTCCTGGCACTCCTTCGGCTCCATTCCCGGTGGCACGCGCAGGCTCACTACGGCCGCGGACTCGGCCGGCACCGCGTTGACCGCGTCCTTGACCGGCAGTGCGTCGATGGCGGTGACCGTGATCGCCGGGCGGGCGACGGTGAGGTCATTGGGCTTCAGGCCCTGGTCCGCGCCGTAGACGTCCACGCCGTCCAGCACGCCGGCGTCGCGGCGGAAGGTGGCCTCGTCCGGGCCCACGCCCTCCCAGGTGGTGCTCGGTGCCAGGCCCTCGACGGCGACCAGGCCCTTCTCGTCGTGCAGGGTGCTGAGCAGTTTGATCAGCTCCACGGTCGCGTCCGGGGCAGCACCGCCGAACTGGCCGGAGTGTAGCGGCTGCTCGAGGGTCTGCAGGCGGACGGTGACCGCCGCGGAGCCGCGCAGGGCGGTGCACAGGCTCGGCACGCCCACGGAATCATTGCCGGAATCCGCGATGAGGAAGACGTCCGCGGCGAAGAGCTCTGGGCGCTCGGCCAGCAGGTTCTCCAGGCCATAACCGCCGCGCTCCTCGGAGCCCTCCACGACGACCCGGATTCCGACCTTCTTCAGAACCGGGTACTGCTCAGCGAGCTCGTTGAGGGCGCGCAGGGTGCCCAGGTGCATGCTCACGGAGCCCTTGCAGTCCGCGGTGCCGCGGCCGTACCAGCGGCCGTCGCGCTCGGTCAGCGTCCACGGGTCGGAGGTCCAAGCGTCGACGTTGCCAGCGGGCTGGACGTCGAAGTGGCTGTACAGCAGGACGGTGGGGTAGCCGTCCTCCGGCTCCCGAAGGCCGATGACGGACTTTGATCCGTCGGAGGTGGGGTAGGCCTCGACGGGAACCCCGACCTCCCGGAACTGGCGGACGACCCAGTCGGCGGCGCCGTCGTTGTGCTCGTCGAGCTCAGGCACGGAGTGGATGGACTGGAAAGCGATGAGTTCGGTCAGCGCATCCTTAATAAAGGGCAGTTGTGCCTCGAGGGCTGCGCGGGCCTCGTTCGGGGTAGGGATTGCGTTATTTGTCATGGGATCCAGGGTAACGCTTTTCCGAAAGTTGCGAGCCTTGCACTCAAGGGGTGCGAGTGCTAAAAACGGTGTTAGCACTTGCACTGGTTGAGTGCCAGATAAAAGAACGATCGAGTTCAGTGAGGACGGGTGGAGCGGCACTTGCCCGTCCGTGCCGTCGCGGGCGCTGGATTCGACCCGCATGTGTCGCACCAACTCTAACGGAGGATCTGAAGCCTAATGGCGAAGATGATTGCATTCGATGAAGAGGCCCGCCGCGGTCTTGAGACCGGCCTGAACACCCTGGCTGATGCCGTCAAGGTCACCCTGGGGCCGAAGGGTCGCAACGTAGTCCTCGAGCGCAAGTGGGGCGCACCGACGATCACCAACGACGGTGTGACCATCGCTCGCGAGATCGAGCTGGAGGATCCGTACGAGAAGATCGGTGCGGAACTGGTCAAGGAGGTCGCGAAGAAGACCGACGACGTCGCCGGTGACGGCACGACCACCGCTACCGTTCTGGCTCAGTCCCTGGTCCGCGAGGGCCTGCGCAACGTGGCTGCCGGCTCCAACCCGATGGGCATCAAGCGCGGCATCCAGGCTGGTGTCGCGAAGGTGACCGAGCATCTGCTGGCCAACGCCAAGGAGATCGAGACCCAGGAGCAGATCGCCTCCACCGCTGGCATCTCCGCTGCGGACGAGGAGATCGGCAAGCTGATCGCCGAGGCTATGTACAAGGTCGGCGATGGTGAGCTGAACAAGGACGGCGTGATCACCGTCGAGGAGTCCAACGCTTTCGGCGTGAACCTCTCCGTCACGGAGGGCATGCGCTTCGATAAGGGTTACATCTCCGGCTACTTCGCCACCGACATCGAGCGTGGCGAGGCTGTCCTGGAGGATCCGTACATCCTGCTGGTGAGCTCCAAGATCTCCAACGTCAAGGATCTGCTGCCGCTGCTGGAGAAGGTCATGCAGTCCGGCAAGCCGCTGCTGATCGTGGCTGAGGACATCGAGGGCGAGGCGCTGTCCACCCTCGTTGTGAATAAGATCCGCGGCACCTTCAAGTCCGTTGCTGTTAAGGCTCCGGGCTTCGGTGACCGCCGCAAGGCTCAGCTGCAGGACATCGCGATCCTGACTGGCGGCCAGGTTATCGCCGAGGAGGTCGGCCTGAACCTGGAGACCGCCGACCTGCCGCTGCTGGGTACCGCCCGCAAGGTCGTTGTCACCAAGGACGACACCACCATCGTCGATGGCGCTGGTTCCAAGGAACAGCTGGAGGGTCGCATCAAGCAGATCCGCCAGGAGATCGAGAACGCCGACTCCGACTACGACCGCGAGAAGCTGCAGGAGCGCCTGGCGAAGCTCTCCGGCGGCGTGGCCGTCCTGCAGGTCGGTGCCGCCACCGAGGTGGAGCTGAAGGAGCGCAAGCACCGCATCGAGGACGCCGTGCGTAACGCGAAGGCGGCTGCCGAGGAGGGTATCGTCCCGGGCGGCGGCGCTGCACTGGTGCAGGCCGCGCACGTCCTGGAGGACAACCTGGGCCTGGAGGGCGACGAGGCAACCGGCGTGCAGATCGTGCGCGCTGCCCTGGCCGGCCCGCTGAAGCAGATCGCCCGCAACGCTGGCCTGGAGCCGGGCGTTGTCGAGGATAAGGTCAACAACCTGCCTGCCGGCGAGGGCCTGAACGCCGCCACCGGCGAGTACGTGGACCTGCTGGCTGCTGGCATCTCCGACCCGGTGAAGGTGACCCGCTCTGCACTGCAGAACGCTGCCTCCATCGCTGGTCTGTTCCTGACCACCGAGGCTGTGGTTGCGGATAAGCCGGAGCCAGACGCTCCAGCTATGCCGGACGCAGACGCCATGGGCGGCATGGGCGGCTTCTAGGCCCCCGCAGGGCCCTGGGCTCCGCTGCTGAGTCCTAGGGCTCTTGTTGTGGGCTCCTTGCGCCCCCGCTTGAGGGGGAGGGGTATTAAAGGCCTCCCGTTGGGAATCCTGGTGATTCCTGGCGGGAGGCCTTTGTGCGTTCTGGGGTGCCGGATGGGGTAGGTCGGGGAGGGGTCTCGCCTTAAGCGGCTGAGCCGCCCCATGCGGTGTTCTGAGGTGCGTTACGGCGCCCTGTGGCGTTGCTGCACCGGGGTATGTGCCCATCGAGCGTAGATGATCAGGTGTTTCTCAGGAAAGTAAGAAAATATAAATCTGAGCGCCTATCAGGAATGCTTTTCATCTGTTCAGAGTGGGTGTTACCTGGGTGGGTTTCTCAGGTTAATTGCGGGTTAACCAGTGGAGATGCTCGATCATGGAAAGTCGCAGAAGGTTATAAATGTGATCCTTTTCACATGTTGGCAGGAAATCGTTATCCTCTCTTGACATAAATATTCCCTGTGCCATAATCGAGAGCCGTAACGCACTAAGCGTTGATCCAATGTAGGTCCCGTGAAAGTGGCGGGGCTGTCATACTTATCGAGGAGTTCATATGAACGTCGACATGATCACCACCTTCCTGAACGACTTCTCCACCTTCTGGAAGAACATCTGGGAGTTCCTGAAGCCGATCTTCAACATCGTCCAGGGCAAGGACAACTTCGGCCCGGTCGGCAAGGAGAACGACCTGAAGAACCTGAACGAGCTGGCTAAGGCTTTCGGTAAGGACCCAAAGGTCGGCGAGGGCTACACCCCGGCTGACAAGCCAGCAGGTTCCTCCGAGAACAAGTAGTCTCCCCGGAAACCGCGCTGGTTTCCGCTTGCCGCTAGGGCACTAGTGGCGTACCCCGCCCCGCCCGGCGGGGCCCTCTAAAAACAGTTTCCCCACTCGCCTGCGGGCGAGCGGACCTACACTCTAGGAGTTTCCATAATGGGTAACGCAACCTTCTTCTTCGAGACCATGTCCAACGTCGCTGGCTGGATCGACGCACTGTCCAAGCTGATCGGCCTGCTGCCGAACTTCCTCCAGGCATTCGGCTTCTAATTTAAGCCTCGCCTAGAGCGACTAAACCCCGCCACCGTTCCGGTGGCGGGGTTTTGCTTTCCCTACAACTCCGCCGCAGCCTTCGTGGGGTCGAAGGTTTCTGCTGTAGAGATCCCGTCCGCAGCCCTCATGCTTCGTAGCGCCGGGGTGTGTAAACCCGGTTGACAGTTCAAGAGAGTTCGGTTTAATCTACTTACGGAAGGCAGGGATTTAGTCCCTAGCTTTGAGGCAGGGAAGGTCCACCGGATGAGACGCCGGTGGGCCTTCCCTATTTTGGTCTCTGCTTGATGATCCCCTTGACCGTGCTGATACTTGTCAGCCACTCGCGGAGCTGAGGGTCGATACTTTCTACGAGGTCGAACGCGTCTCCCAAGACATCTTCAATATCAACATGGAGAAGGCTGTCCATGTGTGAAACTCGGTTGCGTAGTTCGACGAGGTGAGAGACCCGCCAGAATGTTTGCTTACCGTCGGGGTCCTCGGCGTGGGGGAAGGCCTTGGAGATGGCCTCCTCCCATAGCCGCAGTTTGTTTTTGTTTCTTTGATCGTCCCGGTTGGCATCCGGGGCGTGGTTAGGCAGTACTTGTCTCCAGAAGCTAAACATGATGTGCGCCAACACATCGTCGTGACTCAGGGGCTCTGACCGGCGAGGGTGGCCTTCTTTCCGCTGCGTTCTGGACTCTTCCGCTCGCTCCGTGGCCTTGTGGACGTTGTTTTTGATCAAGCCGCGTAGCGGTGCTGCGGGCTTTTCGAGAAGCCAACTCTGTGGTCCGGGAAGATTAGCGTTATTCCACTCCTGCAGTTCTCTGTCGATTGCGTTTCGGAGCAACACCTCAGTGATGCCGAGTACCTCCTGAACCGAAGCGGCAAGCCGAACGCTCCAGCGGTATAAATTTAAGGCCTGCTTTTTGTGACCATTTGTCGCCCGCAGATAGGGCTCCATACGAGCGGCTCCGAGAGAGTCGATGATGAAATCACGATTGTCCACGCTGTTCGTGTGCCTCACTGGTGGTGCTGCGAATGAGTTAAATCAATTTAACAATGAGCGCGAGTTGTTCAGGAGATTTCTAAAGAAAGGAAAGGCGTTCTGCTCTCCATTAAGGGGAGGTGTGGCCCACCCCCGCGCCTGTTAAGCAGTAGAATAGAAGGCGTAGAAGTCTCACTCACTAGGCCGAAAACAGGTGCAAAGCATGAGCAATACCAACGAAGAAGACATGCACTTCGTCGACCTCGCGTCCACCGAGGGGTACATGGTGGATGACTCCGATGAAGACGACCCGGTACTGATCACCCCAGACGGCCAGCGCGTTGACACCTGGCGTGAGGATTACCCCTACGAAGAGCGCATGAGCCGCGATGAGTACGAGCACATCAAGCGCGCCCTCCAGATCGAGCTGCTGAAGTGGCAGAACTGGACCAAGGACACCGGCCAAAAGCACATCATCCTCTTCGAGGGTCGCGACGCCGCCGGTAAGGGTGGCTCCATCAAGCGATTCAACGAGCACCTCAACCCCCGTGGCGCCCGCACCGTCGCCCTGGAGAAGCCGACCGAGCGCGAGTCCACCAGCTGGTACTTCCAGCGCTACATCCAGCACTTCCCGGCCGGGGGCGAGATCGTGTTCTTCGACCGCTCCTGGTACAACCGCTCGGGCGTCGAGCGCGTCATGGGATTCTGCACCCACGCGCAGCACGCCGAGTTCATGCGCGAAGTCCCGATGCTCGAGAACATGATCATGGGCTCCGGTATCTCCCTGACCAAGCTGTGGTTCTCCGTGACCCAGAAGGAGCAGCGCACCCGCTTCGCGATCCGCCAGGTGGACCCGGTCCGCCAGTGGAAGCTCTCCCCAATGGACCTGGCCTCCCTGGACCGCTGGGATGATTACACCCGGGCGAAGGAGGAGACCTTCCGCTACACGGATACCAACGAGTCCCCGTGGATCACCATTAAGTCCAATGACAAGAAGCGCGCCCGCATCAACGCGATGCGCTACGTGCTCAGCAAGTTCGAGTACACCGGTAAGGACCACGAGGTCGTGGGCCAGCCGGACCCGCTGCTGGTCAAACGCGGCCGCGACCAGATCGGCGACTAAAACTCGCAGCCGACTCCGCGGAATCCGCGGGGCGGTGTCGGACCGCTAGAGCGCAACGCTCGCGCTCACGGCGAAGGGGAGGGCCACCCAACCAGGGTGGCCCTCCCCTTTTGTGTGTCCTACGGTGCCAGCTCCGCGACGATCGCCGCGGCCGGCCCCGGTCGCGTGAGCCCGTAGTTCTCCCCGGCCCACAGGTTCAGGTACTCCCGATCGCCAGCCTTATCCGCCTCGCCGCGCAGACCAGAGGTCAGGTAGTGCAGCTCCGGGTACAGGCTTGGGGCCAGCGGCTGGAAGCGGTCGGTAAAACTATTGCGGATCGCACGCGCTGGCTTGCCCGTGAACGCCGTGGTGATCACGGTGGGGCGCCCCTTGAGCGTCTGCAGTGCTTGCTGGTGCGTCTTCTTCGTCCCTGCCTCCGTGGCCAGGAGGAAGCGGGTGCCCGCCTGGGCGGCGACCGCGCCGTTCTCCAGCACCTCCGCGACGTCCTGCCTGCTCGCGATGCCACCGGCGGCGATCACCAGCTTATCGGTGGCCTCCTTCGCGTGTGCTAGCAGCTCGGCGAGCGAGTACGCGCAGCCCTCCTCCGGGGTGGAGAGCACCGTGCCCCGGTGACCACCGGCCTCCTTTCCTTGCAGCACGATGGCGTCGCAGTCCGTGGCTGCGAGATGCTCGATCTCCTCCGGGGTTGTGGCGTTGAGCACCACCAGCTTCTGCTTGGCGTGCAGGGTATCCACGATCTCCTGGGTCGGGTAGCCGAAGGTAAAAGACACGACCTTCGCGGCGGAGGAAAGCGCGATCTGCACTTTCTCCTCATAGTGATCATCGGTGTTGTAAGGGGCGTCCGGAAAAGAAGCCTGCACAGCCGAGTAGGTGCCCAACTGTTCGCGATAACGCTGCCAGCTACGCAGCTCAGAGGCGGAGAGGCCCGTGTGGGAGGGTGGGGAGAAGATATTGACCCCGAAGGGTTGGGTGGTGAGCTTCTCTATGGCCTCAATCCGCTCGCGGAACGCATCGGGGGAGAGGTAGCCCGCGGCCATCATGCCGAGACCACCGGCATTGGATACGGCGGCGACGAGCTCCGGGGTGGAGGGGCCACCGGCCATGGGCGCCAAAACGATAGGGCGTTGCAGGGCGAGAAATTCAGTCATGGGTGCTCTTTCCAGCGGGTTAGCGGCTAAGGTTCGCTATCCACGTTAGCGCGGGGGGGGGGCAGCGAAAACCCCGCCACGGGTTCTTCCATGACGGGGTGGGGACAACGAAGGGCGGTGGTTAGGGAGGTGCGGGTGCTCAGAGTGTAGTGAAGGTAGGGCCTCATTGCGCCTTTTGCAGAGTTTGTGGTCGGTTTTCGGGTGTTTGGCGACCTTAAACTCTGCAAAACTGTGCGGAGCGCGGCGCGACGGCGCGACGGTGCGTCCGTGAGGGGTTGCGGCGCGCGGGGCGCCGCGTGGGGGCTCAGGGGTGCGCCCGCGCCGGGGCGTGCTGCCCAGGCGAAGGCTGGGCCTTAGAGAGTCGGGCGGGGGAGGTGATCCGAGCTCGGGGTGCGCTGTTGTTTCGCAGCTTCTTCGCGGTTGCCTCGCACGAACTTTTCGATCAGCAGGATGGTGATCGGGAACTCCGCGACCATGAACAGGACGATCAGGATGATGAGCTGGGTGCTGCCCTCCAGCGCCGTGAACTCCGCTGGTGGTGCGGCAAGGAGGTAGATGAAGGCGGCGACGGCAACCACCGCGAGGACTGTGATGAATGCATGTTTCTTCATGGTGATACAACCTTTAGCTCTGTCGATCAGGGCCTTGTCCCTTCGACGTTAGCCTCGCCAGCAGTGTAAAAGAAGCTTTTGGCGGGAAATCTAAAGTGAATTTTGGATAACGAAACTCCCGCCACCGGTGGCTGAAAGCCACCCGCAGCGGGAGTAATGGGGGGAGCGTACGCCGTCCCAGCGCTTAGGCCGGGTTCGTGGTCTCCTCGCCGTTGACGATGATCGTGCGGCCGGCATCTCGCCAGCCGATGGAGCCATTGGACACGTTGATCGCGTCAATTCCGTTGAGCTCCAGCCACTGGCAGGCCTTCGCCGAGCGGCCACCCGACAGGCAGATGATGTACAGGTCCTGGTCCAGGTCCAGCTCGCCGTAGCGCAGCTGCAGCTCGGACAGCGGGAGGTTCTCGGCGCCCTTGGCGTGCCACTCCGCGAACTCATTGGCCTCGCGGACGTCCACCAACTGGACGTCCTCTGGGACGTCTTCTGCTCTCATGGATTCAAAGTCACTCATGCCCGCCATGCTACTAGCCACACCCCGGCTACCCCACGGCTGCGGGGCGGGGATGTGACCCAGTGTGAGGCGTATCTTCACGTTTCCGGGGTCGGGGCTGGAAAGTGTCATGTCGGATGACATTCTGTGCCCCGGCGTGCTACGCTGTGAGACATCAAGCCCCAAAAGGCAAATAAGCTCTGGCCCCCAGCATGAAGCTGGGGGCTATCTTTCTATCTGCGTTAACGGGGAATCGTGGGTTAAACGACAAAATGTGTGTCTGACTCCGGCGTGTCGCGGGGTTAGATGTGGCCTTTTTGGATGCCGATTGAGTGTGTGTAGTCGGTGTCGATAGCGTTGTCGTAGAGGGCTGGTCGTCCGGTTTCGTGGTCGGCTTGGTTCTCGTTGTGGGTCAGGGTGGATACTTTGGCGAGTTGGTCCTGGCCCCAGTTGGACTGCCTGGCGATCTCAACGGGGTCGTCAGGCAGTTCCGTTTGCAGGTACAGCCACCAATCCAGCATCCGGCGTTGGTGTTCACCGGATCTGCCGCGGTGGGTGCGGGCAAGCAGTTTCAACTGGGCGTTGATGCCGCCTTCCAGGCTGTTGGTGGTGGATTTGATCCGGCTGACATCGAGGACACCGTCAGGTGGGTCGAGATAGACAAATAACAGCTGGTTGCGCCATAGGTGGTTGAGGCTGTTGTAGGCCTTGCGGGTGCGTTCATGCGTCCATGACCAGGTGCGTTGCCGTGTCGCTGGGTCGGTTGTGAACGTTTTCTGGTTCATCCAGTCGCGGTAGATAGTGCCGTATTCGTGCAGTTGTGCACCCCACTCGGCTGCCTCGTCAAGAGCGGTGATCTTCGTGAGGTTGAGCGCGAGCTGGTAAATCGCTCGTCCTGCATCGGTGCGGGGGCGTGAGGTGGTGTGCCGACGCACCACGCGTTGGGCGTGAACGAGGCAGCGCTGCACTTTCGTTGCAGGCCAGCATGTCTTGATTGCGCTGGCAGCGCCTTGGCCGCCGTCGATGACAGCGATCAGGGGCGCGGGGATACGTTCGAGGAGCCTTTGGTAGTCGCGGGTGGTCTCACGTGTGCACCAGTGCCAAGCGATGACGTGATCCAAGGTGGCGGCAACAATCAAGCATCCGCCGGCGGTGTAGGTGCCGTCAAGAAAGACCTGGTCGTAGACCCGGCCTTCGTGGCCGATCGTGGGATCGGGGACATCAACTAGCCAGAAGTGTTCAAACCGGCGTTGCAGGGTACGCGGATGACACCCTGCTTCGGCGGCAGCGGTTTCCAAGCTCGCACCGGTTGTGAGGTGGGTGATAAATGCTGCGAAGGCTGCGGAGTTGGTGATATCGGGGCGCTGCTTGGTGGTGGAAGCGCCGCAGATTTTGCACCGCCACCGGGTGCGGTTGGCGGAGGTCTTACCGTTGCGTTTCATCTCGCCGCCGCAGTGGCAGCGTGGTCTGTTCTTCGGCATTGATCAATGCCAACACCAGCTCCTACCACACGCTGCTGTCACACCCGGTATTTCGCCGCCCCGGGGCGGATATATGCTCTAGGAGCATATACTTTCCGGATTACCCCTGATCAACCCAAACAAATCGACGAATCCGGACACACATTTTGTCGTTTAACCCGGAATCGTTGAGGACTACCGGAATCCATTTTTGAATTCGGAACCATTCGCCTAAGTCATGGTCGATGGCCCGCAAGATCTCGACTGAGTCGCGGTGTACCTGGCTTAGGCTCTTGATGTCTTTAACTAGGGGTCGCCTATGGGTTGCGCGATTTCTCATATCCTTGATGCGCATCGCCTGACGTTGGAAATTGACGCGATCCGATGTGCCAAGCTTTGGCTCGAGGGCTTCTCTCCAGAGTCGAACGTGGGCGTTCTTTGACCCCGCATGTGGTCGGGGGAGCAAGTGTACCCACGTTCCAAATGAGAGGCCAGCTACGTAATCATGATGGGTGGGCTTCCCGCGAACTGTATCGGTGTGGGCAAGGCTCAAAATAGACCCTCTACTGGTGTTCACGAGTTTTGTTAATGGCGAGGCAGGCTGGGTCAGCCATTCATGCGTGCCAGCGACTGAGCTCTCGTTCCATTGAGAAAAGCTCTTGTCAATGAAGTTGCGTAGATAGACCTCTACCTCTCCTGTCGCGCGGTCGACCGCTGCTGCGAGATCGCCATTCCAGACGTAGAGCTGCATCGCCAGCAGTATCGCTTGGGTGTCACAAGCGCCATGTTGCTCTGCGATCCTGAGGTAGGTTTCCCTTCTCGCCACAGGTAGTGCTTCCCATATGCAGTGAGCCTGATGGCGCGATAAGTTCTTCCACGACGTAGACAAATTGGGTCGCTCCGTTCACTGAGTTGAAAACTAATGTATTTTAAGCCTCAGTTGTTCAGGGGCTCGTTCGTGAAATGTCCCGAGCTCGCCACAGAATTTCATTTCCGCCCACACATGCAAAAGCGCCCACCCCACAGCAGGGGAGCGGGCGCTGAGCCCCAAGAAGCCTAAAAGCCTAAAGCCTTCTACTTCTTGGCGCGCTCGATGGCGTCGGCCAGGATCTTCTCCGCGTCAGCAGCGGTGCCCCAGCCCTCGCCGCGGGCCTCCTTGCCCGGCTCGAGGTCCTTGTAGTGCACGAAGAAGTGCTCGATCTCGTCCTTCGTGAACTGGGAGATGTCGTCCACGTCCTGGTACTGGTCGAAGCGCGGGTCGTCGAGCACGCAGAGCAGCTTGTCGTCGCCACCGGCCTCGTCGGTCATCTTGAACACACCAACCGGGCGGGCCTTGACAACCACGCCTGGGAACAGCGGCTCCGGCAGGATGACCAGCGCGTCCAGCGGGTCGCCGTCCTCGCCGAGGGTGTTGTCGATGAAGCCGTAGTCAGCCGGGTACGCCATCGGGGTGAAGAGGTAGCGGTCCAGGTGAACCTTGCCGGTCTCCTCGTCGATCTCGTACTTGTTGCGGGAACCCTTCGGGATCTCGATGGTGACTTCGATGCTCTGAGCCATAACTCGCGCCATCCTTAAAATCGGTGTCTGTTTACAGCGCCTCGTGGCGCCTGACGTACATGCAGGCCCCATCCTAGTCGCAGGATAAGGTGGAACCTACTAACCACCGCCCCTGCCGCCCACACATTGTCAGGATTTAGATTTTGGAAGCTGAGAAGAAGTCCTCTTTCCGCCGCTGGCTCCTCGCGGTGGTGGCGTTCCTCGCGGTCGCCGCCGCCATCATCGCTGGCACGGTGGTTCTTTCCCAGCGTCCCCATTACGACGTCGCCCCCGCAGCGCTTCCCCGTCCTGACGAACCAGTGATGGTTGAGGCCAGCCCGCCTGCCACCCCGGTGGACTTGACCGAGGTGAAGAAGGCGGCGAAGGACCGGCAGCTGGGGCGCCTATCCGCGGAGATCACCGACCTGGAAACCGGCGAGGTGATCTACGCCAACAATGAGGGCAAGCACCTGGTGCCGGCCTCCTCGACGAAGGTGTACACCACCGCCGCGGCCCTGCTGGCGAAGGGCCCGCAAGACCGGCTGGCGACCTCCGTGGTCAAGGGCGGCCCGGGCGAGTTGATCCTCGTGGGCGAGGGGGATATCACCCTCGCCCGCAAGCCTGGCTCCGGCTTCTTTACGGATGCCCCGGCCATCAGCGATCTGGCGGATCAGGTTCGCCGAGCGTTGCCGGCCGAGGAGCTGAAGAAGATCACCAAGATCACGGTGGATAACTCCATGCGGGAGAAGTCCACCTTCCACAAGAGTTGGGACCTGGTGGAGATCGGGATGGGCAACGTGACCTTCCTGGACTCCGTGATGATCGACGCCGGCCGCATCATCCCCACGGAAAATTACTCCGCCCGCAGCAACACCCCAGCCCGGGACGTGGCCCAGGCGCTCGCCGAGGACATGGGGCTGGGGGAGAAGCTCAAGTCCAAGAAACTGAAGCTCGAGGTTTCCGATGATCCCGTGGGGCCGGCCCATCCAACCGCTGAGGAAGCGTTGGGGCAGGTGCTCTCCGCGCCACTGAGTACCCGACTGCGGGACATGATGCTGCACTCGGACAACATGCTCGCAGAGGCCGTCGGCCGTGAGGTGGCGATCAGCCAGGACCTGCCGGGCACCTTCAAGGGCGCGACCGAGGGCGTGCTCAAGGTGCTGAAGGACAACGGCGTGGACACCGAAGGTGCGGTGCTGCACGACACCTCCGGCATGAGCGAGGACAACCGCCTGAGCGCCCACAACCTGAACTCCGCGCTGGGCAGCAAGAAGCTGCACGCCCTGCAGCAGGACCTGCCGGTCGCCGGTGCGGAGGGCGCGCTGCGCAACCGTTACCTGGCGGGCAGCGGGGCCGAGGACGCAGCCGGGTGGGTGCGCGCGAAAACCGGCTTCCTCGACGGGGTCAATGCCCTGGCCGGCACGGTGGTCACCAAGTCCGGCCGCCCGTTGAGTTTCGCTTTCCTGTCCAATACTCCCGCCGACGTCGGCGACGGGCGCGAAGCCCTCGACCGGCTGGCCGCCGCCGTGTATCGGCTCTAGTTTTCTCGGCAACGGCCACGCAGGGTGACTGGGGCCAGGCCCTGGGGAGGAGGAACACCGTGAGCACCGCAGCGGACTTCCGCGCCTGGCTCGCTGGGCTGCGCACAACGCATCCGGAGCACGCCGCGCAGTTGGCCGAGGGGCCGGTCTACCTGGGGGTTTCCGGGGGTGCGGACTCCCTCGCGCTGGCCTATACCGCCGCCGGGATCGCCAAGAAAGACCTGCCGGGGGCGAGCTTCCGCGCCTTGGTGGTGGATCACCAGCTGCAGGAAGGTTCCGCCGAGGTCGCCGCCACCGCGGCGCAGAACTGTGAGGAGATCGGCATCCCGGCCCAGGTCCTCACCATCGATGTCCCCGGCGGGCCGGGTGCAGATGAGGCCGCCGCCCGCGAGGCCCGCTACCGCGCGCTCGGGGCCGCGGCTGCGGGGCGGCCACTGTTGGTGGCGCACACCGCCTCCGATGACGCGG
This sequence comes from Corynebacterium urealyticum DSM 7109, assembly GCF_000069945.1. NCBI lineage: Bacteria > Bacillati > Actinomycetota > Actinomycetes > Mycobacteriales > Corynebacteriaceae > Corynebacterium > Corynebacterium urealyticum. The sequence goes on along the minus strand of NC_010545.1, from coordinate 1,978,000 downwards.
AAGGGTTGTTGCTGGGCCTGGCCCGTGGTTCCGGGACGGGTGCGCTGGCCGGGCTGCGCCCCATCACGACGGCCACCCACCAGCGCTCGGATAATGGCGAGCAACAGGCCGGCAACGAGCACCCGGCCATTGCTGCGGGGGCCGGGTGGCTCGGCCGCCCCTTGCTGGACAGCACGCGAGAGGACACCGAGGCCACGTGCCACCGCGCCGGGCTGAGCTTTTGGTCTGACCCGCACAATGCCAGCCCCCGCTTTCGCCGATCGCGGGTCCGTCAGGAGCTGCTGCCCCTGCTGGAGGAGATCCTCGGCCCCGGCGTGGCCGACTCCCTCACCCGCACCGCCCGGCTGCTGCGCGAGGATTCCGACTACCTGGAGGCCGCCGCCCACGCGGAATACACCCGGCTTATCGCCGAAGCCGGCAGCCACGGGCACGCCGAGGGTCACGAGCAAGCCGACAACCGTGAGCACGCCGGGGATCGTCCGCACGCCACCGCCGAGCTGGCCTGCGCCCCACTCGCCGAGCTGTCCGACGCCCTCCGGCGCCGCGTGATCCGCCATTGGCTCGCGGGAAAAACCGGGCCGTTGACCTACTCCCACTTGAGCCGCATCGACGCCCTCGTCACGGATTGGGCCGGGCAAGGCGGCGTGTCCGTCCCGTGGCATACAATGAACGGTTATGAGGCTTTAGGCAGAGGCCGCGCCCACCCGCCGAGCCCGCCACCAGCGGAGGTGTCGCCCACCGGGCAACACCGCACCCGGCTGGTGGTGGCGCGGCGCGGCGGCGTCCTGCGCCTCGTGGCGGAAGAATCACACAAGCACCCAAAGGATCGACGAGCACATGACTGATCAGAACTCGACTTGGACCAAGAAGAGCACCGACATCCCGGCCCACCCCTACGGTGACGACCTGGAAGCCGTCCTGATCGACCAGGACACCCTCCACTCCCGCATCCGCGAACTCGCTGCCGCCATCGACGAGCGCTACCGCGACGCCCCGGAGGACCTCATCCTCGTCTGCGTGCTCAAGGGTGCGGTCTTCTTCATCACCGACTTCGCCCGCGAGCTGGAGATCCCGAACCAGCTGGAGTTCATGGCCGTCAGCTCCTACGGCAACTCCACCAGCTCCTCCGGCGTCGTCCGCATCATGAAGGACCTGGACCGCGACATCGAGGGCCGCGACGTCCTGATCGTCGAGGACATCATCGACTCCGGCCTGACCCTGTCCTGGCTGATGAAGAACCTCACCAACCGCAAGCCGCGCTCCTTGTCCGTCGTGACACTCTTCCGCAAGCCAGAGGCCGTCAAGGTCGAGATCGAGGACCTCATTGAGGTCGGATTCGACATTCCGAACGAGTTCGTGGTGGGCTATGGCCTGGACTTCGCCGAACGCTACCGCGACCTGCCATTCGTCGGCACCCTGAAGCCGGAAGTGTACGAATAGAGCGTTCACGCACCTTCAGCCAGCGCCCGGACGTCCGCGAGTAGCGCTGGCGAAACAATGCGCGGGCACAACTAACTGATGGGAAATATGGACAAGAACAAGGTCCTGAGGATCGCGGGGATTGTCGCCGCCGCCCTCATCGCTATTTACGCTTTTGGCGTGCTCACGGACAGCGACCGTGGTTTCGACAAGGTCGATACCTCCATCGCGATCAAGGAGCTCGACGCCAAGAACGTCAAGGAAGCCGAGATCAAGGACCGCGAACAGACGGTCCAGCTGAAGCTGAAGAAGCCCATCGAGGTCGAGGGCAAGGATGGGATCGAGCAGATCACCACCCAGTACCCGGCCCGAGCCAGCCAGCAGATCTTCGATGCGGTGAAGGGCTCCGAGGCGGAGAAGTTCGACACTCACGTCTCGCAGGACTCCTTCATCGGCGGGCTGCTGATGATGCTCCTGCCGATGCTGCTGATCTTCGGCCTGCTGTTCTTCATGCTCACCCGCATGCAGGGCGGCGGGGGCATGGGCCCCTTCGGCTTCGGCAAGTCCCGCGCCAAGGACCTGCAGAAGGACAACCCGGATACCCGCTTCGACGACGTCGCCGGTGCGGACGAGGCCGTCGAGGAGCTCGACGAGATCCGGGACTTCCTCTCCAACCCAGGGAAGTACGAGAAGCTCGGCGCGAAGATCCCGCGCGGCGTGCTGCTCTACGGCCCGCCCGGCACAGGTAAGACGCTGCTGGCCCGCGCGGTGGCCGGTGAGTCCGGGGTGCCGTTCTACAGCATCTCCGGCTCCGACTTCGTGGAAATGTTCGTCGGTGTCGGTGCCTCCCGCGTGCGCGACCTGTTCAAGCAGGCCAAGGAAAACGCGCCCTGCATCATCTTCGTCGACGAGATCGACGCCGTCGGCCGCCAGCGTGGCGCCGGCATGGGCGGTGGCCACGACGAGCGCGAGCAGACCCTGAACCAGCTGCTCGTGGAGATGGATGGCTTCAACGGCCGCGAGGGCGTGATCCTCATGGCCGCGACGAACCGCCCGGACGTGCTCGACCCAGCACTCCTGCGCCCGGGCCGCTTCGACCGCCAGATCCCGGTGACCAACCCGGACCTGGTGGGCCGCGAGCAGATCCTGCGAGTCCACGCTGAGGGCAAGCCGCTGGCACCGGACGTCGACCTGGCCTCCCTGGCCAAGCGCACCGCTGGCATGTCCGGCGCGGACCTGGAGAATGTTCTCAACGAGGCCGCGCTGCTGACCGCCCGTGTGGACGGCAACGTCATCACCGGGGATGCCCTGGAAGAAGCCACCGACCGCGTCGTGGGTGGCCCGCGCCGCACTTCGAAGATCATCTCCGAGCATGAGAAGAAGGTCACCGCCTACCACGAGGGCGGCCACACGCTGGCGGCCTGGGCGATGAAGGACATCGAGCGGGTCTACAAGGTCACCATCCTGGCCCGTGGGCGAACCGGCGGACACGCGATGACCGCCGCGGAAGACGACAAGGGCATGTACAACCGCTCCGAGCTCTTTGCTCGCCTCGTCTTCGCGATGGGTGGCCGTGCCGCCGAGGAGCTGGTCTTCGGTAACCCGACCACCGGTGCGAGCGCGGATATCGAGATGGCCACGAAGATCGCCAAGGCCATGGTCGTCGAGTACGGCATGAGCCCGCGCGTGGGTGCCGTGAAGTTCGGCGAGGAGCAGGGCGACCCCTTCGTCGGCCGCGGCGGCGGTGGCCAGTTCCACCCTTCCGAGAAGGTCGCTGCGCTGGTGGACGAGGACGTCCGCATGCTCATGGACAAGGCCCAGAACATTGCCTACGAGGTGCTGCGTGAGCACCGGGAGTACCTGGACACGCTGGCGGAGAAGCTGCTCGAGAAGGAGACGCTGCGCCGCCCGGACTTGGAGGCCATTTTCGATGGCATCACCCCGCGCGAGGTCTCCGAGATCTTCCCGGGCCAGGATCTGGACCGTCCGAAGGACTACCGCGAGCCGGTGAAGACCCCGGTCGAGCTGGCAAAGGAGCGCGGCGAGGAGCCGCCGAAGCGCAAGGATTACTTCTCCGCTGCCCGCCGTGCGCGCATCGAAAAGCGCAAGCAGGAACAGCAGGAGCAGGTCAAGCAGCTGGAGCGTGAGCAGGAGGCCAACCAGGAGCCGCAGCGCGGTTTCGAGCTGCCGGAGCACGAGCGCCCGGATAACCCGTGGACCTCGGACGACGCCCCGACCACTCAGATCCGTCCGGTCACCGAGGCAGGGGAGCGGGTCTCGGAGTCCCCGGCCGCCGGCGAGCCGGCACCGCATGTATCTGGCCCGGATGCGGAGGATCCAGAACGTTCGGCGCCGCAGAACCCAGCGTCCGGCAACCCAACGCAAAACACCCCAGCGTCGGGCAACCAAGCGTCGGATAACCCAGCGCCAAATAACCCAGCGTCGGGCAACCCAACGCCCGAGCCCTACACGGGCGGGCGCCACGCCCGCCGCGACCCCGCTCAGCACCCAGGGACCAGCGCCTACGGCGACGGAACTGACCGGGGCGAGCCGGGTGGACGTCATCACTCCGGCCCGGAGGGGAACAACCCCACCGACGAAGAGAAGAACTAAGGAAGGCGGCGAACACCGACATGGCTGATTCGACAAAGCCTGATTCGACCACGTCTGAGTCGACGAGGCACTTCGACCGCGAGCGCGCCGAAGCCGCCGTCCGCGAGCTGCTCATCGCCGTGGGGGAGGACCCCGACCGCGAAGGGCTGGCCGATACCCCGGCCCGTGTGGCGCGCGCCTACGAGGAGGTCTTCTCCGGCCTCGGCACCGACCCCACCGAGGTGCTCAACACCACCTTCAACGAGGACCACCGGGAGCTCGTGCTGGTCAAGGACATCCCGTTCTACTCCACCTGCGAGCACCACCTCGTGCCCTTCTTCGGCCACGCCCACATCGGCTACATCCCGGGGCGTTCCGGGAAGGTCACCGGGCTGTCCAAGCTGGCCCGCCTGGTGGAGGGCTTCGCCCGCCGCCCGCAGGTCCAGGAGCGCCTGACCACCTCCATCGCCGACGCGCTGATGGAACGGCTGGACGCCTCCGCGGTGATCGTCGTTATCGAGGCCGAGCACCTGTGCATGGCGATGCGTGGGGTGCGCAAGCCGGGCGCGAACACCGTGACCTCCGCCGTGCGCGGCGGCTTCCAGAACAACGCCGCCACCCGCGCCGAGGCCATGGCGCTGATCCGCGGGAACTAGAACCCCAGCACTAGCGCCCGGGCCAAGCGCACCAACAGCGAACCCTGCGGGAACCAACCCTAGAAAGACTTGATGATGCAGCCTGCACAGTCTGCTCAGCCTGACCAGCCGACCACGCCGGAGAAGAGCACCCAGCAGAACCAGTCGGCCACCCCGCCGCGCACCAAGGTGATGGGGATCCTCAACGTCACGGAAGACTCCTTCTCCGACGGGGGCTCCAACCCGGACACCGCCACCGCCGTGCGCCATGCCCAGCAGATGGTTGACGCGGGCGCGGACATTATCGACGTCGGCGGCGAATCCACCCGCCCCGGCGCCCAGCGCGTTGACCCGGAAATCGAACGCGGGCGCGTGACCCCCGTGATCGCGGAGCTCTCCGCGCTGGGTATCACCACGAGCGTGGACACCATGCGCGCCGCCACCGCACTCGCCGCTGCGGAGGCCGGGGTGGACATCCTCAACGACGTCTCCGGTGGCCTCGCGGACAAGGACATGCTCCCCGTCGCCGCCGAGACCGGCCTGCCGATCTGCCTCATGCACTGGCTGACCGACCGCTTCGAAGGCGCGGAAGGCTACGCGGATCAGAGCGCGGGCACCGGCGTGGATGTGGTCACCGCCGTCCGCGACTGGCTGCTGCGCCGAGTGGACGCAGCACTCGCCGCCGGGGTGAAAGAGGAGAACATCATCCTGGATCCCGGCATCGGGTTTGCGAAGTCCCCGGCGGATAACTGGCAGCTCCTGGGGGCGATGGGCCAGCTCAACGAGCTGGGTTTCCCCGTGCTGATCGGCGCCAGCCGTAAGCGTTTCCTCACCGCCCTGCGCCCTGCCAGCGACGGCCTCCCTGGCTCCCCGGAGACGGCGGACGACGCCACCGCGGCGGTCTCCGCGCTGGCAGCCCAGGCGGGCTCCTGGGCGGTGCGGGTGAACAACGTGGCCCCCTCCCGGGCCGCGGTGGACGTGGCTTATTACTCCCGCCTGGGCGACGGCCCGGCGGTGGCAGAAGGGTGGCGAGCGCGCCGTGGCTGATCGCATCGAACTCATGGGCCTGAAGGCCTATGGCTACCACGGGGTCCACGACTTCGAGAAGGACGAGGGCCAGAACTTCGAGGTGGACATCGTCGTCTGGACGGACTTCGCCGCCTCCGCGGCCTCGGATGACCTCGCCGACACGATCTCCTACGTGGACCTGGCAGACATCGCCGTGGCCGTGGTGGAGCAGGAGCGCTTCGACCTGATCGAAACACTCGCCGCCACCATCGCTGACCGGATCATCGCCCTCGGCGGGGCACATGCTGCGGAGGTCACCGTGCACAAACCACAGGCCCCGATCCCGCACCACTTCAGCGACGTGCGGGTGGTTGCCCGCCGCAACCTCAAGCAGCAACGAGGCAGGTAAGACCGTGGCGAGCAACACCGCCGGCTGGCGGGTGGCCATCGGGCTGGGCAGTAATATGCCCGGCGACCAGGGCAGCCCGGAAGCCATGATCCGCGCGGCCGCCAGCGCCGTGCTCGATCTGCCCGGCACCCAGCTGCTGGCAGCCTCCCAGGTCTACGCCACCCCGCCGTGGGGCGTGGTCACCCAGGAAGAATTCCGCAACGCCGTGATTCTCGTGGCCACCGAACTAGAGCCCCTCGATCTGCTGCACGCTTGCCAGCACATCGAGAACGAAGGCGGTCGGGTGCGCCTCCAGCACTGGGGGCCGCGCACCGTGGACCTCGACCTGCTGGCCGCCTACGACGCCGCCACCGGCGAGCCGGTGATCTCCGGTGGGTGCTGGGGCGAGGAGCTGATCCTGCCGCACCCGTACACCACCGCCCGGGGATTCGTGCTCGTGCCCTGGGCAGAGATCGCCCCGGAGGACCCGCTGCCGCGCGTGCCCGGCTCCCCGGCAGGGCCGGCCGCAACCGCCACGGTCGGTGAGTGGCTGGCCCAGCTGCCCGAAGAGGACACCGCAGGCATCACCCAGCTCGGGGCGCTGCTGACCAGTCCAGCCACGCCCGGGGAGGCTGGGGTTGACGTCCTAAAAACGACAGCAACGAGCCCAGGGACCGCGACGAGCCCTGGGTAGACTGAAAAACATGAAGAAGATGAAGCAGGTCGCGCCCACGGCGCTGGTGATCGCAGCAGTGATCGCCGCCGCGTTCGCGTGGGTGACCGCACTCGGCTTCTACGCCCACTTCCCGCGCATCGAACTGGCGACCGGCAGCGTGCTGTGGATCGCCGCGATCATCTGCGGGGTGCAGGGCTTTATCATGCGCAAGAAGCTGCAGGACAACGCCATCGGCCTGGACCGCAGCCAGGTCAACCCCATGACGGTCGCGTTCAGTGGCGTGCTCGGCCAGGCCGTCGCGTGGATCGGCGCGATCTTCGCCGGAGCCTACGGCGGGATGGTCATATTCCTGGTCTTCAACGCCGGACACCTCGTCGTCGCGCAGGAGGACACCCCGGGCGCGATTGTCGGGATGCTCGGCGGGGCACTGGCCGCGGTGGCGGGCAAATGGCTGGAACAGAACTGCCTCACACCACCGGAAGATGGCGGGGTGCCCGGTGAATAACAACGTCAACAGGTAAGGTGACCAGCATGAGCAATCGGGAGAACTGGAGCCAGAACGCCGCTGCGGGCGGCGCCGAGCAGACGGACGGGCAGAACAGCGGGCCGCGCGTACTGATGGTGCTGCTCGTGGTGCTGGCGCTGATCGCCAGCATCCTGATGCTGTTCCTGGATTCCGACCTGTGGCTGAAGATCGCGGTCATCGCCGCGCTGTGGGCCGCGTTCCTGGGCATCGTGCTGGTCTCCAAGTACTCCAGCGCGCTGCGCGCCGAGCAGAAGCGCGTGAACACCCTGGAGCGTGCTCACCGTGCGGAGATGGAGCGCGAGGTCGCGGGCCACCAGCAGCGCGAGGCGGCGCTGAAGGAGAACTACACCCGCCAGCTGCGCAACCAGCGCGATGAGCACCTGGAGCAGCTGCGCCACGAGCTGATCTCCCTGCGGGCGCAGCTCGCGGAGATGTCCGGCGAGGAGCTGGACGACGAGCAGACCGCCGTGCGCGCCCGCGCCGAGCGCATCATCGAGCTGGACCGGGGTGGGTCGCAGCCGGCCGACCGCCGCTACCAGACCGGTACGTCCGGGCAGGCTGAGTGGAAGCAGCCGCAGGCTGGGCAGACCAAGAAGAGCGCGGCGCGCAGCAGCCAGCCGGGTGCGTCCGCCCGCGCCGCCTCCTCCGCGGGTTCCCCGACGCTTGGCCACCACAGCGAGCCGAGCTCCGACCGCCGCGCCTCTGCCTTCTCCACCGGCAGCTTCGCCGCCGTGAAGTGGACCGGGGACAACACCGAGGAGACCACGCAGATCCCGATCGTCGTGGACTCCAGCTCCTCCAGCAGCGCCCAGTCCAGCACCCAGTCGGGTGCCTCCGGCGCGCAGGCTGCAGCCAACCGCGGATCCGAGGCCGCCGAGCCGAAGGCAGCGGGCCGTGGCCAGCACGAGCAGCGCGAGGCCGCGCAGGCTCCCCAGCAGGAGCGCGCAGCCCAGCCCGCCCCGCGCACCGAGCCGGCGTTCCGCGCCTACGAGCCGAGCCAGGCCGCTGCCGAGCAGGCTACGACCGAGCAGGCCAGCGGATCGGCACAGAAGCAGGCTGCGCCGCAGGCTGAGCAGCAGCGCGAGCAGGCCGCCAAGCCAGCTGCCGATGAGAAGCGTGGCGCCCACGAATACCGCGCCGGCCGTCGCCGCGCGGACGAGAACTCCGAGGGCCTGACGGTCGCAGAGCTCATGAAGCGCTTCCAGCAGAACGACAAGAAGTAGCTCGAACCGCGACCTAAAGATCTCGCACCGCGACCCAAAGACTCAGCATGATTGATCGCCAACCCCCACGCCTGAGCGTGGGGATTATTTCTGCCGGCGCCGTCGGGCTCGCCCTCGCCGAGGCCTTCACCCGGGCCGGGCACCACGTCCACGGCATCCACGCCCACTCCGAGCGCTCCCGGGCACGGGCAGCCCAGCGCGTCCCGGGCACCCCCATCGTTTCGGTGGCCGAGGCCGCGATGGCCCAGCTGGTGGTGCTCGCCGTGCCGGACCCGGTGTTGCCGGAGGTGGCCGCCGAGGTGGCCCACACCGTCCGCGACGGCCAGATGGTCATGCACACCTCCGGGCGTAACGGCTGCCAGGTGCTCCAGCCCATCACCGACGAGGGCGCACTCCCGCTGGCCCTGCACCCGGCGATGGGCTTCGTCGGCACCCCGCAGGACACCGACAACCTGCTGGGCTGCGGCTGGGGTGTCACCACCGACTCCGAGGTCGGCCAGGCAGTCGGCGAACTGCTCGTCCAGTCCCTCGGCGGTGTGGCCGTCCACATCGCGGAGGACCGCCGCCCGGCCTATCACGCGGCCATGGCCCACGCCGCGAACCATCTGGTCACCCTCATCTCGGACGCCCACTCCATGCTCAACGCGGTGCTCGATAAGCCGAACGACCCGGCCGCCATCGAGGGGGAGGGGGAGTCGAGCGAGGCCCGGCTGCTGCTCAACTCCATCGTCCGAGCCGGAGCGGATGCCACCCTGCGCGAGCACCTGGGCGCCCTGACCGGCCCTGCCTCCCGCGACGACGCCCCCGCCGTCCTCGCGCACCTCGAGGCACTGCGCCAGCTCTCCGAAAACTCCGCCGACCCTCACTCCCATGACCTGCACCTGCGTTATCTGCCGATGGCTGAGCGCACCGCCCAGGCAGCCGGCTCCCCGGAGGTCGAGCGGGCGCTCATGGCCTACCGCAGCGAACACGGTCTGCCGGGTGGACTAACCTAAGGCGCATGACCAAGAATCAGCCCAGCCCCCAGGCCGACCCGCAGGCAAACCCCCAGCCCTTCCGCCGCGGCGAAGCCACCCTGATGACCACCATCGACGAGTTCAGCCAGGTCACCCGCGCGATGCGCAAGGCCGGCAAACCGGTGTGCCTCGTGCCCACGATGGGTGCGCTCCACGAAGGCCACCTTTCCCTGGTCAAGGCAGCAAAGACGGTCCCGGGTGCTTTCGTCGCGGTCAGTATCTTCGTCAACCCGCTGCAGTTCGCGGAGGGCGAGGACCTGGACGCCTACCCCCGCACCCTCGACGCCGACGTCGAAAAGCTCAAGGCCGCGGGCGTGGACGCCGTCTTCGCGCCCTCTGCCCGAGAGATGTACCCCAATGGCCCCCGCACCACGATTCACCCCGGCCCAGCTGGCTCGATCCTGGAGGGTGAGCACCGCCCGACCCACTTCGCGGGCATGCTCACGGTGGTCAACAAGCTCTTCCAGATTTCTCACTGCGACCACGCCTTCTTTGGCGAGAAGGACTATCAGCAGCTCGTCCTGGTCCAGCAGATGGTCAACGACCTCAACCTGGAGCTGCGCGTCCACGGCGTGCCGATCGTCCGCGAGGGTGGTGGACTGGCGCTGTCCAGCCGCAACGTCTACCTCTCCGATGAGGAGCGCGAGCTGGCCCTCACCCTCTCCGCAGCGTTGACGGCCGGTTCCTTCGTCGCCGAGGACGGCGCGGATGCGGTGCTGTCTACTGCCCGTGCCATTCTCGATGACGCCGAGGGCGTCGAGGTGGACTATCTTGCTCTTCGTGGCACCGATCTCGGCGAGGCCCCGGAGACCGGGGACGCCCGGCTGCTGGTTGCCGCTCGCGTGGGCAGCACCCGGCTGATCGATAATGTTGGCGTGCCGATTGGTGTAGGGTTCAAGAACTTGGACCCCGAGCAGGGCGCAGGCGGCTCCGATGCTGCCGCCCCTGCCGCTCCCGATGACGCACCCCAGAGCTAGAAAAAGTTAGGTTCATCCCTTGTTCCGCACCATGCTGAAGTCAAAGATCCACCGCGCGACGGTCACCCAGGCCGACCTGCACTACGTGGGTTCCTGCACCATCGACGCAGACCTGATGGACGCCGCCGACATCCTCGAGGGCGAGCAAATCGACATCGTCGATATCGATAACGGCAACCGGCTGACCACCTACGCCATTACCGGCGAGCGGGGCAGCGGGGTCATCGGTATCAACGGCGCAGCTGCCCGCCTGATCAGCCCTGGCGACCTGGTGATCATCATCGGCTACGGCATTTTCGACAATGCCGAGCTGGGGGACTACCACCCGCGGGTGATCTTCGTCGACGAGAACAATAAGCAGGTTGAGCTGGGGGAGGACCCGGCCCACGCCCCGGCCGGCAGTGGTCTGAAGGACCCGCGCCACCCGGAGGGGGAGTAGCGCCCGAGAAGGTGTTCGTCTAAGCCCGCCTACGCCAAGGGTGCGTGGCGGGCTTTGACGCTATCTGTGACTGTGTTTAACACCACACCATAAAAGATGTATTACAGATGCATCTTTAAGGGATTTCTAGATAGGTTGGAATTATGCAACTCACAACATTCGCTGACCTGGGGCTCCGCGTACTGATGGTGCTCGGTGCCACCCAGGCAGTGGATGCTGCCGATCGTTCGCCGGTACGGATTCAGGACCTTGCGGACCAGCTCAACGCCTCGCGAAACCACGTCGCGAAGGTTGTGAACATGCTGACTAGCGACGGGCTGCTTGAATCCATCCGCGGGCGTTACGGCGGGGTGCATATCACTGAACAGGGCATGCGTGCGAGCGTCGGCGCACTCCTGCGCCAACTCGAAGGCAACAGGGAAGTCGTCGACTGCGAGGGGGCGCTGCAATGCCCCCTCGCTCGCCACGACTGCGCGCTGCGTCGCCGGCTTGCTGCCGCACAGGAGGCGTTCTTCGCCACTCTCGACGGGGATACCGTCGGCGATCTTGTCTCCGCGACGAAGGGGCTCGCCGCCGGAGCCTCCGGCGGGCCCGTGCCACTCGGCGCTCCAACGCTCAAGGCAAAGCCCACGACTTAACATCCCTGCGGGGAGTTTTGAGGAGGAATGATTCGCAATGTTCATCGCCGAGACCCCAGCCAATGCCCGTGGCCGCCTAACCCCAGGTAATGCCGAGATCATCAAGCAGACCCTCCCGCTCGTTGGTGCGAACATCACGAAGATCACCCCCATCTTCTATGAGAAGATGTTCGCCGCCCACCCTGAGCTGATCGCCGATACCTTCAATCGTGGCAACCAGAAGTCCGGGGAGCAGCAGAAGGCACTGGCTGCCTCCATCGCGACCTTTGCTGCAATGCTCGTGGATGATAACGCACCGGATCCGGTGGACATGCTCTCCCGCATCGGCCATAAGCACGTATCCCTGGGGATCGTGGAAGATCAGTACCCCATCGTTCACGACAACCTCTTCGCCGCCATCGTCGAGGTGCTCGGTGAAGACGTCGTCACCCCCGAGGTTGCCGCAGCCTGGGACGAAGTCTACTGGCTTATGGCCAAGGTCCTCATCGACTACGAGCGCGAGCTCTACCGCTCCGCGGGAGTCGCTGACGGTGAGGTTTTCACCACGGCCGAGATTGTCTCCCGCAAGCAGCTGCCCGCCGAGGCGATGGAATTTACCCTCCGTCCGGACGAGATGACGGAGAAGTTTATGGACGCCCTCCCCGGGCAGTACACCTCCATCGGTGTTCGACTGCCTGACGGGGCTCGCCAGCTGCGTCAGTACTCCCTCGTCGACGTCGACAAGGAGGCTGGCTGCATCCGCATCGCTGTCCAGCGCGACGGTGAGGTGTCCTCCTTCCTGATGGACTCCCTCTCGGATGGGGATCGTGTGGACGCCACCCTGCCGGCCGGTGATCTGGTGCTCGACGATTCAAGCGCCCCGGTGGTGCTCGTCTCCCAGGGCATCGGCTCCACCCCGATGGTGGGAATGCTGTCCGCCCTCGCCGCCGCCAAGTCTGAGCGCAAGGTCGTGGTGCTCCACGCTGACTCCTCTGCCCAGGACCACGCGCAGCGCGATCTGCAGGAGAGTTTGAGCGGGCAGATCGGTGCCACCTACAAGCTCTTCTACCGGGAGAGCGGTCAGCGCATGAATATCGGGGAACTGATGGATGAGGGCGTACTGCCAACCGGCGCGCACTGGTACCTGTGTGGTGGAACGTCCTTCCTGCAGGACATTCGCGAGCAGATCGCCGATGGCGAGCAGGCGCTGGCTCCGAAAAAGGTCGACTTTGAGCTCTTCAGCCCAAACGACTGGCTGATCAGCTAAAACTGGCCTGCATCTTGCAGGGGTATCGCGGGGCTCGGCCAATGGTGGGCCGAGCCCCGTTTGCCGTGCCATCGATGGGGTAATCTGCGTCCGTGAACCGCTCACGGGCGTGTACCGGCGATGCAGTAGTCTGGTGGGGTGACTACAAAGAATCCATCCACCAGCAATGATGAAATCCCCGAGCAGATGCGCGTTCGCCGCGAGAAGCGCGAGCGCATCCTTGACGAGGGTCGTCAGGCTTATCCAGTAGAAGTTCCCAGGACTCACTCGCTGGCGGAGGTTCGTCAGCAGTGGGCAGTTAAGCCCAAGGAGGACGATCCGGAGGCTGCGGAGAAGCTCGCCGCTCTTCCGGAGGGGGCGACTCTCCTCGACGTCGGTGAGGAAACGGACAGCGTCGTCGGCGTGGCCGGCCGCGTGATGTTCGTCCGCAACACCGGCAAGCTGGCCTTCGCCACCCTGCAGGACGGCGACGGCACCCAGCTGCAGGTTATGCTCTCCCAGGCAGAGATCGGCGCGGAAGCACTGGACCGCTGGAAGGCGGAGGTCGACTTGGGCGATATCGTCTTCGCCAAGGGGCGCGTGATCTCCTCCCGCCGCGGTGAGCTTTCTGTCATGGCCCAGGAGTGGACCATGGCCGCCAAGGCGCTGCGCCCGCTGCCGGTCGCGCACAAGGAGATGAGCGAGGACGCCCGTGTGCGTCACCGCTACACCGACCTGATCATGCGGGAGGAAGCCCGCAAGAACGCCATGACCCGCATCAAGGTGATGCGCGCCCTGCGCCATGCCCTGGAGCGTCGTGGCTTCAACGAGCTCGAGACCCCGATGCTGCAGACCCTGCACGGCGGTGCCGCGGCTCGTCCGTTCGTGACCCACTCCAATGCGCTGGATATCGACCTCTACCTGCGCATCGCGCCGGAGCTGTACCTCAAGCGCGCCGTCGTCGGTGGTCTGGACCGCGTCTTCGAAATCAACCGCAACTTCCGCAATGAGGGCATCGACCGCTCCCACAGCCCGGAGTTCGCGATGCTGGAGACCTACCAGGCGTACGGGGACTACAACACCGCTGCGACGATGACCCGCGAGGTCATCCAGGAGGTCGCCGAGGAGGTCTTCGGCACCACCAAGCTGACCATGCACGACGGCACCGAGTACGACCTCGGCGGCGAGTGGCCGGTCATCGAGGTCTACCCGTCTCTGAATAAGGCGCTGGCCGAGAAGTTCCCGGATCAGCCAGAGGTCACCGTCGACTCCACCGTCGAGGAGCTCAAGGCGCTCGCGAAGGTCATCGGCCTGGAGGTCCCGAAGGACGGCGGCTGGGGCCACGGCAAGCTCGTCGAGGAGATCTGGGAGTTCCTGTGCGAGGACCAGCTGTGGGGTCCAGTCTTTGTCTATAACTACCCGGTCGAGACCTCCCCGTTGGTGCGTCAGCACCGCACCGAGCGTGGCGTGACCGAGAAGTGGGACCTCTACCTGCGTGGCTTCGAGCTGGCAACGGGCTACTCCGAGCTGGTTGACCCGGTCATCCAGCGCGAGCGCTTCGAGGACCAGGCTCGCCTGGCTGCGGGCGGCGACGATGAGGCCATGGTTCTCGACGAGGACTTCCTGCAGGCAATGGAGCAGGGCATGCCGCCAACCGCCGGTACCGGCATGGGGTTGGACCGTCTGCTGATGGCTTTCACGGGCCTCGGCATCCGCGAGACCGTGCTCTTCCCGTTGGTGAAGCCAGAGAAGTAATCTTCCTCTCGATTGCATAAAGCCACACACCGCCCATGGTGTGTGGCTTTCTTCATGTCATTCTGCGGAAAATGTGATCTACGCCATGATGCCAGTTATGATTAATAAGATCATTATCCGCACATGGTGATGCTCGGCGGATCGCAGACAGCGATGCGTAGGGCACCTCTACTGAAAGGTGGCTACCAGACAATGAGCGACTCCAAGAAGCTCAACGACTCCACCCCGGGGCTGAACAACGTCAAGCGTGACGCCATTGGTGTCGTTATGCGGGCGCTGTCTCGTTTCACTGGTTCCGACTTCGCAGAAAAGTACAACCTCAACAAGGCCGTCGACCGCGCTGCCTACGAGACCGCCAAGGGCGGCATCCGTACCGCCGGCGCCATGAACCGCCAGTTCAAGCGCATCAAGGGCTCCGGCGATCCGGTTCGCCTCCCCAAGCAGAACGAGGGCGACGTTCAGCAGTTCGAGCCGGGCAAGGCACCGTTCGACCTGAACCCGACCGAGGACCAGCAGATGATCCTCGACGCGGTGCGCGAGTTCGCCATCGAGCGGCTGCGTCCGGCCGCCGCGGAGGCCAACGACGAGTCCAAGCCGACCGAGGGGCTGCTCGACACTGCCGCTGAGCTCGGCATCGCTCTCGTGAACCTCCCGGAGGAGTTCGAGGGCATCGCCAGCGCATCCGGTGCCAGCACCAACGCCCTCATCGCCGAGGCTCTCGGCTTCGGTGACATGGGCCTGGCCGTCTCCATCCTCGCCCCGGCAGGCGTGGCCAACACCATCACCAACTACGGCGACGACGCCCAGCAGAAGACCTACCTGCCGTCCTTCTCCGGCGAGTCCGTCCCGCCGGCAGCCGTCGTGGTCTCCGAGGCCCGCCCGATGTTCGACGCCTTCGAGCTGCAGACCACCGCGAAGCTGGAGGGCGACGACGTCGTCCTCAACGGTGTGAAGACCATGGTCCCGAACGCCGCAGAGTGCGAGCTCTTCGTCATCGCCGTCGAGCTGGACGGCGTGAACACCTTCGTCATCGTCGAATCTGGCACCGAGGGCCTCGAGGTTGAGTCTGACCCGTCCATGGGCCTGCGCGCCGCAGCCCTGGGCCGTGTGGTCCTCAAGGACGTCCGCGTCCCGGCCGCCAACCTCCTGGGTGGCGCGAACCTCTCCGACACCGACCGCACCGAGCAGTACGCGGAGATCATCCGCCGCTCCCGCCTGGGCTGGGCCGCACTGGCCTCCGGCACCGGCGAGGCCATCCTCGAGTACACCAAGAAGTACGTCAACGAGCGTGAGGCCTTCGGCGAGCCGATCTCCCACCGCCAGGCAGTGGCCTTCATGGTCGCCAACCTCCGCATCGAGCTCGACGGCCTGCGCCTGATCATGCTGCGCGGCGCATCCCGCCTCGACCAGGGCCTGTCCTACCACCGCGAGGCCGGCCTTGCTCGCCGCTACGCATCCGACAAGGGCATGGTCATGGGCCTGGACGGCGTCCAGCTGCTGGGTGGCCACGGCTACACCAAGGAGCACCCGGTTGAGCGCTGGTACCGCGACATGCGCGCGATCGGCGTTGCTGAGGGCGTCGTCGTCATCTAACCCGCCATAACAACGACTTTTGGCATCTACGCACAACACAGTCCCGAGAGCAGAGGAAAAAGATCATGCTTAATCTGGAACTTCCCAAGCGTCTGAAGGCGGGCGCCAACCAGGCACACCAGGCGGCCGCACAGATTTTCCGCCCCATCTCCCGCAAGTACGACCTCAAGGAACACGAGCGCCCGGTCGAGCTCGACACCATGGCCGCCCTCGTTGAGGGCGCCGCTGACGGTGGCGTGGCCATGGCCGGCGCTACCAGCAGCCGTGGGGATAAGAAGCAGGACACTGGCGTGAAGAACGGCGGCAACATGGCTGCCGCCCTGAACGTCATGGAGACCTGCTGGGGCGACGTCGGCCTGACCCTGTCCATCCCGTACCAGGGTCTGGGCAACGCAGCCGTCGCCGCCGTCGCGACCGACGAGCAGCTCGAGCGCTTCGGCAAGATCTGGGCCGCCATGGCCATCACCGAGCCGCAGTTCGGCTCCGACTCCGCAGCCGTCGCCGCGACCGCGAAGCTGGACGGCGACGAGTACGTCCTGAACGGCGAGAAGATCTTCGTCACAGCCGGTGAACGCTGCACCCACGTGGTCGTCTGGGCCTCCGTGGACAAGTCCGCAGGCCGCGCAGCTATCAAGTCCTTCGTCGTCCCGCGCGACACCCCGGGCTTCGAGCTGGTCCGCCTCGAGCACAAGCTGGGCATCCGCTCCTCCGACACTGCGCACTTCATCCTCGACAACGTGCGCATCCCGAAGGACAACCTGCTTGGCTCCCCAGAGGTGGACACCAAGAAGGGCTTCGGCGGTGTCATGGCCACCTTCGACAACACCCGCCCGCTGGTCGCAGCGATGGCCGTTGGTGTTGCACGTGCCTCCCTGGAGCGCCTGCGCGAGGTCCTCACCGACGCTGGCGTGAAGATCGACTACGACGCACCGGCCTGGAACCAGTCCGCCGCCGCGTCCGAGTACATCCGCCTCGAGTCCGACTGGGAGGCTGCCTACCTGCTGACCATGCGCGCAGCATGGATGGCGGATAACAAGAACCCGAACTCCAAGGAAGCCTCCATCTGTAAGGCGAAGGCAGGCCGCATGGCGACCGACCTGACCCTGCGCGCCGTGGAGCTCGCCGGTGCCTACGGCTACTCCGAGCGCGACCTGCTGGAGAAGTGGTCCCGCGACTCCAAGATCCTCGACATCTTCGAGGGCACCCAGCAGATTCAGCAGCTCATCGTCGCTCGCCGCGAGCTGGGCCTGAGCTCCGCTGAGCTGAAGTAAGCGCCGACCGAGCTTTCCGCGACCCCTGAATAGCCCCGTTACCAGCAAGGATTCTCGCTGGTAACGGGGTTATTTCTGTGCCGGGGTTAATGCCCACCCCCTAACGGAAATCATGGGCTTTAGAAAAGTCCGGGAGCAAGGCAAAATGTGTAATGCCTGGGATCTCTCCGAAAACGCTGGGAGTCCCGTGAAGCGTCTTATTTGTAACTGTTTGATTTACGAGTTAGGTCAGCACTGAATGTCTCAACCGGAGACCAAAGCCCCCATTAACGGGAGCGCAGCAGGACAAGAAAACGACTTCTGGTGGCACACCATCTTTGGGGGGCTGCTGCTCATCGCCGTACTCGCACTCACCTGGTGGTCCGTGGACCTCATGCCGGAGTCCGCGAACATCGGGATCCTGATCGTCACGATCTTCTTCGGAATGTTCATGGCGTTCAACATCGGCGGTAACGACGTCGCGAACTCCTTCGGTACCTCGGTCGGCGCGAAGACGCTGACCATCAAGCAGGCGCTGCTCATCGCCGCCGTCTTCGAGGTCGGTGGCGCGCTGATCGCCGGCGGTGACGTCACCGACACCGTCCGCTCCGGCATCGTCGACCTGGACGGCGTGGACCTCGACCCGCAGCACTTCGCCTACATCATGATGGCCGCCCTTCTCGGTGCGGCACTG
The DNA here is from genome assembly GCF_000069945.1 of Corynebacterium urealyticum DSM 7109. Classification (NCBI taxonomy): domain Bacteria; kingdom Bacillati; phylum Actinomycetota; class Actinomycetes; order Mycobacteriales; family Corynebacteriaceae; genus Corynebacterium; species Corynebacterium urealyticum. Next base: position 1,959,946 of record NC_010545.1, on the reverse strand, counting down.
TGGCTGCTGATCGCCACGCGCAAGGGCTGGCCGGTCTCCACCACCCACTCCATCATCGGCGGCATCGTCGGTGCCGCGGTGGCTCAGGGCATGGCCACGGGCACCGGTGGCCTGGAGATGGTCCAGTGGGGCAAGATCGGCGAGATCGCGATGAGCTGGGTGCTCTCCCCAGTGCTGGGTGGCCTGGTGGCCCTCCTCCTGTACTCCTTTATCAAGCGCCACGTACTGCGCTACAACGATGAAGTCGAGCACAAGATGCGCGAGATGCAGGAGCGCCGCAGCGAGCACAAGAAGCGCCACAAGGACCTCTTCTCCCGCCTCAATGAGGTGCAGCGCGTGGCCTATACCCAGACCATCGCCCGCGATGCCTCCGTCTACATCACCGGACGCGCGGAGCCGCAGAATCTGGAATCTGACTACTACCGCGAGCTTGTGGTCATCGATAAGGACGAGCGGGAGATCGAGGCGCACCGCGCCCTGGAGACCTGGGGTCCGTCGCTGGCCGCCATCGGCGCAATGATCATTACGGGCATGCTCTTGCTGAAGAGCCTGAGCAACATCTTCCCGAACATGACGAGCGCCATGGTCTTCGGCATCGTCGCAATTGTTGGCATCGCGGTGTTCCTCACCTTGCGCTCCTTCACCACCGGGCTGCGGCGCTACACCGTGGACCGCGCGACCTTCGTGATGTTCAGCTGGATGCAGGTCTTCACCGCTTCGGCTTTCGCCTTCTCCCACGGTTCCAATGACATCGCGAATGCGGTGGGTCCCTTCGCAGCGATCTTCGACGTGTTGAAGACCGACGCCATCAACGCGACCGCCCCGGTGCCGATGGCGTTGATGCTCGCCGCCGGTGTGGCTCTGATCTCCGGCCTGTGGTTCATCGGCCGCAAGGTGATCGAGACGGTCGGCACGGGGCTGACCCACATTCACCCGGCCTCCGGCTTCGCCGCTGAGCTCGCTGCTGCGGGTGTGGTGATGGCCGCGTCCATCTCCGGCCTGCCGGTGTCCTCTACGCACATCCTGATCGGTGCGGTGCTGGGCGTGGGGATCGTCAACCGCGCCGCCAACTGGCGCCTGATGAAGCCGATCGCCCTGGCCTGGATCATCACGATCCCGGCTGCCGCGCTGATCGGCGCCGTGGGCGTCCTGGTGATCGGCTGGATCTTCTAAGAGCAGAAGAGCCAAGGAGCCGCAGAGCCGTAGAACAAAAGCACACAGAAGCGCCCCGGGTGGAGAACCACCCGGGGCGCTGTTGTCGTGCCGGTGGCTGGGGCGCGCCTAAAGGGCCCTGAGGAGGCTCCCTGTCCGCCGGCTTAAGCAGCGGCTGCGGACTTTGGCCGTGGCAGCTCGCGGCGGACGACCTTGCCCACCGCGTTGCGGGGCAGGGAGTCCACGTACACGAAGTGGCGCGGCACGGCGAAGCGGGCCAGCTGCTTAGAGACAGTCGCCTTGATCTCCTCCTGCAGCTTCTGCTTATCGGCTGCGCTCAGCTCCTCCTTCGTGACGATCCACGCACACAGCGCCTGGCCGAACTCGTCGTCCGGAACACCCTGGACGCAGACCTCGAGAATCTCCGGCAGGGTGCCGATGATGTGCTCGGTATCGGTGGGGTAGACGTTCTCACCGCCGGAGACGACCATGTCATCCGAGCGACCCGAGACGAACAGCAGGCCGTCCTCCCAGTACCCCAAGTCGCCGGTGGCGATCATGCCCTCATGGGTCTCCTTGTCCTTGCCCGGGCGGGTGTAGCCCTCGAACATCATGTTGTTGGCGACGAAGATGCGGCCAACCTCGCCGTCCGGGCACTCGCGGAAGTCTTCGTCCAGGACCTTGACCACCGTGGCCATCGGCGGCTTGCCCGCGGTATTCGGGTGGCGCTGCAGATCATCCGGGTTGGCGATCGTGGCCCAGCTGACCTCGGTGGAGCCATAGAGGTTGTAGAGCGCGGGCCCGAACTTCTCGAAAGTCTTCTCCACGATCTGCGGCGGGATCGGCTCACCGGAAGCTGCGATGACCTTCGTGCCCGGGTCCATGCCCTCCGGCACGGCCTCCAGCAGTCGGCGCAGCATCGTCGGCACGATGGCGATCGCATACGGGCGGTTGGCCTCGATGAGCTGCACCGCATCTTCTGGGCGGAACTTCCGCTGCATCACCATCGTCGAACGAAGCGCGAGCGCTAGCTGGATATTGGCAAAACCCCAGGTGTGGAACATCGGGGCTGCCAGGTAGAACGGGCGGCGCGCCTTGAGCGGGATCCTGCTCATGATGGAGGACGCTGGCAGGTAGCTTGGCGGCTCCGGGCGGCGAGTTCCGCGAGGGGTGCCGGTGGTTCCGGAGGTCAGGATGATGGTTCGGCCACGGCGCGGGCGGGACGGGATCGTCTGCTCGGCCGGGGTGGTGCGCAGCACGAGGCTCAGTGACGGCCAGTCCTCGCTGCGGGTCGCGTGGTCCTCCATGGCCAGTGCGTCGCGGATATTCGAGTCCATCGGCAGTGCTTCCTCGGCCTCGCGGGTCAGCCCGATGGTGTCGCCGAATTCGTGGGCGACGATGACGGGGCAGTCGTCGAAGTCCTTCGGCAGCAGCGGGATGAATTCCTCGTCGATGAACAGGACGTCCAGCTTGTTCTCACGAGCGACCGCGCGGGTCTGCTCGGCCGATGCTCCAGTGTTGAATAGGACGAGATCGGTGCCCAGGCGGCCGTGAGCGCACAGCGCCATGATGAAGCCGCGGTGGTTGCGGGTCAGCACGCCGATGCGATCGTGCTCGCGGATACCGATGCGGAATAGTGCCTTCGCGAGCTGGTTTACCTGGTTGTGGAGCTCCTGGTAGGTCATGGAGCCGCGGTCGTCGATGATCGCGGTGTGGAACGGGTCGCGGGCGGCACCAATGGCCAGCAGGGACGCGGGTTGGAACTCCCACTGGTACATGGAGCCCAGAGCCTTAGCTGCGGCGACGGGGGTCATCGATCCCAGCACACCGGCGCGCATCAGGGGAAGGGTGCCGAGCGCGAGCGTGCCCGCCGAACCGAGTGTGTGGCTGAGCTTGTCCTTGATGCCTGCTGGGCCTGCGGGTGAGAACGTGTCGGTCATTTCGATAACCCCTGTCGAATCTGATGTGTCTGCACGGGCGTTCGCCCGCGCCTTGTTCTGCAGCGATAGGTGAGTAGCTTTGTTCACCTAATAGCTATGTTGGTCACCCTATCTAAGTGACGTGGATCACGTTTCGATTTAGTGATATCGGTGCGGAGGGGGCGCGCTAGGCGATAAAAAATGGCGGGTTTTGGCGGGTGTTCGCTAGGGGCGTACAGGCTGAAAACTCGTGATTTCAGCCCATAAAAAACACTTCTGAGCTGGCCTTTTCATATGGCACGGGCGGTAGAGTGCGTCGGAATACTCCGCGTGGGGTCCGGCGTTGCATGGAATGCGATTCAAGGAAGGCGCTTGCCCAGTTATGGTGGGGCATCAAAGCGCACGAGCGAAAAGGAAGATAAATGTTCGAAAGGTTTACCGACCGGGCACGACGCGTTGTCGTCTTGGCACAAGAGGAAGCGCGAGCGCTGAATCACAATTACATCGGTACCGAGCACATCCTCCTGGGGTTGATCCAAGAGGGTGAGGGCGTAGCTGCCAAGGCGCTCGAGTCCATGGGAATTTCCCTCGACGCGGTGCGCACCGAGGTGAAGGAGATCATCGGTTCCGGTGGCAACCCGCCGAGCGGTTATATCCCGTTTACCCCGCGCGCCAAGAAGGTGCTGGAGCTGGCTCTGCGCGAGGCGCTGCAGCTTGGCCACAAGTACATCGGCACTGAGCACATCCTGCTCGGCCTCATCCGCGAGGGCGAGGGCGTCGCTGCCCAGGTGCTGGTGAAGCTGGGCGCCGATCTGTCCCGCGTTCGCCAGCAGGTTATCCAGCTGCTTTCCGGCTACGAGGGTGGCGGCGAGCACGAGGAGGCCCCGGACCAGCCGGCCGTGGCCGGTGTCGCCCCGTCCGGCCAGGGCGGAGCCAAGGCAGGCCAGAAGTCCAACTCCCTGGTCCTGGACCAGTTCGGTCGCAACCTCACGCAGGCTGCCAAGGACGGCAAGCTGGACCCCGTCGTCGGCCGCGCCGGCGAGATCGAGCGCATCATGCAGGTGCTCTCCCGCCGCACCAAGAACAACCCGGTGCTCATCGGTGAGCCGGGTGTGGGTAAGACTGCCGTCGTCGAGGGCCTGGCCCTGGATATCGTCAACGGCAAGGTCCCGGAGACCCTGCGCGATAAGCAGGTTTACTCCCTGGATCTGGGTTCCCTGGTTGCTGGCTCCCGCTACCGTGGTGACTTCGAGGAGCGCCTGAAGAAGGTGCTCAAGGAGATCAACCAGCGTGGCGACATCATCCTGTTTATCGACGAGATCCACACCCTCGTCGGTGCCGGTGCCGCGGAGGGCGCGATCGACGCCGCCTCCATCCTGAAGCCGAAGCTGGCCCGCGGCGAGCTGCAGACCATCGGTGCCACCACGCTGGAGGAGTACCGCAAGCACATCGAGAAGGACGCCGCCCTGGAGCGCCGCTTCCAGCCGGTGCAGGTGCCGGAGCCGTCCGTCGCGGACACCATCGAGATCCTGAAGGGTCTGCGCGACCGCTACGAAGCCCACCACCGCGTGTCCATCACCGATGGTGCCCTGCGTTCCGCAGCCACTCTCGCCGACCGCTACATCAACGACCGCTTCCTGCCGGATAAGGCCGTCGACCTGCTCGACGAGGCGGGCGCGCGCATGCGTATCAAGCGTCTCACCGCGCCGAAGTCCGTCCAGGAAGTTGACGATAAGATCGCCGAGGTCCGCCGCAAGAAGGAGGCCGCGATCGATGAGCAGGACTTCGAAAAGGCAGCAGCACTGCGCGACGACGAGCGCACCCTGACCGAGGAGCGCGCCGAGAAGGAGAAGGCTTGGCGCGCCGGCGAGCTCGATGAGGTCGCCGAGGTCGACGAGGAGCAGATCGCAGAGGTGCTGGCCAACTGGACCGGCATCCCAGTGTTCAAGCTGACGGAGGAGGAGTCCTCCCGCCTGCTGGACATGGAGGGCGAGCTGCACAAGCGCATCATTGGCCAGGACGATGCCGTCAAGGCCGTCTCCCGCGCGATCCGCCGCACCCGTGCCGGCCTGAAGGACCCGAACCGCCCGTCCGGCTCCTTCATCTTCGCTGGTCCGTCCGGTGTGGGTAAGACGGAGCTGTCCAAGGCGCTCGCCGAGTTCCTCTTCGGTGACGACGACGCCCTGATCCAGGTGGACATGGGTGAGTTCCACGACAAGTTCACCGCCTCCCGCCTGTTCGGTGCCCCTCCGGGATACGTCGGTTACGACGAGGGCGGCCAGCTGACCGAGAAGGTCCGCCGCAAGCCGTTCTCCGTCGTTCTCTTCGATGAGATCGAGAAGGCCGATAAGGACATCTACAACACCCTGCTGCAGGTGCTGGAGGAAGGTCGTCTGACCGATGGCCAGGGCCGCATCGTGGACTTCAAGAACACGGTGCTGATCTTCACCTCGAACCTGGGTACCAGGGATATCTCCAAGGCCGTGGGCATGGGCTTCTCCAACGCCGGCGAGCAGGATGAGGCCGCGCAGTACGAGCGGATGAAGTCCAAGGTGGATGACGAGCTGAAGAAGCACTTCCGCCCGGAGTTCCTGAACCGTATCGACGACATCGTGGTCTTCCACCAGCTCACCCGCGAGCAGATCGTCCAGATGGTGGACCTGCTCATGGGCCGCGTCCGCCGCGCCCTGGAGGACAAGGACATGGGCATCGAGGTCACCGAGAAGGCCAAGAACCTACTCGCCAAGCGTGGCTTCGACCCGGTTCTGGGTGCCCGCCCGCTGCGTCGCACGATCCAGCGCGAGATCGAGGACGAGCTCTCCGAGAAGATCCTCTTCGGCGAGTTCGGTGCCGGCGAAATCGTCACCGTGGACGTGGAGAACTGGGACGGCGAGTCCGCCGGCAAGGATGCGAAGTTCGTCTTCGGCTCCAAGCCGAAGCCGCTGCCGGAGTTCGACGCCGCTGACTTCGAGGTCGAGCGCGGCGAGGAGCACCACAGCCCGGCCGAGGAGGCCAAGGCCTCTGTCGCCTCCGCGGCAGCCGGGGACGTGCCTGAGGAGGACGCTGCCGGCGAGAGCGCCGGCTCCGAGGGCAAGTCCGAGGACTAACCCCCTCCCTGGGCCGGTATAAGCGGAGACCGGCCACAGCTAAAGAGCCGCGGCACACCCAGTAACGGGTGGCCGCGGCTCTTGCTATGCCTGGGGTGCTATACGTCGCGCTACACCTCGCTGCAGCGCCGACGCGGTGCCGGGGAGGGGGCAGTGCGCCGGTGCAGCGCGGGTGCAGCGCCGGGTCGGGCAGCGCGGGGCCGAGGTTAGCGACCCCGCGAGCTCGGCCTAGCGCGGGATCTGATCTGCGGTGGACAGCTCATAAGGCTGGCCATTGATGACCTTCTCCAGCCACAGCACAGCGGGGGAGAGGTTCGCCAACATCGGGATCACGTGATCCACCAGCGGGGCTACGCTCGGCACGTTCTGCTCCCGGTAGTACACCTTCGCACCCTTGCCCAGCCAGCTGCGGGCCAGGTCGCGGGCCTGGGAGGCCGGGATCGTGTCGTCGTTCTTGCCCTGCCCGATGTACACCGGGACGGACGGGGAGAGCGTGCCGATCAGCTGCTTCTGCACCGCGCTGGCGATCGGCTCCTCCTGCATCAGCTCCGTCAGGGAGGAGCCATCCTTCGTGAGCGTGCGGGTGTCCTTATAAGCATGGCGGATCAGCGACTCCGGCACGCACTCATCCTTCGTCTGCTCCAGCAGCTTCCGGCCCTTGTCGTTGAGCTTCGAGTAGATCGGCTCGCGCAGCTCCGGATCGGAGTACAGCAGGCCATTGATAGCGTAGCCGAGGGCCGCGGCCAGCGCGCCATTATCGATGGCACCAGCCACCACGCCCAGGTTCGCCGGGATGCCGCCCGCGTAGCCTGCGACGAGGTTCAGCTCCGGGGCGTAGGAATCCGCCAGCTCCAGGGCAGAAGCACTTGCCCCACCGCCCTGGGAGTAGCCCCAGGTCGCCACCGGGGTCTTGTCGCTGACCCCACGGATGCCCATGTTTTTCGCGGCGCGGCCGATATCCAGCGTCGCGTTCCCCTGGGCCACGCGGTTCATGTACGTGTGCTGCGCGCGGGTCCCCAGGCCCGGCAGGTCGGTCAGCGCGACATCCCAGCCGCGCATCAGTGCCTGCAGGGCGGGCAGCGCCTCGTACTCCAGCCCCCACGGCGCGAGCTTGCCCGGCGCACACGCGTTGGAGGAGCCCTGGGTGCCCGGGGCAATCAGCATCAGCGGGCGCGGCCCCTTGCCCCGCCACGGCTTTGAGGACTCGTAGATGGTGCCGGTGACCGGGATAGTCTTGCCATTCGAGTCGGTGGACACGTAGGCCACCCGGGTGGCTTTGCTGTTCGTCAGGTCCACGAATGGCAGCCCCAGCGCGAGCGTGCTTGGGCCGGTCTTCAGCACCTGGCCGGGCTTGCCCTCCACGTACTCCGGGAGGGAGCTGTAGAAGTTATCCGGATCGTAGTTCGGCATGGAGCTGCCGAGCGCAGCCCCGGAGCCCATCTCCGACGAGCCCCGCCACGCGCCTTCGACGGAGCCATAAAGCGGAGACGCCGCCGCGCCGGACACAGACAGTGGCAGCGCGACGGCGGTGATGGCAGTGGCGGCGGCGAGGCTCGCCGCGCGGCTGGTGCGTCGGGAATTGCAGGATCGAAGGCTGAACATGCGTGCTCCTTGGAAGGATCGTGGCTGGCAGGCAGTTAACAGCTAGATCCTATCGGCGGGAACACTATTGTGCCGGGGAAATTACTATTCCGGTTCGACGACAGCCAGCGCGTCGGCCTCGTGGCCCGAATCCTTCCGGCTCAGGTCCACCACCAGCGCAATGGCGCCGACGATGATGGTGGGCAGCACCCAGCCCAGTCCCTCCGGGTACAGCGGGATCACGCTCAGGGCATCGGTGATGCCGTCCATCGTCTCGCCCAGCAGATCGCTCAGCAGGTCGATGATGGAGAACACCAGGGCGACCGCCACGGCAGCGCGGTAGGTCAGCGGAATCGGGCGGCCACGCACCGCCAGCTGCGTGAAGGTCACCGCGATCAGCGCGATCGCCGGCGGGTAGATCAGGCCGATGATCGGGCCGGAGAAGCTCAGGATCTTCTCCAGGCCGAGGTTGGCCACCGTGAAACCGATCAGGGTGAAGACCACGGACCACCAGCGGTAGCTGATCGCAGGAACCAGCTCGTGGAAGAAGGACGCCGACGCCGCGATCAGGCCGACCGCCGTCGTCAAGCAGGCGAGCAGCACCACGCCGGAGAAGACCATGTCACCGGCCGTTCCCAGGGAGAGCTTCGACGCCTGCGAGAGCACCGCCGCGCCGTCCGAGTACTGCCCCTTATCCGGCATCTTCGTGCCCATCACGCCCAGGGCGAGGTACACGATCAGCAGGAAGAAACCAGCCAGCACCGCGGAGATCGAGGAGTACTTGACGACCGTCTTGCGCTCCTTGACGCCGTGGGCGTTGAAGGAGCTCACCACGATGATCGCGAAGGCCATCGCTGCGATGGAGTCCATCGTGAAGTAGCCCTCCAGGATGCCCGCGGTCAGCGGGCTGCTGGCGTACTCGCCGGTTGCGGCGGCCGGTTCGCCATTGAGCTTCATGAAGCCCAGCACCGCGAGGATGGCGATGAGTGCCAGCAGCAGCGGCGTCAGGTACTTGCCCAGGGTGTCGGCGACCTTGCCGGGGAACAGGACGATCGCGAAAGCGACCGCGAAGAAGACCGCGGTGGTCACCAGGCGCCACATCTGGCCCGAGAGCCCGAAGGTGGACTCGAGGCCCAGCTCGTAGCCGATCGCAGCGGCACGCGGCATGGCGTAGAAGGAGCCGATGGACAGGTAGGCGGCGATGGAGAACACCAGCCCGAACACCGCGCCCGCGCGCGACGCCAGCTGGCGCACGCCGGCGCCAGAGATGGCCACCGCGATGATCGTGATTGTCGGCAGCAGCACGCCGGTCAGGATGAAGCCGATGATGGCGGGGGTGAAGTTCTCGCCGGACTCGATCCCCAGCATGGGCGGGAAGATCAGGTTGCCGGCGCCGAAGAACATCGAAAACAGCATCAGCCCGACGGCGAAAATCGAGGCGGCGGGTTTCGCCGTGCCACGGCCAGCCGTGGACTGAGTGGAGGTTCCGGAACTCATGAAATGAGGGCCTTTCTACAACGACGATCCGCGCGGTGGCGGCCTAGGACCAGGTTCAACCACACCCCCGGGTGGGGTGGCGTGAGCAAGCGCGGCCGGTTGTGGCGGTGGTGCCGCTCGAGGCTGAACCAGTGGCGGATCAGAATAAACGTATTTAAGTAGAGGTTAGGGTGCCCCAGTAAGAATCAACTAGTCGGGAAGGGTAATCCCGGCGTGGGTGCGCTCGATCAGCCGGTCAGCCACGAGCGAATCCACCGCTCGCGAAAGCTGAACCCGATCGGGCCACAGTTGATCGATTTCATCGACTGCGACGTGGGTGGTCGCAGATTCTCTCAGGGTTTTGAGGACCAGGCCGCGAACCTGGCGGTCCGTGCCTTCGAACTTCTGGACGCGCCGGGCGGCGGCGGATTTCTCCTCTTCCGTCGGCGCGGGCTTGCCTGCCGCCACCCACGCGCAGCGCGCGGCGATGGGGCAGAGCTCGCACTGCGGGGTGCGGGCCTGGCAGATCAGGCTGCCGAGCTCCATCAGGGAGGCGGTCATGAGCAGCGCTGCGTCCCGGTGGTCCCGGTCGTGGCCCGCGTTGCGGTAGCCGCGACGGTCCAGGGCTGGGTCGTGGTCCACCCACGGCATCATGTCGGCGACGTCCGCCAGGTCGCGGCTGCGCGCCGGTCCCTGCAGGAAGTTGCCGTGGGCTGCCCGGTGGCACACGCGGCGGACGTTGGTGTCCACCACGGGAACGGCCTGCTCGAAGGCGTAGGCGGCCACCGCGCGGGCGGTGTAGCTGCCCACGCCGGGCAGGCTCTCCAGTTCTGCGACGCTGCTGGGGAGTTCCCCGCCGAAGCGGTCCACGCAGGCCTGGGCGCATTCCTGCAGCCGCAGGGCGCGGCGCGGATAGCCCAGGTTTCCCCATTCGCGGATGACGTCCGCGGTGGCAGCGGTTGCGAGCGCGGCCGGGGTGGGCCAGCGCTGCAGCCAGGCCTGCCACCGCGGGGCGACGCGGGTGACGGGGGTCTGCTGCGACATCACTTCGCTCACCAGGATGGCCCACGGGCTGGTGCCGATGTGGCGCCAGGGCAGGTCGCGCGCGTTGCGTGCGAACCAGTGGTTCAGTGCGCTGATGAGGGCAAGGTCGAAGGTGGTTTCCTGCTGACCCTCTGCGGTTGGGAGTGTCATGCGGCCACCTCCCCGGGGTGTCGGGGTGAACCTTGCCCTGCGATGTGTCCCGCGGGGTGTGGGCGGGGTGCCTGGTGAAAGCGCATCGGAGAGTGGATTACAGCGGTTGTTCGAAGGCAGTGGGTGGGCCCCACCTGCCGGATTGTCCTACAAAATTGTCCTGGGAAAGCTTTAAGAGCAAGATTGAAGCCATGACTGACTCCCGCAGCCCTGAAAGCCCTTCGAATACTGTACCCGGCCAGCAGGCCAACACAGAGTCGCAGGAGCCCACCGCACAGCAGCAAACCATGACCCCGGCGCAGGCCTGGGCTGCGATGCGCGATGGCAACCGCCGCTTCATGATCGAGGATGTTGCCCACCCGAATCAGGACGTCAACCGCCGCCACGTCCTCACCGCAGGGCAGCGCCCGCATGCGGTGGTCCTGGCGTGCTCTGACTCCCGCGTGCCGGTGGAGATCGTCTTCGACCAGGGCCTGGGGGATGTCTTCGTGATCCGCACCGCCGGGGAGATCACAGACCTCTCGGTGCTGGCTTCCCTGGAGTTCGCCGTGGATGGGCTGGGCGTGCCGCTGGTGCTGGTGCTGGGCCACGAGGCCTGCGGCGCGGTGGCCGCGGCGCAGACCGCGCTGAACACCGGCCAGCTGCCGAACGGCTTCCAGCGCGTGCTGGTGGAGAAGGTCACCCCATCCCTGCTGGCCGCCCGCCGCGAGGGCCGGGAGGGCTCCCAGGACTTCGAGAAGCAGCACGTCGTGGAGATCACTCGCCACATCATGGACCGATCCCCTGAGATTCAGCAGCAGGTGGAGCAGGGCCGCTGCGCGGTTGTGGGTCTGCGCTACCGCCTGGAGGACGGACTGGCCGAGCCGCTGATCTCCTTCGGTCTGGACGAGGACCAGCTCTAGGCTGCTCGGGGCAGCTCGGCTACTCGGAGCAGCTCGGGACTGCTGCGCCGCCCGACGCTCCGGCCGGTTCTCGTCGCTGCCACCCCACCCGGCGGGTGGGGTGTGTCTAAGCGCCATTAGTCGAGGTAAGCCAACTAAAATCTGGTGCTGTGAACGCAGGACCAGGGAACACAGGAGACAGCTTCCGGCGCCGCGACCCCGAACGGGGCCAGCGCCCACCTCGTGATGCCCAGCCACCGCTGCCGCCCGAGGTTTACCGTCGTAGGCGCATCGCCGCGATCGCCGCGGTTGTCGTAGTGATCCTCCTGCTCTGGTGGCTGCTCAGTTCCCTCGGCGGATCCAAGGAGGACGCCAGCACGCCCGCGGCGGATACCGCGCAGAGCAGCAGTGCTGCGCCGACGTCCGGAAAAGAAAAGAAGCCGGACGCGAAGGACAAGAAGGCCGAGGCCGAGAAGAAGGGCGCGGAGAAGCGCAAGGAAGAAAAGAAGGACGCCGAGCCGAAGGATCCGGCCGCGGAGAAGACCAACTGTGAGCTCGCGGACCTGCGCGTGACCGCAGTGCCGGGTAAGTCCACTTTCGACCCGGGCGAGGAGCCGACCTTCTACGCGAAGATCGCGAACCCCACGAAGGCGGACTGCGTGATCGACGTGGACGAGGCCAAGCTGCTCTTCGAGGTCTTCGCGATGGATGACTACCACCGCGTGTGGGGCGACCTGGACTGCAACGAGCCCTCCATCACCGGGGAAGTGACGATCGAGGCCGGTAAGAGCCAGAACTACAAGATGGGTTCCTGGTCCCGGACCACCTCCGCACCGGATCGGTGCGATGATCGCCAGCCTGTAGGCCCTGGCAGCTACCTGCTCTACGCACACCTGGGGGATAACGTCTCCCAGCCAGCGACCTTCAACATGAGCTAGCGGCTAGCTCTCACGCAGCCGCCGCACCACGCCGAGCGCCTGGCCGATGTTCTTGACCTGGTGCACCTCCAAACCCTTCGGCACGCTCGGCCTGGTGCCCGCCGGGATGATCGCATGCTTCATCCCCAGTCGCGCGGCCTCGGAGAGTCGCTGGTTGATCTCCGGGATGCGCCGCACCTCGCCGCCCAGGCCTACTTCGCCCATCGCACACAGGCCGAGGGGGAGTGGCTCGTCCTGGGCAGTGGAGGCGAGCGCCAGACCCAACGCGAGATCCGCGGCCGGTTCGCTGATCCGCATCCCGCCCACAGTCGCGGCGTAGACCTCCCGGCGCCCCAGCTGCATCCCGCAGCGTTGGGCCAGTACCGCGAGCATCATGGACACCCGGCCCGATTCGATGCCGGTGACGAATCGCTTCGGATTACCCTGCTCGGTCTCCACCGCGAGCGTTTGGATCTCCCCGACGAGCGCCCGGCGGCCATCCATCTTCACGGTGACGGCAGTGCCCGTCACGGACTCGGTGCGGTGGTTCAAGAACAGCCCCGAAGGGTCCGTCACCTCCTTGATCCCCTCTGCGGTCTGCTCGAAGCAGCCGACCTCCTCGGTGGGGCCGAAACGGTTCTTAATGCCGCGCAGGAAACGCAGGGAGGAGTGCTGATCGCCCTCGAAGTGCAGGACGACGTCCACGAGGTGCTCGATGGTGCGCGGGCCGGCAACGTTACCGTCCTTCGTTACGTGCCCCACCGCCAGCACCGGGGTGCCGGATTGCTTCGCCAGGGTGGTCAGGGTGGACGTCACAGCCCGCGTTTGGGTCACCCCGCCCGGCACGCCCTCCACGCCGCTGGCGTTCATGGTCTGTAGGGAGTCCACGATGATCAGCTCGGGCTTGACCGTATCCACGTGATGCAGCGCCTGCTCCAGGTCATGCTCGGCGGCGATGTAGAGCTTCTCGGAGAGCGCATTGGTGCGCTCTGCTCGGTGGCGTACCTGGCCGACGGACTCCTCGGCGGTGATGATCAGCACCGAGCGGTTGGCCTTGGCCCAGTTGGCAGAGACCTCCAGCAGCAGCGTGGACTTGCCCACGCCTGGTTCGCCCGCGAGTAGCACCGCAGAACCGGGGACGATGCCGCCACCCAACACCCGATCCAGCTCTGCCGAGCCGGTAGGGATGTGGTTGGCGATCTGCGGGTCGATCTCCGTCACCGGCAGGGCGTCGCTGGTGGCTCCGGCGAGGTGCCGGGCGCCGGAGCGGGACCCGGCTGCGCTCGCGGCCGCGGGGCGGCGTTCCTCGAGCGTGCCCCACTCACCACAGCTCGGGCAGCGCCCCATCCACTTGGACAGGACGTAGCCACACTCGGTGCATTCGTAGCTGGTTTTCGAGCTCCGCTTTGTTGCCATGCCGGTCATTCTAGGCAGTGGTGCAGACACCCCTCCCGCGAGCACAGCAATAATCGAACATCGCAGGTCAGTGGCCACCGAAAAACAAAAACCGCCGCCCCAACGAAGGGGAGCGGCGGTGGGCCTATAACAGCCGAGTAGCGACTACTTGTCGGTTGGGTGACCGTCCTTGTCGCGGTCGAAGGCGCCAGCCTCCGGGGTGTAAGCGACGACCGGTGCGTTCAGGGAGAACTCAGCGCCGTCGAACTTGATCTCCACCGGCTTCTGGCCGCCGACGTAGAGGTCCTTCACTCCGGAGACGTCACCAGCGGCGTAGCTGAGGCACTTCTGATCCTTAGCGCCCTTCTGCAGGTCCTCCAGGGCATCCTTGCGGTCCACGACGAGGTTGCAGCCCGGCTTGATGGTCTCGCTCAGGTTCGCAGCCTTGCCGTCCACGGAAGCGGAGACCAGCTTGACGTCCTTGGCGTTGTCCTCCGCGTTGGAAGCGGTGAACTTCAGGGACGGCTTGCCGTCGGCGCCCAGAACCACGGAGACGTCCGCGACGTCCACGTTGCCTTCCTTGGCGTGCAGGCCGTTCACGGCCGGGGCCTGCTCTGCGGTCTGGGTGATCTGACCAGCGGAGCAAGCGGTCATGCCCAGGGCGGCACCTGCAGCAACGATGGCGAGGGCACCGCGGACAACGGTCGACTTCTGAGACTTCACGTTCTGATCCTCCATTGTGAGGCTAGGCCTAGGCCGGTTAAGGCCCTTCAACAGTTGTGGTCATCGTACCCGGCGCAAATTGGCCGGAAACTTATAGCTGCTTCACAGAATAGCCCCTTGGGTGGGCAGATTCCTAGTTCAGGCCACCGCTTTCCCCTAATCCCACCCCGTTGTTACCCCTATTATTTGGGGACGTCGCCCTCCGGCGTCGGTGCGCGCTGGTCGAAGCGTTGAAGCTTTCCTGCGGGACCGGGCCTTTCTGCAGGCAGCGGGCCGATCGGGTATGCTCGAACACGGTTTTTAAAGCGCAACGAGGGCGTAAATAGGAAGGTCACGGATGGATTTCAAGGTCGGCGACACGGTCGTATACCCACACCACGGCGCAGCTCAGATCGAGGGGATCGAGCAGCGCGAGTTCAAGGGTGAGACGGTGGACTACCTGGTGCTGCGCCTCTACCAGGGTGACCTTTCCGTCCGCGTCCCGGCCGCGAACGCCGAGAAGGTGGGTGTGCGCGACGTCGTCGGCGAGGAGGGTCTGCTCAAGGTCTTCTCCGTGCTGCGCGAGACGGACGTCGAGGAGGCAGGCAACTGGTCCCGCCGGTACAAGGCCAACCAGGAGCGCCTGACCTCCGGCGACCAGAACAAGGTCGCCGAGGTGGTTCGTGATCTGTGGCGCCGTGACCAGGATCGTGGCCTCTCGGCAGGCGAGAAGCGCATGCTGGCTAAGGCCCGCCAGATCCTGGTGGGCGAGCTCGCGCTGGCCGATGGCGTCGACGATAAGAAGGCCGACGCGATGCTGGCCGAGATGCACGAGACCATCGAGCGCCACCGTGAGCAGGCCGCTGCCGCCCGTGCGGCGGATACCGAGGGGGACGCCGCCATCGATCTCGACGACGAGCTCAACAAGTAACAGCCACGGTTGCCAGCCGTCCCTCGAGGGTGGCTCAACGAGTAGAGAGCGCCGGGTGAGACGTGTTTTCCAAGACCGATACTGCAGCGCTGCCCGTGGTGGCCGTCATCGCGGCGGCGGGGAGCGGCACCAGGCTGGGCGCCGATCAGCCTAAGGCCTTCGTGGAACTGGCGGGGCGCACCCTCGTGGAGCGGGCGCTGGACGGGCTCGCCAGTTCCGGGGTGGTGGGGCGAACCTTTGTCATGATCAGCCCGGACATGCAGGGGCGCATGGCGGAGATTCTCGACGATCCTGCGAACCAGGCCGCGTGGGCAGGGATGCGAGTGAGTACCGGAACCGGGGGATCCGAGCGCTCCGATAGTGTCTTCGCCGGCCTGCAGCTCGTGGAGGGCGAGCTCGGCTCGCCGGTGGACTGCGTGGAATGCGCGCAGGTGGACGAGGCGATCGTGCTGGTGCACGACGCCGCCCGCTGCCTCACCCCACCTGCAATGATCGTCCACATCGTCGAGCAGGTCCGCACCCACGGGGAGGCGGGTACCGCGGCGGGTGTGGTTCCCGCCCTGCCGGTGACGGACACGATCAAGACCATTGCGGACGGGATGGTCACCGGCACCCCGGCCCGCGATGGCCTGGTGGCGGTGCAGACCCCGCAGGGCTTCCTCTTCTCCGCGCTGATGGACGCTAATCGGAAGTACCAGGCAGGCCTGGAGCTCGGCCGTGGGCACGCCCGCCTGGCCACGGACGATGCCTCCATCATGGAGCTCGCCGACTATCCGGTAGCCATCACCGCCGGCGATGACCGGGCGATGAAGATCACCACCCCGCGGGACTTCGCCATCGCTGAGATGATGGTTGAGTGATGATGATCGACCGATGATGGTCGAACAAGGAAGGAAATAGCACCCATGACCCAGCCGATTATCCCCCGCGTCGGCATCGCCTCCGACGCCCACCAGGTCGAGCCCGGCAAGCCCTGCTGGATGGCCGGGCTACTCTTCGAGGACGCCGATGGCTGCGAGGGACATTCCGACGGCGACGTGGTCAGCCACGTCATCGTCGACGCACTGCTCAGCGCCTCCGGACTGGGGGACCTGGGCAGCTTCGTCGGTGTGGGACGCAAGGAATACGACGGCGTCTCGGGCGAGCGCCTGATCACGGAGTGCCGTCAACTACTGGCCGAGAACGGCTTCACGATCGGCAACGTTGCCGCCCAGATGATTGGCAATAGGCCGAAGATGGGGCCGCGCCGGGAGGAAGCCGAGCGCCGCCTCACCGAGCTCGTCGGGGCGCCGGTGTCCGTTTCCGCGACGACCACCGACAAGATGGGCTTCACCGGCCGCGGGGAAGGCGTGGCCGCTCTCGCTACCGCGGTTGTGTGGAAGGCTGGCGCTTAAATTGCGTGCCCACGAAAATGGACACGATGAAGGTGTAAATCGCGAAACCTAGAAGCTCCACGGTGCTCGCTGAGCGGGGTCCATCCTTGAGGATCAGAATAAGGATGACTACTGCGGGGATCCCGAGCAGTGTGGTTCCGAGCAACGTCGTTCGCCCTAGCGCTGCGTCTCCGTGCCGGTAGTGGTGGAAAGAAGAAGCCGCGCCGACGGCAGCCCCCACTGCGAGGATGAGAAAGATCAACCAGCTGTGCATCGGTGGGCTCTACTTCTTCCAAATGTGGCTCAGGTGAATCAGTTCAATATTCAATATATCGCCCGATGGTTGGTGCGGAAGGTTTTTGGCTAAATCCGTTTTATGGTCGGCCTAAGAATTAGCGCACGTCGATGGTGCTGGAGATCCGGCCCAGACCCTCGATCTCAACCTCGACGGTGTCCCCGTGCCCCAGGTACTGAGGCGGTGTCATCCCGTGGCCCACGCCTGCCGGTGTGCCGAGAGCGATGACGTCCCCGGCCTCCAGCGTGGCGAAATTCTCCACGTACTCGACCAGCTCCTGCGGCTTGAACACCAGGTCGGCGAGGCTGTGCTCCTGGCGTAGCTCCCCGTTCACCCTGGTCCGCAGCATCGCGCCTTCCGCCACCGGGTCGAAGGGCTGACCCTTCTCATCGGTGGCCATCGTCAGCCACGGGCCGAGCGCGCTGGATTCGTCCAGATTCTTACCCTGCAGCCACTGCTGAGTGCGGTACTGCCAATCCCGCTGGGAGAAGTCATTCATCACCGCATACCCCGCGATCTGGCCACCGTGCCCCATCACGATCGCTAGCTCGCCCTCATAATCCAGCTTCTGCGCCATCGCACGTGGTACCCGCACATTCCCATAAGGCGTGGTCAGCGCCGTGGCGAACTTCGCGAACAGCGTGGGGTGGTCCGGCACCGGATGCCCCATCTCCACGATGTGCTCCCGGAAATTCAACCCGGTGCAGAGCACCTTCCGCGGGTTCGGAATCACCGGAGCCAACTGACGGGCCGAGAACTCAATGCTCTCCCCGGCGCTCGCGGAGGCCGAGAGGGTGACGTCCTGAAGAAAACCCCCGAGATCCCCGTCGGCCAGGACGGTACCGGTGCCGTGCGTGCCGTCGAAGCTCTCCACACGGATGGTGCGCAGACGGCCGGCGGTTTCGATGGTTGCTAGGCGGTGGGCCATGATCCTCCTCGGGCAGGTCTTTTGGTGACTGCCTACCGAGGATAGCCTTCCAGTCGGCAGCCACCGGCCACCGAAGTACAATTGCGGTGACGAGGGGCACGGGGCGCATCCGTCCTGGCCCGCCAGAGCAAAAACCTGCAAGACCCACGAAGGCGGCCAACCATGGTTGATTCTTTGCCCACCGACGCGTCGGAGCCGATGCCGCTCCAGCTGCGCATCTACGACACCGCGAGCCGCAAGGTCCGCGAGTTCACCCCGCTGCGCGAAGGCAAGGTTTCCATCTACCTGTGTGGCGCCACCGTGCAGTCCATCCCACACATCGGGCACGTCCGTTCCGGTGTGGCCTTCGACGTCCTGCGCCGCTGGCTGCTCGCCCAGGGATACGACGTCGCGTTCGTCCGCAACGTCACTGACATCGACGACAAGATCCTGACCAAGGCCGCCGAGAACAACCGCCCCTGGTGGGAGTGGGCAGCAACCCACGAGCGCGCTTTCACCTGGGCATATGACCAGCTGGGCGTGTTGCCGCCGTCCGTGGAGCCGCGGGCAACCGGGCACGTCCCGCAGATGATCGAGTACATGCAGCGCATCATCGATAACGGCCACGGCTATGCCGCCGACGGCAATGTCTACGCCCAGCCCGCCTCGATCGAGAACTACGGCTTCCTCTCTGGTCAGAAGCTCGACGAGCTGGACCAGGGTGAATCCGCAGGCACGGGCAAGAAGAACCCCCGCGACTTCACCATGTGGAAGGCCGCCAAGCCGGGCGAACCCGCATGGGATACGCCGTGGGGCCGGGGACGCCCGGGCTGGCACATCGAGTGCTCCGCGATGGCCACGAACTACCTGGGCGGGGAGTTCGACATCCACGCCGGCGGGCTGGACCTGCAGTTCCCGCACCACGAGAATGAGGCCGCCCAGGCCACCGCCGCCGGGGATGGCTTCGCTCAGTACTGGATGCACAACGGCTGGGTGACCATGAGCGGGGAGAAGATGTCCAAGTCGCTTGGCAACGTGCTGAGCGTGCCGAACATCCTGGAGAAGGTCCGCCCGGTGGAGCTGCGCTACTACCTGGGCAGCGGCCACTACCGTTCCATGCTGGAATACTCCGAGTCCGCGCTGGCCGAGGCCGCCGCCGGTTACCGCAGGATTGAGAAGTTCCTGCTGCGTGCGGCCGCTTACCTCGCCGCCATTGAGGACGACGCCCCCGCCTCGGCCGGGGATCAGGCTGCCCGCGGCCCGGAACAGCTGGTGGCCGTGGGCCAGTGGCCGGAGGCCTTCGCCGAGAAGATGAATGACGACCTCGCGGTGCCGCAGGCGCTGGCCGTCATCCACGACGCCGTCCGCGAGGGTAATAAGGCCCTCGAGGTCAAGGACACTGAGACGGTGATGCGGGTCGCGGGGCAGGTTCGTGCGATGATGAGCGTCCTCGGCGTGGACCCGTTCGACGAGCACTGGCTGGAGCAGACGATGGCCGGGCAGGGCTCTTCGGCGGCGATGACCGCCCTAGATTCCCTGGTGCAGGACGATCTGCAGCGTCGGGCGGAGGCTCGCGCGGAGAAGAACTGGGCGGTGGCGGACGAGGTCCGCGACCGGCTCACGGCAGCCGGTATTGAGGTCACCGATACCGCCGATGGGGCTCAGTGGAGCCTGAAGGAGTAGCGCCGCTCCGCTGAGGCGCGCCCGTGGCGCCGGCGCCCCGGCTGGGGTGCCGGTTTAACGGACGTGCTGCTCAGCTAGGGCCTGGAACACCGCCTGGTTCATGGCGAAGGCTGCGCTGGCGCAGTTAATGATCTTTTCCTTGGACTCGGCGCTGAGCTCGAGCTGGTTGAGCGTGATGCGGTAGCGGTCGCGGTAGGGCTTGATCCGGCCGATGGCGTCGAAATCGTAGAAGGATGTGCTGCGCTCATCCAGGCCGTAGTACTTCTCAAACATGCGAGCGATCACCTGGCCACCCGACATGTCTCCCAGGTAGCGGACGTAGTGGTGAGCCAGCGCTGCCTCGCCGTCCTGCTCCGTGCCGATCTGGCGCAGGACCTCGACGTAGTTCTGGGTCGCAGGCAGTGGCGCAATGTGCTCGCGCCACTGCCCGCCGTAGAGCTGCTCCAGGTCGGACTCCAGCGCAGAAAGTCGCTCCAGGCGCGGGTCGTAGATCGAGGCCAGCTCCGCTGTGTCCTGGTTCGCCCGGACCGCGGATTCGAGGGCCTCGTAGACGAAGTAGAGCTGGCCGGTCAGGGCAGCCACCGCGTTGATATCCAGTTTTCCGTCGAGCAGTTGGGTCATAAACACTGAGTTTTCCGCGTCGTGGTGCGCCTGCGCGGTCTCGCTTTTGAGCAGGGCGGAGAGCTGGCCTTCGGCATAAAAGGTGTGGCGGGTGGCGGTAGTCATGGGTTTTCCTTCCGTAACGGGATTAAAGCTTCTTGAGTGAACTGGGGTTTGTTCTGCGCCGGGGGAGCGCGACCGGGTTGCCTGCTGAATCCTGGAGTATTTCCACATCGGCGTCGTAAATGGCGCTGATGAGCCCGGAGCTGAGAACCTCGGTCGGGGCGCCTTGTGCAAACACGCAGCCACTGCTGAGAACGACGATGTGGTCGGCATAGGCCGCCGCGGCTGCGAGGTCATGGAGAACCACCACGACCGTCTTTCCCTCGTCGGCGAGGCCGCGCATCGCTTTGAGAACGTCCTCGGCGTGCGCCAAATCCAATGCCGCAGTGGGCTCATCCAGCAGGACCACGGGAGTGTCCTGGTAGAACACCCGGGCGCAGTGCACGCGGGCGCGCTCGCCACCGGAGAGGGTGGGGAGGACCCGCGGGAGGAGGTGCTCGATCTCGCAGGTGGTGATCACTTCCTGGCGAAGCTGTGGATCCGGCGTGGACCAGGGGTGCCGGCCGAAATCGAGAACCTCCTCCGCCGTGAAGGGCACACCGATGGGGTGGTGTTGGGTCAGCACCGCCCGCCGTCGCGCGAGCTGCTTGCTGCTCAGTTGGCTGACGTCCTCGCCCGCGATGAGGATCTGCCCGGAGTCGATATCGAGGTCGCCAGCGATCGCGGCGAGCAAGGTGGACTTCCCGGCACCGTTCGGCCCCACCAGTGCGGTGACCTGGCCTGCGGCAGCGGTGAAGGTGACGTCGTCCAGCAGTTCGTGCTCGTCCACGCTGAAATGCAGTTTTTCTATTGTGATGCTCATTAGTGCTTCACCGACCTATCGGAACGAATCAGCAGCCAGAAGAAGATCGGGCCGCCCACGATGGACGTCAGCATTCCCAGCGGCAGATCGGTGCCGGTGATGAGGGCGCGGGCGGCGAGGTCTGCCAGTGTGGCTGCGAGTGCGCCACCGAGGAAACACGCGGGCACGAGTGCGCGGTGGCCGGGGCCGATGAGCAGCCGCAGGGCGTGTGGGACCACGAGCCCGATGAACACGATGATCCCGGAGAATGCCACACCGGCAGCCACCACAAGTGCTGCGATTGCGATGACGATGCGGCGGAGCGCGACCACGTTGATTCCGAGGTGTTGGGCCTGGGATTCCCCCAAACTCAGGATGTCGAGCTTGGGTGCAAGCACCCAGAGCAGGACGGCGGCTGGAGTGGTCAGCGCTAGGATGATCCCCACCTGGGACCAGTCGGCGCTCGCGAAGCTGCCCATCTGCCAGAAGACGATGCGGTCGCGCGCCGTGGTGCTGGCGATGTAGGTGAGGAAAGAGACGATGCCGCCGCAGACGGCGTTGACTGCCACGCCGACGAGGATGATGCGCGCCATATCGCGGCTTCCTCGCGCGCTGGCTGCGACGATGGCGGTCGCTGCGATTCCGCCGACGAAGGCGGCGATGGCGATGGTCCAGTTTGAAGTCAGGATCGCCGCCAGTCCTGCGCTGCTCAACCCGAGCGCGCCGGCGGCACTGGCTGTGCTGAACACGGTGGCCAGTGACGCGCCGACCGCAGCACCAGAGGACACACCGATCAATCCGGGTTCGGCCAGCGGGTTGGCAAATACCGCCTGTAGCGCCAACCCGGAGATCGCTAGCCCTGCGCCGACGATGGCGGCAAGGGCAACCCGGGGCAGGCGGACCTCCCACAGCACCACATCAAGGGAGGTGGATTGCCCAAGGCCGGTGACGATGTGCGCCAGGGAGCGGAGGGACTGCTGGGCGCTGGCTCCGAATTGTCCGACCGCGACGGACCACAGGATGGCCGCGATAAGCCCAACCCCGAGAGCGATGATCACCGCTGGGGTTTTGGCGGCACGGAGGCGGTTCCAGCGGCTCCGGATCGCCCGACGTGGGTCGCGCTGGAAGACGAGCCCGGCGGGTTGACCGCCCTTCGCGGTACCGGAGCGGGGCGTTTTCGATTGCTTTTTGAGCACGCTAGTCGCCATATAGCGCCTCCGCCATCGCGTCGATCACGCCTGGGGTGTTTGGTCCGAAGGAGAGCAGTTCGGAATCGGGAACGTCGAGCACGGAGCGGTTCTTTCCCGCTGGAGTCTGCGACACGCCCGGAACCTTCAATAGCCCATCGACCCCGCCCACCGATTCCAGGCCACTGCTCATCACGATGAGCGTGTCCGGGGCGGCCTCGATGAGCGCTTCGGGGGTCAGCGGGGTGAAGCTGCCATCGATGCCCAGTTTCACGCCGGCGTCAGTACCGCCGAGCCTCTCGATGAGGCTTCGGCCACCGGATTCCGGCCCGGCGATCATCGCCACACCGGTGCCGCGCACGTAGAGAACCATCATGCTGCGACCATCTGCCCGGGACCTCGCGGACGCGGAGGCCTGGTCGAGCTTTGCGTTGATCTTTTCGGTGACGTGATCCGCGGCCTGCTCTAGCCCGATCCCGGCGGCGACCTCTTCGACGAGGGTGCCGATGGTTTCCGGGGTGCGTTCCGCAGTGATGTCGATGACCTTCACCCCGGTTGCCCGAAGCTTCTTCATGACCCGGCTCGGGCCGATCGAACCATCAGTGAGGACGATGTCGGGGCGCAGGCTCAGCACCGTTTCGGCGTTGATCGAGTGACCGCCGGGGGTGACCAGGGGAAGGTCTTTGACCCCTGGGAAATCGGAGGCGGTGTCTCGCCCGATGAGGTTTTCCCCCATGCCCAGCGCCCATACCGTCCGGGAAAGCGCGCCTGCGCGATCCAGGGTGAGGATGCGGGCGTCGCGCGCCGGAGATTGCTCCACCGTTTGCTTGTCGACGAGGACCTCGGGGTCGCGGCTGGGGAGGCGTGCAGAGACGTGGCCAGCGGGGGAGGAGGCGGGTGAACTCTCGCCGTGGCGCGCAGTTGCTGCCTTTTCTGCCGAGGCGGCCTGTGACTGCTCGGCCGTGGGGGTAGGGCCCGAAGTCGGCGCCCCGCAGCTGCTCAGGGCAAGCGCGGCCGCGAGGTAAAGCGGCAGACATACGCGCTGTGGGGGTGTCCGCATGGTGAGAGTCCTTAGAGATTCTTGACTATAACAACATAGGTTAGGTTAACCTCGGTGAGGTTAGCATAACCTAGTGATACCCCAGGAAGAGGTTCCAGAATGAAGACAATCCGCACCGCACGCCCGCGCGCAGCAACCGCTGTCGCCGCACTCATGGCACTGAGCCTGCCTCTGCTGGCAGCCTGCTCGGACGATGGATCAGAAGAGCAGGCGTCGGCCTCCTCCACCACAGAAGCGCCAGCTAGCGAGGCGTCGAGCGAGGCTCCGAGCACGTCCGCTGCCGCTGAGTCCAGCGATAGCGCCGAGGCCACAGGCAACAGCGAAGTGAAGATCACCGCAGACCCAGCAGAAAACCTCGCGGATGGGCAGAAGATCTCCGTCAAGGTCACCGGCCTGGACCCGGAAGCGGGCTACTACGGCGCCATCTGTGCTGCGGAGAGCACCCCGGGTAAGCCGATGCCAGACTGCACCGGCGAGCGTGGCGCTGCCGGAACCCAGCAGTGGATCACCCAGAAGGATGGCGGCACCGCGCCCCTCTCCCCGGCAGGAGAGACCGAGTTCACGCTGACCGCAAAGCAGAAGGGGCAGGCCGTTGACTGCGCCACGCAGGAATGCGTTCTGAAGATTTTCGGTGACCACACCGAAGGCTTCGAGGACGTCGCGGAGGTCCCAGTCACCTTCGCCAGCTAGCCACAGCTGCGACGCAGTGGCCGAGCAATAGTGTGAATGGGCGCTGGAACGATAGACTTGGTGCTCGATAATTCACGCACAACTAGGGAGCACGATGGCTGGCAACTCGCGACGACACGGCGGCGCACGCAAGAACAAGAAGGGCCCGTCGAAGGGGTCGGCCGGGGAGAAGCGCCGCGGCCTGCGTGGTAAGGGTCCGACCCCGAAGGCGGAGGACCGCGTCTACCACCAGGCGCACAAGCGCAAGAAGGCCGCACAGCGCCGGGCATCCGGGGCGCACGACCGCCGCGATGCCTTCGGTGGCAACGAGCTGGTCGTCGGCCGCAACCCCGTGGTGGAGTGCCTGCACGCCAACGTCCCGGCGTCCGCCCTGTACGTCGCGGAAGGGACGGGTAATGACGACCGACTGTCCGAGGCCGTCCACATCTGCTCCAGCCGCGGCATCTCGGTCCTGGAGGTCAGCCGCCAGGAGCTGGATCGCATGACCGGCAACGGGCTACACCAGGGCATTGGTCTGCAGATCCCACCGTATAAGTACGCGGATGTGCACGACCTCATCGAGCGCGCCGCGGATTCCGCGACGCCCGGCCTGGTCGTGGCGCTGGACAACATCACCGACCCGCGCAACCTGGGTGCCGTGATCCGCTCCGTGGCAGCTTTCGGTGGCCACGGCGTGGTGATCCCGGAGCGTCGCAGCGCGTCTGTGACTGCCGTGACCTGGCGGACCTCCGCGGGTACGGCGGCGCGCCTGCCGGTCGCGAAGGCAACGAACATGGTGCGCGCGCTGAAGCAGTTCCAGCAGAACGGCTACCAGGTCGTCGGTCTGGATGCCGGTGGGGAGCACACACTGGACACCTACGACGGCACGACGCCGACGGTGGTCGTCGTTGGCAGCGAGGGCAAGGGGCTGTCCCGTCTGGTCGGGGAGACCGCGGATACGATCCTCTCGATCCCGATGGCTGACAAGGTTGAATCCCTCAACGCCTCCGTGGCTGCTGGCGTGGTGCTGAGCGAGTTCGCCCGCCAGCGTCGCGTGGGCAAGAACTAAGACCAGGCAGTAGCGAAAGGCCGCGCTAGCAAGTGCTAGCGCGGCCTTCTTTATAACGTTCCGGGGATCGGCCCGCTGAGGCGTCTTAGTGGTGGTTCTCCGAGTTGGCGCAGGAGTCCGCCTCGCACAGCGGCACGGAACTATCGGTACCCGGCTGAGAGCTCAGGCTCGCCGCGCCCGACTGGCCGGTGCGGCCGGCTACCCCGCTCAAACCCTGGCCTGCGGCATAGGAGGCGGCGCGCACCTCGTCGGCGTCCATCTGGCGACCCCGCAGCCACTCGATGAACCAGCAGACCAGGTAGATCAGGAAGCTCAGCGTCGTCACGAAGACGGAAACTGGCAGGCCGGGTGCCAGCGAAAGCACCAGGCCGCCCACCGCGGCCGTCACCGAAAAGATCGCGGAAAGGACCACGGCGACCAGGGGATTGGCGGTAACCTTCACCGCCGCCGCACCCGGGGTAATCAGCAGCGCGAGGAGCAGCAGGGCACCCACGATCTGCACGCCCTGGCTGGCCACCGCACCCAGCACGGCGGCGAAGAGGATGGAAAGCAACCGCACCTTCACCCCACTGGCAGCGGCCATCGTCGGATCGACGGTGGCGAAGAGCAACGGCCGCCACAGCAGCGCGATGACCGCGACGACGATCACCGTCATAATCGCCAGCATCTTCATATTCGACGAGCTCACGCCCACGATCTGCCCGGTGAGCAGGCTAAAGGCGATGGAGGAACGGCCGGGGTAGAGGTAGATAAAGAGCACCGAAAGGCCCATGCCGAAGCTCAGCACCACGGCGACGATGGAGTCCTGTTCTCGGGCGCCCACCACCCCGAGAATCACCGCCGCACAGACCGCTCCGAGTAACGCACCCCAGGAGACGCTGAAACCGAAGAGCAAGGCGGCCGCCGCACCCATCAGCGCGAGCTCGCCGGTGCTGTGTGCCGCGAAGCTCATGTTGCGCATCACGATGATCGGCGCGATCGCTCCGGAGAGCACGCCCAGCAACAGGGCTGCGAGGATGGACTGCTGCACGAAATCCACGTTCAGCAGGGCAAGGGTGTCCGCCCACCACTGGCCGGTATGAAACTCGCTCATAGAACGATCAACTTCCCATCTACCTCGATGACCTTCACCTCGGTCTGGTACAGCTCCGAGAGGGTCTCGGTGTTCATGACTTCCGCGACCGTGCCCTGCCGATGCCCGTGCGGGGTGATGTAGAGAACCCGGTCGGTGACCTCGAGGATCGGGTTGATGTTGTGCGTGATGAACAGCACCGCGGCATTCTTTTTCCGCCGCTGGCGCTCCAATAGCTCAACGGTGGCGCGCTGGGCGCGCAGGTCCATGGAGAGCAGCGGCTCGTCGCACAGCAGGATTTCCGGGTCCCCTGCGAGCGCCTGGGCCTGGCGGATCAGCTGCTGCTGGCCGCCCGACATCTTCCCGACGCGGCGGTCCGCCAGCCCGGCCGCGCCGACCTCGGCGAGCGCGGCGTCGATCTGCTCGCGGCGGGGGCGGCGGTTGCGGAACACCCCGTGTGCGGTGGAAAGCCCCACCAGGTCACGCGCCCTAATCGGCAGGTTCGCAGGGAACATTCGCTGCTGCGGGATGTAGCCGATCGTGCCTTCCACCTCGACGCTGCCGCGGGTCAGCGTGCGCTGCCCCAGCACGGTCTGGAAGAGGGTGGACTTGCCCACGCCGTTTGAGCCCAAAATAGCGAGAAATTCCCCCGGGGCGACCTCGAGGTTGAGGTCGCGCCACAGGGGTTCAATCGCGGCGTTGTGAAACGCTAATCTCATGCGTCCTCTAGCTGCTTGAGGATGCCATCCACGTAGTCGAAGTACGTGGTGCCCCGGTCCGGGGTTTCGTTCACGTTTACAGTAGCAACGTCCTTATCCTTGGCGGCCTTCGTCAGCTCTTCGGCTGCCGGGGTCTGGGCCTGCTCGTTAGTGATCAGGACGTCCAGCTTGCCGTCCGTGATCAGCTTCTTCGCGGCGGCGAGGTCTGCTGCGGAGGGCTCGGCTTCGCGGGCCACGGCCTTGGCGAAGGACTCTGGGGTGATGTCCTCGAGGCTGGAGTCCTCGACGATGGCCTCGGCAACCGACTCGGTCAGCATGACCTTCTTGGCCGGCAGCTTCTTCATGCGCTCGGTGTAGGACGCGGTCTTCTCCTTGATCTCGCTGTTCTCGTCCAGCTTGGCCGGGAAGTCCTTGTCGAGCTCGTGGAGCTGGGTTGCGAGGTTATCGGCGAAGGCGTTGACGATGTCCATGTCCAGCCAGGCGTGCGGATTCTGGCCGCTGCCGTGGTCATGCCCGTGGCCGTGCTCGTGATCGTGGTCATGGCCCTCATGATCGCCGTGATCATGGTCGTGGTCGTGACCCACGTGATCGTCGCCCTCATGATCGTGGTCATGCCCGTGCTCGTGATCGCCGTGGTCGTGCGTGTGGGCCGCGGCCAGCGGGAGAGCGCTCACGATCGGGGCGTCGTCCGCATTATCGGTGAGCCAGTTGTCGTAGCCCGCGCCGTTGGCAGCGATGAGGTCCGCGCTCTTGGCCTTCGCGATGTCGGCGGCGGTGGCCTCGTAGCCGTGCGGATCGTCGTCCTTGTTCTCCATGATGGTCTCGACGGAGAAGGTCTCCTCCGCCCCGTCGACGCTCTCGATGACCGCCTTGGCGATATCTCCCCAGACCGGGGTCGAGGCGACGATCTTGAACTCCGTGTTCTCGGCCGGATTGTCCTGCGAGCCGCCCTCGGAGCAGGCGGCAAGGCCTGCGGTCAGGGTGAGGGCACCGAAGATGGCGGCGCCGCGCTTGCGGGTTGTTGCACTAAAGTTCATAGAAACTTCTCACAGTTGTTGGTAATGGGAACAGATTGCAATAAGCAATCTAATGCAGCACCCCGCCGGCCAGCAATTTTTTTTGCCAACCGCCTACGGTAAGAAGCATGAATCAACCCGCCCGTCGAGGCACCCTCGCTTCCATCGCCGCCGAGTTGGGCGTATCCCGGACCACCGTCTCCAACGCCTATAACCGGCCCGGTCAACTCTCCGAGGAGCTGCGCACCAAGATCCTGCAGACCGCGGAGAAGATGGGCTACCCGGGGCCCGACCCCATCGCGCGTTCCCTGCGCATCCAGCGGGCGGGTGCCGTCGGCGTCCTCCTCACCGAGGAGCTGACCTACGCCTTCGATGACCAGGCCTCCGTCGAATTCATGTCTGGCGTCTCGCAGGCCTGTGGCGAGATGGGGGTGTCCATGCTCCTCATCCCCGCCGGGGTCCAGTCCGATGGGAAGGACGCCACCGCCCTGATCAACCAGGCTGCCGTCGACGGTTTCATCGTCTACTCTGTCGCCGACGAGGACCCCTACCTGGAGGCCGCCATTAGTCGGGGACGCCCCGTCGTCATCTGCGACCAGCCCGCCGGTCGCGAAGGGCTCCGCTTCGTCGGAATCGACGACCGCGAGGCCATTAAACCGGTCGTCCGTCGTCTCGTCGACGCAGGTCACCGCAAGATCGGCATCCTGTGCATCCGGCTGGATCGGGAACCCAACAACGGGCCCGTCAGCCAGGAGCGGCTTGCCGGGGCGCGCATGAATGTGCAGCGGGATCGTGTGGCCGGCGCGCTGGAGATTCTCGCCGAGGCGGGCATCGACACCGCGAGCGTGCCCCTCGTGGAGCGCCACATTAACGATGCCGGAACCACCGAGGACGCCGCCCGCGAGCTGTTGGAGAATAACCCGGATCTCACCGCCGTGGTGTGTACGACCGACTCGATGGCGCTCGGTCTGCTGCGCTACGCCGACTCGGTGGGCATCGACGTCCCTGGCGACTTGTCGGTGACCGGTTTCGACGGCATCCCGCAGGCAGAGGCCGAAGGTATTGTCACGGTGCGCCAGCCCTCCCGCACGAAGGGGCGCCTGAGTGGTGAGCATCTCGCGGAGGAGATCCGGGCGCGTCGGAAGGCGGCGAAAAATCGGAAATCCGCGCCATCGCGGGCGCAGTCGGAGACCCCGCCGGCGGTCTACCTGGAGACGACGGTGCTGGACGGTACCTCTATCGCTTCTCCGCGGGCTTAGGGTGCCGCGGGCTCTACCGGCACAGCTCCGCGGGCAACTGCGCCGCGGGCTCAAGGGATCTAGCTCCGCGGGCAACTGCGCCGCGGGCTCTATCGTCGTAGCTCCGCGAGCTGCTGGAGCGTGTCCCGCACGTTGAAGGGGCTTCCCAGGCTCCGGGTTGCCGCGGTGGTGTCCGCGAGTCGGCCGCCCACGTGGACGCCGACGTCCGGGCGTGGCTGGGTGAGGGAGGCAAGGACGGTTTCGTCTGTGACGTCGTCGCCCAGGAAGAAGACCACGTGCTCCGGCAGCTGGGTGCGCAAGCCTGCCACGTAGCTGCCTTTCGTTGCCGTGGCCACGCTGAGTTCCAGGATGTCGCGGCCCCAGGTGACCTGCACCGGAACCGCCGGGGTGCTGCAGGTGGCCGCGAACTCCGCCAAACGTTGGTTCGCTTGCTGCGCGGCCTCGGGGCTGGCGGCCTGCCGGGTGTGCAGGCCCACCGAGTATGGCTTGTACTCCACCCACATGCCGCGGTCGGTGGCTGCGATCTGCTCGGCGTGCTCGCCCAGTTTCTGCAACACCTCTGCCCGCGCCGATGGGGTGGGGTTCACGGAACCGTCCGCAGTACCAACCGCGGCGCTGCCGACGGCCTCGTTCGCAGCGGCAGCGCTGCCCGAAAGGGAGTCTTCCGCACCGTGGGAGCCGACCAGGCGGATATCGTCTGGGCCCGGACTGTCGAGTACTGGCAGTCCGGTGACCGCGGAGAGTTCGCGTAGCTGGCGACCAGAGATGATGAGCACGGTCACCCCAGGGAGCCCGGCGAGCTCCTGCAGTGCCTCCAGCGCGCCGGGTACCGCTCGCACGTCGGTGGGGGAGTCCGAGAACTCCGCCAGCGTGCCGTCGAAGTCGACCGCGAGCAGTAGCTTCTCCGTTGCTGCGAGGTAGGTGAGATCCTCCGCGCCCAGAGTGTCGGGGCCCAGTGTGTCCGGACCCAGCTTGTCGGGATCCTCCTCCTTGGGGTGCCGTTCGCTGGGATTGTGGGGGCTTGGGGGCGGGGTAGCGGGCATCGGCGAGCTCCTTAAAGTGTTCTCTTCGCGGGGCCCGTGGCAGCCCCTGGGGGTGGGTGCTGCCTAGGCGCGGGCGACCATGCTCAGTGCCTTCGGGGTTTCCCACTCGGCGGCGTCTGGGTGGAACTGCTGCAGCCGCAGCGAGCGCCCACCGTCGCGCGTATAGGTCAGCGTCTGGTTTTCCAGGACGTCGCGAAGGCGCTCGGCATTGCGCTCATCGCTCGGTGCGCACTCGGCTTCGCCGCCGATTTCCTCGACGCTCAGCTGGCCGACCTCAAGCTGGGATTCCTTCTCCCGCCACTGGACGTCGGCCTTGAGATTCAGGCAGCCGCTCGCCCCGGTGAGGGAGTCTTCACCGATGACCAGGAAGAGGCGGCCCTCCTGGGTTTCCGGCAGATCGGCCGGTGTGTCCGGGTCTTGGTAGATGCGGGTGACCTGCCACTGCGTCCATCCCACCGGGGATTCGGCCTCGCCGCAGGCGCTAAGGCCCAGCAGGCCGGTCGTAGCGAGGACGGCGGCACCGGCTCGGGCTGCAGTTCGGCCCCGCTGAGCTCCGCGCAGTTTACTGAGTTCCATCACCGCTCCTCCTTGCCTGGGGACGTCGCGTCCGTGCGCAATTCGGCCAGGAAGCTGTCCGCCCAGTGGTCGACGTCGAACTCGCGGACGTTCTCCCACATCTTCTGCATCCGTTCCCGGCGGTCCGAAGGCTTGGACGTAGCCGCCGTGAGGATCGTCTGCGCAAGCTGCGTCTTATCATAAGGATTGCACATGAAGGCGCTGGTCAGCTGCGTGGCTGCGCCCGTGAACTCCGAGAGCACCAGGGCACCGGTGCCATCCGAGTGGCAGGCCACGTACTCCTTGGCCACCAGGTTCATTCCATCCTTCAGCGCGGTGACCAGCATGATATCTGCCGCCAGATACAGCGCGACCAGCTTCTTGAAGGACTGGTTATCGTGCACATAGCTGACCACCGGTCGGCCCATCGAGCCGTGCTTGCCGTTGATTCGGGAGACGATGCGCTCCACGTCCTTGCGGGTGGCTTGGTAGTCCTCCAGCCGTTCCCGTGAGGGGGTGGCCACCTGCACCATGGAGATGTCCTTGGCCTTGAGCCCGTGCTTCTTCAGCTCACCGGAGTCCAGCAGCTCCTCAAGAGCCAGCAGGCGCTGCACGATGCCCTTCGTATAATCCAGCCGGTCCACCCCGGCCATCAGGACCTTCGGCGAGCCCAGCTGCTGGCTTAAGTGCTGCGCCTTGGCCAGCGTCTCCGGCTGCTGGGCCTGTCGTTCGACGGCGGCGGAGTCCAGGGAGATCGGGAAGACCCCGATGCGGGTGACATGCTCCTGCGCCTGTTCATCCTGCTGATCCTCGCTAGCAGCCTCGGCTGCGGCGGTGCTGGTCGCCGTGGGGCTCGTGGTGCACCAGCCGATGACGGAGTTCTCCTCCGGCAGGCGGGCGCCGCTGACGAACTCGGCATCCGTGGGATCGTCGTAATGAACGTCGAAATCCAGCGCGCGGAGCGTGTGCAGGAAGTTCCGGGCGCTGTCCTGGGTCTGGAAACCGATGAGGTCCGCACCGAGCGTGCCGGCCAGCACCTCGCGGCGCCACGGAAGCTGGCGGAACAGCTCTGGGGCAGGGAAGGGGATGTGGAGGAAGAAACCAATCTTGAGGTCTGGGCGTGCCTCGCGGATCATGCCGGGCACCAGGTGCAGCTGATAGTCCTGCACCCACACCGTCGCGCCGGGCGCGGCTTCCTTGATCGCCTTATCGGCAAAGCGGCGGTTGACGGCGTGGTAGCTCGCCCACCAGGAGCGCTTATAGCGCGGATGCACGATCAGGTCGTGGTACAACGGCCACAACCCCGCATTGGAGAAGCCCTCGTAGAACTCCTCGTAATCCGTGTCGGAGAGATTCACCGGGATCAGGTCGATGCCGGTCTTCTGTCGCGGTGGCATCTCCTTGGCCTTGACCTTCTTGGTCGTTCCCGGCCAGCCGATCCACGCACCGTTGTTCTCCTGCAGAACCGGCTTGAGTGCCGTGACGAGCCCGCCGGGGGAGGCGACCCACTTATCGTCGATCCGGTCGACGGGCAGACGGTTGGCGATAACAAGAAAATCTGAACCACCGTCGGTGGCCATCGTGCCTCCTGAAGCGCTTCCTAGGTGCCGATTATGGCACCAAGTGTACGCGGACTACTGGGCCTTCTTCGTGGCCTTTTTCGTCGCCTTCTTCGCGGCCTTCTTGGTGCTCTTCTTAGCAGCCTTCTTCGTGGCCTTCTTGGTCGCCTTTTTCGCGGCCTTCTTCGTGGATTTCTTGGTCGCCTTTTTCGCGGCCTTCTTTGCCGACTTCTTTGTGGTCTTCCGGCTAGCCTTCTTCGTGGCGGCCTCGTTAGCCTCCAGCTCCTCGACGACCTTGCGGTGGATCAGGCCATCCGGCTCGACGCCGAGCATGCTCATCAGGGTCACGCCGTCCAGGAAATCCTCGGCATAGGTGGCAACGATCCGCTGGGCGGCGAGAGCAGTTTCAACCGGAACGGCGTGCAAAGACTCGGCGCTAGCTGGACGATTGTCTGTGACCTTTGGGGGCACTGGCATCCTCTTTCACGAAAACTCTTGAACTGGCGGTGGCCCTTGACGATGAATCAAAAACTCGTTGCCTGGTAACGGGCCTATTCTACGCTAATCAGTCCTGGCCGTGTTCGGAGCCCGCAGCTGAGCCACCATGGCCGTTGAGGTTTCGCTGGGTCGGCGAATCGACCTGCTCCTGCGGCTGCTGTTGTGCCCGCTTTTCGTTTTCCCGGATCTTCGTGAGCTTGCGGCGTTGCCTCGTGTGTAGCAGGGAGTCGATGCTCCACAGGGATCGGGTGCCCTCCCGCTTGCGGCTCATCCGCGGCACCGAGCGGTCCAACGGGTGCTGGTCCAGGGGGTGTGCCGCATGATTTCCGTGCCGACGCCGCGGCCGGCGCTCGCGCACCGCGATGCGGGGGCGACGCAGGCCGTACTCCCGGTGCAGGATGCGGGGGCGACGCAGGCGGCGGGCCACCCACTCACCGAAGACCACGCCCGCGGCCAGCGTCGTCGCTGTCGCCGCGGCCAATGCCAGGTTCGACATACCGATGACCAGCTTGTCCTGCAAGATCGAGGACATCCCCCGGTACAGCGCCAGGCCGGGCAGGAAGGGGGTAATGCCGGCCGCGGCGGTGATTTGCGGCGGCACCATATACCGGCGGGAGAGCAGACCACCGGTCATGCCCACCAGAATCGCGGCGGCCGCAGCCGGCATCATCGTGGAGCTCTCGGCTAGTGTCTGGACGATATTGTGCGCGATGGAGGCGACCAACGCGGTAGCCGCGGCGACCACCGTCGCGCGTCGCTCCGTGAAGCAGGCCAGGCAGAAGAAGACCGTCGCCGCCGCGCCAGAGAGCACGCGCACTGTCGTTCCGCCCAGTACTCCTGAGGTGGTGGACACGTCCAGGGGGGTCATGTCGATGCCGACCATGTGGACGAATTGCAGGGCCGCGCCGATGCCGGCAATGATCGCGCCTGTGTTTAACACCGTCTCGAAGAAGCGAGCAGAGGCCGTGACCGGTGCCCCCGTCACCGCATCCTGGAGCGCCTGGACCAGCGTTAACCCCGCCAGCTGCGCGACGATACAGGACGCCACCACCAGTGAGGGTGGGAAATACCAGCCGCGTTCCGTCGCGAATTGCGTGACTACTGCGGCCGGCAAGACCGCGATGAAGCCACCCAGGAAGTTCTGGTAGAACTCCGGCAGCGACTTTGATGCCAACCATGCCGTCGAGAACATGATGAACAGGGTCGTGATCGTCGCGACGAAGGCGACGGCGTAGCCACCGCCCAGCAGCAGGGCGATGGAGAAGGCAAATCCACCCCAGGACAGCAAAGCCCAGCGGGTACGGAACGGTAGCGGGCTGCGCTCGATCTTGGCGAGAATCTGCTCTGCAGTATCCAGCGGGGTAGCGCCCGCGATGATGGAACGCACCAGCCGGTCGATCTCCGTGAGGCGGGAGAAATTCGTGCTGAGGGTCTTCACGACCCGGAAGGCGGACACGGGGCTGCGGGACTCGTCGTTGTGGGCGTACACGGTGATGGTGTTCAGCGTGATGTCCACGTGCGTGTAGTGCAGTCCGTAGGCGGCCGCGATCGCTTTGATCTCCGCCTTCGCGTCCGAGTTGCCGGTGCCGGCAGCCAGCAGCTGGTCCCCAATGCGTGCGGCAAGGTTCAGGACGCGGTGGATTTCCTCCGGGTCCGTGAGGTTCACCGGGGCCAGCGGCGTGGGTGGCGGCGCTAACCGAATTCCGTCGATGGTCGCGCGATTGCCAGTAAAGAGCATGTCGCTGGCGTGTCGGGCGAACCGAGCTAGATAATGTGCCACAACAACACCGTACACAAGGCCCCTCCCGCACTGGAGGTGATGGTGGGCCTAAAAATTCGTGGGCTTCTGTGGTGGGCTGCTACTCTTTAAGCGCCCACGCCTCGTATGAGCGATGGGTGTGCCGAAGTGGCGCAATTGGCAGCGCAACGCACTTGTAATGCGTAGGTTGCGAGTTCGAGTCTCGTCTTCGGCTCGGTGAAAGGTGGGTTAAGTAGCAAAAAGTGTGTCTGCTCGGCGTGTCGCCGGGTGGGCCCTTTTTATCTCATGGGCCCTTTCCGGATTCCTATGTTGTGTTGGTATTCGGTTGGGATAGCGTTGTCGTAGAAGGCTGGTCGTCCTGTTTCGTGGTCGGCTTTGTTGTGGTCTTCTGGGACAAGGTCGTTGACTTTGGCGAGTTGATCTTGTCCGTAATTGCACTGCCTGGCGATCTTTAGCGGGTCGTCAGGCAGCTGCGTTTTCGAGTGCAGGTACCACTCGAGCATTTTGCGTTGGCGCTCCCCGGATCTGCCGCGGTGGGCATCGGCGATGCGTTTGAGCTGGGCGTTGATCCCGCCTTCCAGACTGTTTGTTGTTGATGCCCAGCGCTTTGGTTCGAGTGCTTCTGGTGGGGGCTGGAGGAAGGTAAACAGCCATCCTTTCCGTGAGAGGTGCAGCAGGCAGTGGTAGGCCTTGCGGACCCACAGGTGGGTCCATTCCCACTGTTTATTCAGGGTGCGGCGCTCTTTCGGCACGGATGTCTTCTCATTGAGAAAGTCCTTGTAGACCACCCCGAAGTCGTGCATGCGTAGTGTCCATTCGCGTGCTTGGTCGAGTGTGGTGATCTTGGTCAGTTTCAACGCCAGGGCGTAGATGGCTTTGCCGGCGTCGGTGCGTGGACGCGATGTGGTGTAGCGACGGATGACGCGTTGGGCATGGACAAGGCAGCGTTGAATCCGTGTGTTGGGCCAGCAGGCTTTGATGGCGCTGTAGGCGCCTTGTCCGCCGTCGAGGACAACGCATAGTGGTGGGGCGATGTTTTTGAGTAGTTGGGTGTAGGCGTGGGCTGACTCGCGTTTGGCCCAATGCCAGGTGATGACGTGGTCACGGCTGGCTGCCACAAGCAAGCAACCAGCGTCGGTGTAGGTGCCGTCGATGAAGATCTGGTCGTAGACTCGGTTGGGGTCCGGGGTGTGAGGGACATTGATGAGCCAGAATGGTTCGAATTTACGGTCCAGTGTCCAGCGTGAGCAGCCGACTTCCGAGGCGATGCGAGTCAGTGGTGCTGTCGTAGTGACGTAGCGGTGAAATGTTGTGAAGTCGCGGGCAAGTGCTTGATCTTTGCGGTGTCGTGTTGTTGAGCATCCGCAGTCAGGGTTTTTACACCGCCATCTGGTTGTTCCTTTGGTTGTGGTGCCGTTTTTCTTCATTTGCCGAGCGCATATAGGGCATCGGGGTCTGTTTGGAGTCACCCAGAAAGACAACCAAGCCGCTGATATCACATGCAGGAGCCATTCCGGTGGATTGGACAAGAAACGGGCCTGAATAAGGTCTGGAACCTTATTTAAGCCCGTTTTGTACGGTCTGACCAGCAGATAGGCTGAAATTCAGACACACTTTCTGCTACTTAACCCTGAAAGGTTCCGGGAAACCGGGGCCTTTTCTCATTTTTTCTATCCAAGGCGGATTCTAGGGGTCGTTGCAACATTTCCTAGCTTTCAGCTAAACCTAACAGCTCCGCCATCTGAAGCGTCCTGGTTTTCGTTCCGCTTATTTAACGCCCAACGTTTGAGCGCCTGATCGTTGATAGTAGACGTCCTCCATCTCCTGTGGAGTGATATATCCCAGGGATTGATGAAGTCGCTGGTTGTTCCACCAGTGCACCCAGCAAAGGGTCGCAATCTCGACTTCCCCGACCGATGTCCACGGCCGGTGGGGATAAATCAGCTCTGTTGTGTAGAGCCCGTTGACCGTTTCAGCCAACGCGTTGTCATAGGAATCGCCAACGGTGCCGACAGATGGATCGATACCCGCCTGGGCGAGCGCTTCACCGTAACGGATCGACACATATTGCCAGCCGCGGTCACTGTGGTGGACAAGCCCTTCAGCACGGAGATCACCAGCGTGGTACAGGGCGTGCTCAAAGGCCTCCAGCGGAAGTTCATCGGTACGCATGCTCGCCCGAGTCGCCACACCGATGATCTTCCTGGAGTACACATCGGTGATAAACGCGGTGTAGGCAAAACCAGACAAGGTGTGCACATAGGTGATGTCAGCGACCCACAACCGGTGCGGCGCTGACGCGGTGAAGTCACGGTTGACCAGGCCAGGGCGGCCATCCGGCACGTTGACCCGAAGCGTTGTCATCGGAGTGCGGCCACGTCTGCGGCCGTAAATGCCAGCTTGCTTCATCAAACGCGCGGTCTGATCACCACCGATGTTCCAGCCGGCGCGCTGCATAGCCTTCCACATCTTCCGGACCCCGTAGACGCTGAAGTTGTCCTCGTAGACTTTCATCAATTCGGGGATGAGCAGCGCGTCTGACAAACTCCTCGCCGACGGGGCTCGTGTTTTCGCTGCTCGGTAGCCACGAGAGGTGATGAACCCACATTCTGTTTCTTTCAATGTGCGACAGATGGCCTCGACCCCGAAGCGATCGCGATACGCATCGATGTATTCGATCATCTTCTGGTGGGACGGTCGAGTTCCGCTGCGAAAAAAGCTGACGCGGTTTTCAAGATCTCATTAGCCCTGCGTAGCTGCTTAATCTCTTTCCGGAGCCGCTTCAATTCGTCAGCCGGTGACTCGCCGGCGCCAACCTCAGCATCGGACGAGGCCATATTCGGCTTCAACCAGTTGTTGAGCGTGTGCGCTGGAATGTCGAGCTTTTCACCGATCTCTACGGCTGCACCCCATTTCGAGCACCCTTCGAGCTCAACGAGGTCCTCAGCCAAACGCACTGCCTTGGCCTTGAACTCGTCACTGTACTTCCTTGGCATGATTCCAATCCTTCTCTAGAAATGATCGGAACTAAACCCAGGACACTTCAGCATAAGCCGTTTATAGCGATAAACTGCCTGGCCATCAGGCACAAACGGCACACGCCGACCACGTGTTTTAATCACCCCCTTATCAACATCAAGCGCACCACGTAACCCCATCCCACACGCAGCTGCAGCAGAACGACGATCCAACCCACAGGCCCGAAGCTCCAAATACTCCACTCGCCGCGCCGTAGCCACAGCCCGCCGACCCTCCGGAGCAGGACGGGGCCGCACACCAATCGATATCCCCACCCGGTATACCGACGAAGGATTCACACCCAACCGCCGCACAATATCCATTGGCGCGACACTCTGGGAAAACAACGCAACAATCTCATCAACCACCTGTGACGACAACGTCTTATTCCGCAGTGGTAACCCATCACGATGCGCAACCCGATACGCCGTAGCTAACGACCACCCCAGATCCAGCCCAGCCGCACGCACCGACAAACCATCACCCACCACCAACTGGTGGAACCGAATGATCTCCTCAACCGGTGGGTCCCACCGTAACATCGTCATCACCAACACCAACCCTTCAGATCAGTGTTGCAACGACCCCTAGAACTTAAGCAACCCCTTAGAACTTAAGCATCCGGTCATAAAGAAAAAGACCCTGACGCCACTTCCGGGAAGAAGCTGGAGTTGGCAATCAAGGTCGTAACTCTTATGACCGCTTTAGTAGAGCTCATTGCAGTTGTGCTTCACGTAGGTCTTTTAGGCCCAAGGGTCTCAACGAGTGGCCGCTCGCTGGGGTCCTTTTTATTGTGCAGCGATGGTTCAGGGACGAACCATGCTGTCATGTCTTAGGCTAATGTGCGCGGAGGTTTCGCAATACTCCCACACCGAGGCCGTAGCTACCTTTTCTCTACTGCGGGCAGAAATCTGCGTAGTCGTTCGCCCCACCGCTGTGCGCCCGCAAGTCCTGCTATATGGCAGAACATATGTTTAGACATATGTTATAGTGTGTGTTCCGCCATATGCTAAAGTATATGTCCACCCGCATGGACTGCCGTGGTTGGTGGGTGCCTATATTTCGCGGGGAAGGGGGCCTGGCCCCCGGAAAGTAGACACGTCGGGGGTTAGCTATGCTGCTTGGGTCAGTGTAGTTGAATTAAGCGCTTCGAAGTCATCGGGGCTAGAAGGTTGCACCAGGAGTGCCGCCTGCGCGTGTTGTAGCGCATGCACCACCGGAAGATTTCCTGGCGGCAGCTGATTGGACTTTCAAAGAGTTTCCTATCACGCAGTACTTCACGCTTTAAGGTGGCGTTAAAGGATTCTGCAGGGGCGTTATCGACACTCGTTCCCACTGCTCCCATGGATTGGCGCATACCAAGTTGGGCGCAGTGGTCCCTAAATGCCTGTGAAGTATACACACTGCCGTGATCGGAATGGAAAATTGCCCCTTTAAGGCTTCCGCGGACCTTTCTGGCATGAGACAAAGCTTCGATAACTAGCGATACCCGCATGTGATCCGCGAGTGCATGACCGACAAGTTTGTGAGAGTAGACGTCGATGACCGTGGCAAGGTACATGTTCTTGCCACCCTTACACGGCAGGTACGTAATGTCGCTACCATAGACGTGGTTTGGCCTGTCAGCGGTGAGAGTGTCCGATTGTTTGTGTGCGGGGGCTTGGTTTACAAGTAGTCCGCGAATCGGTCGGGGTAAGCCACGGCTAGTTGGTTGATGGCTTGTTTCCACCCGGTGGCTTTCGCTCCTTCAATATAGCCATTGCATTCGATGTCGCGCTTTGCTTTCTTCGCTCGCTGGGCGGCGCGCTTGTCTTCGATGTTGCAGATCATCAGCCACAGCGTTTTCAGCGCCGCGGTGTCGTTCGGGAATTGCCCGCGGTTACGGGTAGCTTTCCGCAGTTCAGCGTTGAGCGATTCGATCGAATTCGTGGTGTAGAGCACCCGGCGGGCCGCTGGCGGGAACTGTAAAAACGGCACGAACCGGTCCCAGGCGTCGCGCCAGACTTTGACCGATTGCGGGTATCTCTGGCCCAGTTCACTGGCTTCGAACGCGTCCAGGGCGTCGCGGGCGGTGTCCTCGTTGGCGGCCGTGTAGACCTCACGTAGCGCACGGGAGACAGATTTGCGGTCCTGATGCGACACCCACCGGTTCGAAGCCCGAATCAGGTGCACAATGCAGGTTTGCACCATGGAATTCGGCCAGGTTGCCTCGACAGCTTCCGGCAAGCCTTTGAGCCCGTCGCAGCACACGATGAACACGTCCTGGACGCCACGGTTGGCCAGATCCGCGCACACCGATGCCCAGAATGCAGCGCCTTCATTATCGGCAATCCACAATCCCAGGATGTGTTTGATGCCGTCCATGTCGACACCAACCGCCATGTAGCAGGCCTTATTGACCACGCGGTGACCGTCACGGATTTTCACGCGTAGCGCGTCGAGGAAGATCACCGGGTAAAACTCGTCGAGCTGGCGGTTTTGCCAGATCATGACCTCGTCTAACACCGCATCGGTAATGGTGCTGATCGTATCTGGGCTCATATCCACCCCGAGCGTGGTCGCGAGGTGATGCTGAATATCGCGCACTGTCATCCCACCGGCGTATAGCGAGACGATCATGTCGTCGAGCTCTGTGAGCCGACGTGCGCCCTTGGGCACCATCTTCGGAGTAAACGTGCCGGCACGATCCCTGGGCACGGTCACTTCCACCGCGCCGTAGCCAGAATTGACGGTCTTGGTGTACGACCCGTTGCGGTGATTGCCGCCGTGCACGGGTTCAACCTGGGCTTTGGACTTGCGGTCGGAGTGGCTATAGCCCAAATGCGCATCCATCTCCGCCTGCAGACCAGCGTTGATTGATGCCTGCAACAAGCCTTTGACCAGCTCGCTGGCATCATCAGCGGAGGTCGACAGCTCGCTGATCAGGCTAGCCAGCTCAGGATTTTCCATCAGCTTCTCGCTGATCTCGTTGACCCTCGCCGGGTCATGGCCTTTCTTCGGTGACACAGTAGTCATTATCGGTGACACTCCTTCTCGATCAGAGCCTCACACACAAACTTCCTGACACCCTCTCAGCGGTGAATTTGCGGCCTACTAAATCTGGCATGACTCGGTGACCAGGCTTACGCCTGGTAGCGACACATCGCCGGCGCTTGGCAAAGCCTTTAAGCCCCATGGATTTCATGATGCGTGCGACCTTCTTGTGATTGATCGGGCCGAAATCCGTATCACCGTTGAGGCTCGCAGCGATGCGTTTAGCACCATAAAGCCCTGCTCATCATCAAAAGTGGTCTTGATTTTTGCACCAATAAGGGCATCGGAACACATCTTTAACCTGCGTTTTTTCGGCGGTGTTGACCCATTGGTAGAACGAGGAGCGATTGAGCTTTAACACGTGGCACATCCGCTTAACCGAGTACTCGGTTCGGTGGTCATAGACAAACTGGAAGCGGATTACCGGCGTGTCTCTTTAAACAAAATATTTCGCGGCCTTGCGCTGGATATCGCGTTCTTCGCGTTTTCTTTTTCTAGCTGGCGGATCTGCTCAGAATCAGTCGTCGCCTGAGCTTTATCACGCATGTTTTTCGAGTGGGCACGTTTGCCGGTGCCGAACAGCTTAAGTCAGGAATAAAGTGAAGAACGATTGATTCCTAGCTCTGCTGCAGCCGGGTGAAGTGAGAGGTCCTCATTGTTTTCGTAGAGGGCCACAGCATCACGTTTGAACTGTTCGGAGTACCTAGGAATAATGGTAGATTACCTTTCTTCCCAACCCAACCGGGCTGGATAGCAGGTGTCTACCTAACGGGGCCAGGTCCGTGCTTGATACCGTCAAGGTCTACACCGATTGCCATGTACGCGGACTTGTTGACTACCCGGCCGCCGTCGCGGACTTTAATGCGCAGCGCATCGAGGAAAATGACCGGGTAGAACTCATCTCACTGGCGGTTTTGCCAGACCATGACCTCATCCAAGACGGCGTCGGTAACCGCAGAAATCGTCTCATGGGAACTATCAACCCGGGTCGCAGTTGCCATATGGTGCTGGAATCCCTAATTGTCATCCCACCGGCATACAAGCTGATGATCATCTCACCCAACGTCAGTCAAACGCCTCGAGCCTTTGCGGGGCCATAGTCGGCAAGAATGTTCCAGCCCGATCTCTCGGCACATCCACAGTAACCGGCCCGTAGTTAGAATCCACGGTTTTTGGATACGACCCGTTGCGGTACTTGTCTGTCCTAGCGGCAGCTTTTCCGCTCCTGTCGCCGGGCTCATAGCCAAGGTGGGCGTCCATCTCAGCATTCAAACCCCTAGTGATCGAGGCTCGTAGCATGCCCCCGAACTAGGTCGTTGGCATCCGTCGTCGATGTGCCAAGGTCATCAATCAGTTTCGCGTTTTCAGGGTTAGCGAGAAGCTTCTTTCCAATCGCATCAATCTTGGCCTTATCAGCCGGATCTTGTCTCGCCACAGTAGTCATTCTGATCCATCTCCTCATGCAGGTTAGGTTCCCACACACAAACCATCAGACACTCTCCCAACAGCGGGCGACGCGGTCTTTCGCATCCTGGTCAAACTTCTTCGGCATGGTCCAATTTTTCTCATCTACTCAGACGGAACAAAACCTGGGACACTTCAAATCCCAATTAGTAACCTAGATTGGGCATGGCCTCGTGAACATCCCTAATCATGGGACATCAAGGTTGGTAGTTTCCGATTACTTCTTGTCTCTATGCGATTCGCTTTCATGAGCAATGTTGTAGGAGCTATGGAACAAGGCGGAGGCTACCAACCCATGTCTCCGCTCGAAATAGCGCGCAATCAACGCGAATATACCCATATGGATTACGCCGGGAATTGACCCAATTCTTAGATGAGTAAGGCCGAACCCTATACTTTCGATGAGTCGTGAGGTATATCCGCCGTCGGTTCTCCAGATAATTTCTTCTGCGGCTGCGACCGTTATAGTTTGTGCAAGCTGTACTTTTGACAGGGAGCGGAAATGGTACTGGGGCACCCGTCGTGCTAACACGAAAACGCTA
Source organism: Corynebacterium urealyticum DSM 7109 (assembly GCF_000069945.1). NCBI lineage: Bacteria > Bacillati > Actinomycetota > Actinomycetes > Mycobacteriales > Corynebacteriaceae > Corynebacterium > Corynebacterium urealyticum. The sequence goes on along the minus strand of NC_010545.1, from coordinate 1,917,407 downwards.
AGATTATGCAACGCCAAACCAGCGCCAATGGCCATCAAGCTGCAACTCTTGCCCCCTTTCCATAGTAAGGGGCGGCTGTGGCGTCGCAGCGCTTCTTCGCAGAGGGATATTACAGCAATAATTGCTGTTGGGATGTCGTGATACCACCCCGCGGAGGGGCGGAACTGTTTGGGCCATTGTTTCCGAGCTCGAGTTAGAAGTTCAGGTCCTTTGAATGTCCACGCCACATGAACGAACTTGGACAGAAAGGTCATGTCTCAGATCCTAAGAGCACCACGTACAGGCTTGCGTCATCCACGCCGTTATGGTCGGAAAGAATCGAATTCACCTCACTATCGATGAATCCACCGAATACTCGGGATTGAACGTTGATGCTTGTAGCCACTGTGATCAGATTCTGAGCAACGTGACCTGATTCCATCAGGCTGAAACGCAGAGCTCGCTGGGAATATTTAAACCTGCTACGCCAGAAAGTAGCACTGATTATTATGAAGGCCGACGCGTCCTGCGCTACCTCCGGCAACAAGAGGGCCTCGTCGAGCGAGTCGAGGTCAACATTACTTCGAATGTGTGCGAGCCCCTTTCTGTAAGGGTCGAAGTGGTGAAGGTCTCCTGCATCTAGGGTCTCAACGTTGCGAGACACGAGATAAAGATCAAGCGGGTATAAAGCACCACCTGAAGGCACGTTTCTGCGTGTTTGGTGCCCGTTATCGACGGGATAGGCTCCGTAGGAATGATGAAGGATTTGGTGAATCGAGTTCAGCGACAGTTTGCCTCCTCCGAATTGGGGGCATGAACGTCGTGATCGAAGTAATGAGTCCAGACCTCGCGGAAGCGGCTCAGGTTCGCCTAGTTCGGTGAAGGGACGCGAGGTGTAACGTCTTGACGCTCGTCCACTCATCTTCTGAAGTTCTGGCGATTGCAGCAGCAGAGGGATGCCGGGCGTTTCCCAGGCAAGGCCGTCCCTAGTCAGTTTTGACGCTTCAAAGTAGTCCTCGCTGGGGTCGGATACTTCCGGTACGCCAGTGTTGTAGACGATTTCTCGAAGGTTTGCGCTGTGGCTTGCTTCGGCTGCGGATGACAAGAATTTCCTCCTTATGGGAATGGGTGGGGAAGAGGGTTGAAATCTTCAAAACTGAGGTCCTTAGAGCAAGCGCCGAGTTCGCGGGCGCGAGTTCGGAGACGTTGGCTTCCGAGGAACCGGCGGTGGAAACCAACATCCAGCATTTGCAGCTGCGGGCTAAAGACCTTAAAAACCGCACCGCCTGCTTCGCGAACATCTGGGCTCGTGAGGTCTCTAGCGAACACATCGATCCCTTGTGTGTTCAAAGCCGATACTAACGTGGCGATCTCTTCATTTGGGCTGTCACCGGCGAAACTTCCGCCAGCAGATACATCAGTTCGTTCATCTGAAGAGATGAGGAACTTCACTCGGTCGCGTGCTTTCGCGTTTGCATAGAAGCGAATGTGATCGTCGAAATCTCTGATGGAGGCTTTCATGTCACGAAGGTCCGGGTCAAGGGAATTTCCATCCCTCTGTTCCGCTTTAACCCAGTTCCTTGTCTGCAAGCACTCGATCGCTGCATCTTTAGCAGCGGCGAGCAGTGTGGGGCCTGCGGCAGCACCCAGAGCAACGGGTGCGTGATCCGTGTGTGGATTGATAGCTACTGCCAATACAACCGGGATCCTCGAGATGCTAGAGAGATCGACCAGATACACATCAACACCTGAGGGTTTAATGTAGCGGCGCATGAACTTGGAAAGCTCAGGTTGCGACTCAATGTCGATGAGTGGCATTGTGAGCCGTGAATGCCAGACGATCATGAACGCATCCCGTTCAATCAGCTCATAAAGACCGCCAAGAATAGCTTCCGCAGGCGTAGAATGGAAAGCTAACCCGCTACTGGTTGCGTAACCCACAGCTGATTGTTCATGATGCGGGTCCGTCGGATATAGATACAGCATCTGAGAAGGCACCCATACCGTTTTTCCGGTGGAAAGGTCCTGCATAGCAGACCAGTTTAGCTCCCTATCGTGCGTTAATGGATGATATTCGAAACTCGTGTCCTCGAACTGGCGGGCATGAAAGGGACTCCACACGTCTGGGTGTACGCCAGGCGTTGAGTCCTTGCTCAGGGTTGAGTAGCTAGTCCGTCGAAGATTTTCCCACGGGACCCATGCGCCACTGTAGCGTTCAACGCATTCACCGATGGCAGCTAGGTATGTGCCTGTCTCTGAGATCGCACCACCGCCATTGAATTTATTGCTCGTCGAGCCTATTAGATATTCTCCGTTGGCCGTTTCCGAACCAATGGCATAGCAGTATGAGTCATCAATGTCATGTACTTTATCGAACACACGACTAACGATGCCCACTCGATCGGAAACTAGTAGGCGGGCTCGTTTCATTCCATCTTCTAAGCTTGACCAGCGATTCCCAGACGTCAGTTCAGTGTAGGCTGGTCGCGAAAATTCTGCTGATGCGGCCATTTCACTCCTCATGAAACCAAATTTGTGGATAACCTGTTCCGGAAGCAGCTGAACATTGAGGACATCGAGGAACACGCAGCACGCGGTGATTGGCTAATTCAAACCCTTCTAGCCCGTATTTCACATCGACAAACCCACCGACCGGTGCCTGGCCTTGGGCTCCGTCGAGAGCTATGTGGGTGAGCATTGCGTCGGTGAGCATCGAAATCATCATTGATGTCATCGCGGGCTGGCTGTCGAAACGATCATGCCTTGGTATGGCTGACTGGCCTTTTCGTTGGATGTCAGCAAGTACCGGTTCTCGTTCGACACTGCCTTCTCGCAGTCGGAGGCATTTGTAGCAGGCGGACTGATTGGGGTAGAACCAAGGGCCAACCCTGAACCTGCCGTTGCGGGTTGGTGTCAGTGGCGTCCAAACGCGAATATCAGAGTCCAGCGCAATTTTGTTCGCTTCGTCGAGCAGTGGGTCGTGTTCATCTGCGGCAACGACTACCATCAGGTCGGCTGAGCTGTGTTTCGGTAATTGTTGTACGACTGTCGGTTCAGCGATGGGGTAGTCTCTCATTGCTGCTGTCAAAGTACTCACTGTGGAGGAGCTATGCGGGTCCACGATGAGGATTTCGGCTGTTTCTAAACGGTGGGCAATGTCTTCAAGAGGAACGAGTCGTCCACTTCTGTTAGCTAATGAAACTATTGTATCCGGCCAAGGGGTGCGTTCAGATGGAATAAGAACTTCAGTTTCTGAAAGAATTTCAAATGCTGCTTGAAGTCGTTCAATGTCTCTAGGCTCATACTCGTCATTATTTTCTGGAATGGTGAGCTCCTCGGTGGTTGAGAGTACTTCAGAGATGAAAGGCCATAGAGCCTCATCGGAGAGACAATATGTGTTTGACGCGGCTTCTATAACGATCTGGTTGCCGTCGCGCGATACCCGCAGGTCTGGGTTAACTTGGTACCTCTGAGTTTCAGTCATCTTTCCTCACTGCTTCTTTCTGCTTACGTACGTTCGGAAGTCTTCCAATGCTTCCTCTCCGTTAGGGTTATTGATTGCGACCTCTGACACGGCGAGTTGCTGAGCGGATATGATACGGTTGCTGAGCTCTGCGCCCATCCCAGCAGTAACCATGACGTCGTATAGGTCCGCTGGTTTAACCTTCTCAGACCTAATGTTCTCGCCGAACTCGGAGCTCAAGATCTTGGTGATGGAATATACAGGCACCGTCGAGGGCGTAACAGTAGGTTGAAATTTAGCTCCGGCAGCCGTTGCGTTAACAGCCGCTTGCACCATTTCAGTTCTCTGTTTACGACTGATCAGGCTTATGAATTGTGCTGGTTCTACAAGACAAAACACTTTGAATTCGATGGCCTTGTTGATGTCTTCCTCCCAGTCTTCTGCTGAACGGGGGAGGGTAAGAACTCTAGTTTCCCCAAACTGGCGCAATCTAGACTCGATTGTGTCGAGCCAGGCAAGGTAATCTGCAGCACGGTCGGAAATGTCTTTGTTAATAACCTCTGGGCGAATCAACAATCGTTTTGCTGCATTCGCAGTAGTCTCGAGTTGTTCAACCAGTCCCTCACGGTTCAAGGTGACAGCATCAACTACAACTGGTGGATCGACAATGCCACACTTATCCAGTATTTGAGCGAGATGACTGCGAGCCCCAAGATACGTAGTTGCCACGTTCATGCCTCCTGGTAGTTTATGAAAAATAGGTTGCCGTAGTCTGAGGCGGTGTCCATTGTGGGGACGATCGTCTCTCGCTTATCGGTAAATGTTGAAATCTCGGCACCTGGTAGTGCCTTTCGACAAAGGACTTCGAGATCCTCAGGTGTAAGCGAAGCGTTGTGCTGGTCGATGAGAAATTGGTTGAGCTCGTTACTTGCGGCGTATTCAATACGTGATCCTGTCCTCAGAAGGTCAATGATGAGTATTCGACCACCAAGGCTGAGTCTTTTACGTAAATCAACACACCGGCGAATGGGATCGTCCCAAAGCGCGAGATTCAACGAAGACACAATAATGTCAGCGTGGGAAACTGAAGGTGGAATGTTTTCGACACCAGCACGTATAAACTTCATCTTCGCGGATAACGCATTATTGCCAGTATGTATGCCTGAATTATCTGGGTCGACTCCGATGTATTCTTCAAAGTCTTCCAGTTGACTGGCAAGCAAACCTTCGCCACAACCAACATCGATAATGCGAGGGGGAGTATTCACCCCAAGCTCGTGTATTTGCTGGGCAACAAAACTGGAATATCGGGGCTCCACGTCCGCGTCATGGTTCCGAGCAACAGGAACACGTTCAGGATCGTGGTACCATCGGCGAGCTCTGCGTTTGACCTCGTCAGCTACCAGCTGTGTCGGTTCCAAGTTAGTTGAGGAGGTCACTCTATTCATCCGCAGGTTGTCGAGGAGAGGATTCTTCTGACGTAGATGCATTCTGAAGTTTAGCCATTTTCATGCTTTTACCGCGTTTCTTCTTTTTCTCTCGATGCGGGCCAATAAACCACCACAACACCACGATAAATATGGCGACGATTACCCAATAGATCAACCAGAATGCACCTTGCAAACTCGTGATGGCGATACCAATGGTGAGCAGGACAACACTGATCAGCGAGGCCCAGCAGGCTCGTTTCCATGTTGTCATTGCTGATTCCGCAGTGTGGTTATCTGGACCGTTGGTGTTGTTCTCGTGTGTGCCGAATCGGCGAGCAAATCGCACGTCCAATGCGCGGATGATTGTCGGCCCTAGTGCGATTGAATACCCGATATATAAAGCAGAAAGACCGTGAATAAAATTCGAAGATTTGCCTGAGCTTAAGTCGATATAAGTTAAAGCCAGTAGCGCGAGATCAACGATCGGAGTGGCAATGAGTAGTGCTGCACCGATGCGCGGGGCCTTCAATGCATATCGTGTCAACAGTCCGGCCAATAGCAGAATCCAGAATAAAACCTCGGCCACAACGATCGCGATGAGTATCAATCTACGCGCCTCCAGAAGTTGGGTTCTTCATGCCGAAATCCTAAGGGAAGCCGCTGGGCACTTGCCATCACTGAGAGGAACAAATGCCCAGCGGCTTCTTTGGTTGGTTAACCGCCGCAGCAGCAGCAGCACGGGATTGTGGTGCAGGAGCAACGAGCAGCGGTAGGCTCGAATGCCTGAACTTCGGAAACAATCTTTGAAGAATCAGTTGAAACTGCGGGAGGCAGCTTGTTGATTAGTGTGGACACGCGCTTCTCGCTTTCGCGTATCAACTACATGGACTTTCCATGTAAGTGTGCGTCATGGCACATATTGAGGATAAACATACTTCGGAATCAACTTCAAGACTTTTTGGTCGCCTATCAAAAATTTTTTGATCGGCAGTGCGAGAGACGTACTCGTGGGGGCCCTAGGTTTGCAGCGCTCGCCGCCCCGATGGTGGCTCCACAGGCCGCGCCCGCCCTGCTGCTGGGAAAGTACCCGAGCCTCTCCCACGAGCAGCGGGCCGAGATCCTCCGCCAGACCGCCGGCCCGGCCGGCTACCCGCTGGATAAGCAGGGCCCGGAGGGCTCCTGGCAGCGACGCAACCTGCCTAAGGCTCTCACCGCCAAGGTCACCATCGCCGACAATGTTTCCGTGGAGGTAGCTGGATAATGGCAACGCTTACCCGCCGCCGCGTCTTGCAGGGCATGGCCGCCACCGGTGGGGCAGCCGCCGCTGGCAGCTTGCTGCCCGTCGTTGATGCAGCCCCCGCCCGCACCGTGCTGGGCGCAGAGAACTGGGACCCCGAGGTCTTCGCCCACTCCGTCGCCTCCGGGGATCCGACCGCCAGTGCCGTCATCATCTGGACTCGCGTGACCCCAACGAAGGACGCGCAGCCCGGCTCGGGGAAGGGGCCGGACGTCCCCGTGACGTGGGAGGTCGCCACCGACCCGGAATTTCAGGACGTCGCCGCGTCCGGGACGGTCACCGCCAGCGCCGAGTTCGACCACACCGTCAAGGTCGACGCCACCGGCCTCGGATCGGGCACCACATACTTTTATCGCTTCACGGCCGACCTGGGGCAGCGCAAGGCCACCTCCCGGGTGGGGCGCACCCGCACCGCCCCGGGCTCCGGCGACGAAGTCAGCGCGATCCGCTTCGGCGTGTGCAGCTGTGCGAACTACGAGGCCGGATTCTTCCGCAGCTACCGGGACATGGCTGAGCGCGATGACCTGGAATTCGTCCTGCACCTTGGCGACTACACCTATGAGTACGAGACGGGCGGCTATAAGGGGATGTATGGCGAGACTGTCCGCAAGGTTGAGCCTGCACATCAAACAAAAACTCTGACGGACTTCCGAATTCGTCAAGCGGTACACCACCGTGATTCAGACCTTGCAGATTTGCATGCCGCCAAGCCAATGATCTGCATGTGGGATGATCACGAGTTCGCTGATAACAATTGGCGTGAGGGCGCTACCGGAACGAGTTTTAAGAAGGGCGATGACTATTCCGCCCTGAAGCAGGCTGCCTCCCGCGCGTACTTTGAGTGGATGCCGGTGCGGGTGCGCCCCGAGGCACGAGCCCAGCACCTCTACCGCACCCTGCAGTACGGCCCGTTGATGGAGATCATCATCCCGGACCTGCGCTCCTACCGCGATGCGCAGCTGATCCAGTCCGGTGACCACCTGCTGGACTCTGACCCGGACTTCATCCGCGCCGCCGGCCGGGAGGGGCGCACCATGATGGGGCGCAGCCAGTTCGAGTGGTTCAGCAATGCCATCAAGTCCTCTACCGCGAAGTGGCAGGTTATTGCGAATGCTGTGATGTTTGCACCCATGACCCTGCCGGAGAGCCTGGACCCGAAGCTGCACACCTGGCTCGTGGAGAAGATCGGCCTGCCGGAGCAGGGAATCCCGCTGAATCCCGACCAGTGGGACGGTTACATGGCGGAACGGCAGAAGATCATTGACATGATCGCCGGGCTGCCGGATAAGAACGTGGTCTTCCTGACCGGGGACATCCACACCTCTTGGGCCAGCGACATTCCAAGGGACGTATTTGGCTACCGCACAGGCCAGAACACGAAGGCGGTCGCCACCGAGTTCGTAACCCCGTCTGTCACTGCGAATAGCGCATTCGATTCTTTGGCGGTCAGCCGCGCCTTCGACGCTGCCACCCGTCAGCTGCTCTATACGGGGGAGAACCTGCTCTCCGGGCTCAACCGGTGGTTCAAGTGGATCAACTTAACCCACCACGGCTACATGGCTGTCGAGGTCGGGCAGGAGGCCACGCAGTGCGACTGGCACTTCGTGGACCACGTGCTGGCCAAGGACACCCCATTCCGCCTGGGAAATAGCTTCCGGGCCGAGGTGGGCTCCCCGGGTGCCCGCAGCGTTGCCGCGGGGCTGAGTCGCGCCCAGCGGGTTTACTGACCAGACTGGGGCGGGGCAGCCGGGGGGCTGCTAGAAGCGGTAGACCATGACGTAGCACTCCTCGTGGGGTGCCACGCCGTGGTCGACGAACCCGAACTTGGAGTACATGCGGCGGGCACGGTCATTGCCGTAGTCCACCGCCAGGCTGACGGAGTGGTAACCCCTCGCACGGGCGTGGTCCAGGGTTGCCCCCAGTAGCCTGCGGCCGAGCCCAAGGCCGGTCATGGTCGGGCGGAGGGCGATGGCCAGCTCAGGGATGTCATCGGAGATATAGCCCGCGCCGGGCTCGGATTCAGTGAAGTTACGCAGCCATGCCGCGCCCGCGGGTGCGCCTTCGTACTCGGCGATGATTCCGCCCTGATCCGCGGTCCACATGTCTACGTAGCGGACCAGGTCATCCTGGAAGTGCTCGGAGACGTCTTTTCCAGGGTCACCCCAGGTGTCGGTTTCCCGGAACATTTCCGTGATGAATCCGCGGTCGCCCTCGCTCGCGACACGAAAAGTGACCGCATCCGTGGCCGGGCGCTCGGCTGCTGACTCTGCCTGAATATCCTCGCTCATGCCCTCAAATATAGAACACCGGCGCCGAACCGCGGGATCCGGGATCCGCGCTCGGCGCCGGTGCGCTCACATATTTAAGGAGCTTTCAGCAGGTCGGGGATTAGTAGATGTAGACCTTGTCGCCCGGCTGCAGGTAGTTGAAGAAAGTCTGGGCAGACTTGCCGTCCATGCGCACGCAGCCGGCGGACTGCACGTTGGTCGTGCCCTGGTGGAAGGCGTGGCCGTTGTTCGTGAAGTACACGGCGTACGGCATCGGTGCATTGCCGAACTCGTAGCTGATCTCGTCCTTGACCTTGCGGGTCACGGTGAACATGCCGCGTGGGGTCTCCTGGCCTGGGCGGCCGGTAGAGACGACGACTGGGCCGTAGGAGCGATTGCCGCCCTTCTGCAGCCAGGCGCGCTGGCCCTTGATATCAACGCATGCGTGCGCGGACGCTGGGCACGGGTTGGACGCTGGGCGTGCCTGCTTCTTCGGGGCCTGCTTCTTTGGTGCTGGCTTCGGGGCCGGCTTCGGTGCGCGGGCGGCCTCGCGCTGCTGCAGGGCACCCGGTGCGATGGCGTTGACGACGTTATCGATGCCCTGGGTCACCGGGGTACGGAACTGCGGCGGCAGGTTCTGGGCCTGTGCCACCAGCGCGTCGCGGGTGTTCAGCAGGGCGGTGACGCCATTGGCCTGGGCCTGGCGCAGTTGGGCGTCGAAGTTAGCCTGCAGCTGGGAGATCTGCGGCGGCAGGGAGGAGGACGCCACGGAGGAGCCGAGCTGCGGGGCAGCGCTGGCCTCGGAGGCGGTGGCGACGGATGCCCCAACGCCGAGGGCGGATGCGCCGAGCGCGAGGGCAGCAGCGCCCGCGAACTGCTTCTTGGAGGTGTTGGACACCTTGCGGTGCTTGCCGATATAACGAGTCATGCGCTTCAGAATAAACCCATTTGTATGTGAGAGAAAGCTGAACGCGCCGGTTGAGTCTCCTGTTAATGCTGCGTTTAACGGGCAACGTCTAACCGGTAACGCTGTCCGCGGCGAGACGGTGATCGAATCAGTCCCTGGGGCACCGACACAAACTCTCAACGTTCGGTGGCTCCCGCGCTGCTTCTACCGGGAATATTCTCCACCGGTGAAGCGCTAAAATATGTACAGCAAGCATTCAGCAAGCTCCCAGTCTCGGTGGAAGCAGATCGGTGAAAATAGAGCCATGACTACCCCAAACACGCAGCCCGTTAAGGTCCTCGTCGTCGACGATGAGGACAACATCTCCGACCTGATCAAGGTCAGCCTGAAGTTCCAGGGCTTCGACGTGGAGACTGCCGACAACGGGCAGACCGCGCTGGAGATCGCGGAAACCTACCGCCCCGACGCCTTCATCCTGGACGTCATGATGCCGGGCATGGACGGCTTCACTTTGCTCAACAAGCTCCGCGAAGCCGGCCACGACGCCCCGGCCCTGTTCCTCACCGCGAAGGACGGTGTGGAGGACCGCATCCACGGGCTGACCATCGGCGCGGACGATTACGTCACCAAGCCCTTCTCCCTGGAAGAGGTCATCACCCGACTGCGTGTGATCCTGCGCCGCGTGGCCAAGGATGACTCCGAGGAATCCAGCCTCATCACCTACGAGGACATCACCTTGGACGACGACATGCACGAGGTCACCAAGGCCGGGGAGGTCGTGGACCTGTCCCCGACGGAGTTCCAGCTGCTGCGCTACCTGATGGTCAACGCAGAGGTCGTGCTTTCCAAGTCCAAGATCCTCGACCACGTGTGGAATTACGACTTTGGCGGGGATGGCAACGTCGTCGAGTCCTACGTCTCCTACCTGCGCCGGAAGATCGACACGAAGGAGCCCCGCTTGATCCACACCGTCCGCGGCGTGGGTTACGTGCTGCGTAAGCCACGCTCCTAGGTCCCCTGGTCGATGGCTTTCTTCCCAGAGAAATCGGACGGGCCCGGCTCCGGGACAGCGAACGCCGCTGGTTCTCCCGGCGCGAACGCGTCCGACACTTCCACCTCGCAGATGGGCGAGGAACGCGGTGAATTCCAGCGCCCCGGGCGCTTCCTGTCGAACTTCCCGCTGCGTGTCAGCCTCGTCGTCGTGATGACGTTCCTCGCCGCACTCGGTCTGTCTTTTTCCGGTGCGGTGACGACTTCCACGTTGCAGCATTTCATGGTCTCGCGCGTGGATGACCAGCTGAACAGCGCGATCAACGGTTGGGCCTACCGGACCACCGACGATGAACGTTCCTACCAAGACCGGCCCGGCAGCAGCACCCCGCAGCCCAACCGGCCGCCAACGGACTTCTTCGTCCGCGTGGTGGACGGCGAGATCTCTATCGAGCCACTGAACTCTGTCTTCGACTCCGCCCCGGAACTGCGGGGATTGGAACAACCCAGGGAACCCGTGACGGTACCAGCCCGCGCGGGGAGCGCTTCCCACGCCCCGTGGCGTGCGGCCTCCGTCGAGAACCAGGACGGCACCGTCACCATCGTCGCCTTGCCGCTGGAGGGGGAGGAGCACACCATCCGCAGGCTGGTGTACCGGCAGATCATCATCGGCTTCCTGGTGGTGGCCTCCATCATGATCGTTTCCCAGTACCTGGTGCGCCGCGCCCTCCGTCCGCTGAACCAGGTGGAGGAGACCGCCTCCCTGATTTCCCAGGGGCACCTCGACCAGCGCGTCCCCAACTGGGAGCCGGACACTGAGGTCGGTCGTCTGGCACAGGCCTTCAACCGGATGCTCGCGCAGATTCAGGGCGCGTTCCTCGCGGTGGGTGCCTCCGAGCGCCAGGCTCGCAAATCCGAGGCCACGATGCGCCGCTTCATTGGAGACGCTTCCCATGAGCTGCGCACCCCGCTGACCTCCGTGCGGGGCTACGCGGAGCTCTACCGCTCCGGGGCCACCGACGATGCGGACATGGTCATCGGCCGTATCTCCGATGAGGCCGAGCGGATGGGACTGTTGGTGGAGGACCTGCTGGCACTGGTTCGAATGGACGAGGGGCGGCCGCTGCAGAACCAGCGGGTGGATGTGCTGGAGCTGACGCTGCGCGCCGCTGACGGGGCCCGGGCGAGCTTCCCGGGGCGCAACATCGGCGTCGAGAATCACTACGGATCCATTCCGGTCGTGATGGGGGACGCCAACCGCCTGCATCAGGTGATCAGCAACCTCCTCACGAACGCGCTGAAGCACGCGGGTGAGGACGCCAACGTGAAGATCAGCCTGCTCAAGACGAGCCCAGAGCTGGTCACCATCGATGTTCAGGACGACGGCGAGGGTATCCCTGCCGACGCCCTGCCACATCTCTTCGAGCGTTTCTACCGCCCGGATGGCTCGCGCTCCCGCGCCTCGGGAGGCTCCGGGCTGGGGCTGTCCATCGTGCAGTCTCTGGTCAAGGCACACGGCGGGGCGATCACCGTGGACTCCACGGTGGGGGAGGGCACGACCTTCAGGGTGCAGCTGCCCGTGGCGCCGGAGGATTCTCGAGAGCAAATTTCACCAGAAGGCTGACCTTGGGGTTGCGGGGCAGCATATTGTGCGCCACCTGCAGTTGTGGGTAGAAGTCTTGCACCCGCACCAGCCGCAATGGGCCTGGGTGCTGGGGGATACCCCCGGTCGGTTCGGCCTCGGCCAGGGCGAAGGCCGCGTTGAGGGGGACCATGCGGTCGTAATCGGAGGCGATCTGTGTGATCGGGACGGTGCACTCCCCGGCCGGCGCCAGCGCGTCGGCCAGTGCGGGAGAACCCACGACCTGTTCCGCGAAGGCAGGCGCCATGACGGCGCTGATCACCCGGTTGACCAGGGTCTCCCGTGCGGTCCCGGACCACGGCATATGCACGCCACGGAAGTCCGCGCCCAGCCCCACGATGTGGTTGACGACCTCCCCGCCGGGGCGGCTCGCCACGGCCAGGGAGATCAGTCCGCCCTGGGAGTGCGCAACCAGGTCGAAGGACTCCGCTCCAGTGGCCTCCTGGAGTGCCGCGATCTGCGAGCGTGCTTGGGCGATGGACTGTGCCAGCGGCGTGGTGCCATTGTCCCCATAGCGGACGGAAAATACCCGCCGGTCTCTGCCGTCAAAGGTGCTGCGCAGGTAGGGAACCATGCGCGCGAAGTTCCCGCGACCGCCCACGGTGCCGTGCACCACCACGATGGGTCGGGGCTCGGAGGGCAGTACCCGGTGGGTGGGGGACTCCTCCCACTGGCCGAGGTCCGGGATGTGGGCCAGCAGCGAGCGCCGCGGCGCGGCCTCCTGGCCTAGCCCGGAGTGCAGGATGGGGCTTCGGTGGGGAAAACGGGGCGTGGACGGGGACATGTCGTTGTAGAACCCTGGCGTTTTAGGCCTCGTCCTCCGGCACGCCAGCAACACCCTGGCTGCGCAGCCCCGCGCGGATCTTCGCCGCCGCATCGTCCATCTTCGCCGGGTCCGTCTGATCCATCGGGATGATGTTCTGCAGGCTGTAGCCGGACATGTCGGAGGCCGGGAACAGGTGGATGTGGGTGTGCGGCACCTCGAAACCGGCGATCATGTAGCCGCACCGCGGGGCGTCGAATGCCTCGCAAATAGCCTTGCCGATCACCTGGGCGACTTCGTTGAGCTTGCCCCATAGCTCGGCCGGCATATCGGTCCAGCGGTCAATCTCCTGGACCGGGACGACCAGCACGTGGCCATAAGCGACCGGCTCGATGGTGAGGAATGCGGCGACCTCGGCGTCGCGGTAAACGAAGCGACCTGGAAGTTCGCCGTTGATGATTTTCGTGAAAACGGTAGCCATACCTTGCGATCGTACCCGCGAAACCATCGTCGAACAGGGCTTTGGGGCAGCGTCGCGTGAGGCCGTCCGGCGGGCTCGCTAGACTGGGCACTATGCGCATTCTTGTACTTGGCAGCGGTGCCCGCGAGCACGCATTGGCTTATTCCTTGTCCCGCGATGAGTCCGTCTCTGAGGTCCACGTCAGCCCCGGCAATCCGGGGATGAAGGCCATCGCCACGCTCCACCCGGATGACTCGAATCCGGTGGGTCTGGCCCAGGAGCTCGGGGTGGATCTAGTCGTGATCGGCCCGGAGATCCCGCTGGTCGCGGGCGTGGGTGACGAGCTGCGGGAGGCAGGCTTCGCGGTCTTCGGCCCGTCCAAGGCTGCGGCCCAGATCGAGGGGTCCAAGGCTTTCGCGAAGGACGTCATGGCGCGCGCCGGGGTCCGCACCGCTTCGGCGGAGTCCCTGCAGCCGGGTACGTGGGATGCTGAGATCGAGGCCACCCTGGACCGTTTCGGTCCTCGCTTCGTCGTGAAGGACGACGGCCTGGCCGCCGGTAAGGGAGTCGTCGTCACCGACGACCGTGCTGTCGCGCGCGCCCACATCGACGACGTCCACGCCGCTGGCAACCCGGTGCTGCTGGAAAGCTTCCTGGATGGCCCGGAGGTCTCCCTGTTCTGCCTGGTGGACGGCGAGACGGTCGTCCCGTTGATCCCGGCGCAGGACTTCAAGCGCGTCGGTGAGGGCGATACCGGCCCGAACACCGGCGGCATGGGTGCCTACACGCCGCTGCCGTGGCTGCCGGAAGACGGCGTGCAGCGCATCGTCGACGAGGTCTGCATCCCCGTCGCCAAGCAGATGGCCGAGGATGGGGTGCCGTACTCCGGCCTGCTCTACGCGGGTCTGGCCTGGACCTCCAATGGCCCGGAGGTTATCGAATTCAACTGCCGTTTCGGTGATCCGGAGACCCAGCCGGTGCTGCAGCTGCTCGACACCCCGCTGGCGGGCGTGCTGAACGCCGTCGCCAATGGCACGCTCGCGGAGCTGCCGCCGCTTCAGTGGAAGGACGGCTACGCGCTGACCGTCGTGCTCGCGGCGGAGGGCTACCCGGAGTCCGCAAAAAAGGGTGGGGTCATCACGGGCGCTGAGGCTGGTAGCGAGGATCGCGGTGTCCGCGCTGCTGGTGTGGCAGAGAAGGATGGCGCGCTCGTCGCTGCTGGCGGCCGCGTGCTCAACGTGGTGGGCGAGGGCGCGACCCTCGAGGAGGCCCGCGAGAAGGCCTACGCCACCCTGGCCACCATCGACCTGCCGGGCGGGCACTTCCGTAAGGACATCGCCCTGGCCGCCGTCGAGGGCAAGATCACCGTCCCGGGCGAGGGGCAGGCCTAAGCCGCAGGCGAGAAACCGATGCCCGAAGGACACGTGATTCATCGGCTGGCGGCCCAGCTCAACCAGCTGTTCGCCGGTCACGCCCTGCGCGTGAGTAGCCCGCAGGGTCGCTTCGCCGAGGAGGCCGGCGCCCTGACCGGCGATATGCTGGACCGGGCAGAGGCCTGGGGCAAGCACCTGTTCTTAAGCTTCGGCAATCCCCGCAACCCGCACCGGCGGGCCGACCACATCATCCATATCCACCTGGGACTGATCGGTACCCTGGCCATCGAGCCCTTTACCGGTAGCCAACCCCGCGGTCAGGTGCGCCTGCACCTGCACCGCATCGACGCCGAGGGTGGGGAGGACATGTGCACCTGGGGCAATGCGGTGGAGGCGAACTTGCGCGGCCCCCAGTGGTGCCGCCTCATCACCGACGAGGAGATGGACGCCGCGGTCGCCAAACTCGGTGCCGACCCGTTGCGCTCCACCGACCCGGTCGTCGACCCGGAAAACGCTGCGAAACTCCCGGAGCTCGACCAGTTCCTCTGCCGCTCCCGCCGAAGCATCGGTTCGATCCTCATGGACCAAGCCCGCTACGCCGGGGTGGGCAACATCTATCGGGCCGAAACCCTCTTCCGGCTGGGCATCCATCCGGACGTCCGAGCCTGCGACCTGGCGGCGGAGGAACGCGAGAGCATCTGGCAGGACCTCGTGGAGCTCATGGCCGAGGGTGAGGCCAGCGGAAGGATCGATACCGTGCGCCCCGAGCACACCCCGGAGGCGATGGGCCGGGCACCGCGCAAAGACGACCACGGTGGCGAGGTCTACGTCTACCGTCGCGCCGGGCAGCCCTGCTACGTCTGCGGTGAGGAGATTAGGCACCGCGTGGTGGAAGGCCGAAACCTCTTCTGGTGCCCCGGCTGCCAGCCCGCGGCATAGGCGTTAAAACGCTGGTCACCAGTCCCGCGGCACAGCCGGGTGCCGCTGTGGGATAATGAGGGGCGTGACTGCTGCAAAGAAGAATATTTCCAACGTCCTCGCCACCCGCTACGCCTCCCCGGAGATGACCAACCTGTGGTCCCCGGAGGAGAAGATCAAGATGGAGCGCCAGCTCTGGCTCTCCGTGATGAAGGCTCAGAAGGAACTCGGCATCGAGATCCCGGCCGAAGCTCCGGCCGCCTATGAGAAGATTCTCGACCAGGTGGACCTTGCTTCCATCGCCGAGCGGGAGAAGGTCACCCGCCACGACGTGAAGGCTCGCATCGAGGAGTTCAACGACCTCGCCGGCTTCGAGGAGATCCACAAGGGCATGACCTCCCGCGATCTCACGGAGAACGTGGAGCAGCTGCAGATCTACCGCTCGCTCGTGCTGGCCCGTGACAAGGCCATCGCCGTCCTCAACCGCATCGGCCGCCTGGCTGGCGAGTACCAGGGACTCGTGATGGCGGGCCGTTCCCACAACGTCGCCGCGCAGGCCACCACCCTGGGCAAGCGCTTCGCTTCCGCGGCCGATGAGCTGCTGCTGGGCCTGGCACGCGCCGAAGAGCTGCTGGCCCGCTACCCGCTGCGCGGAATCAAGGGCCCGATGGGCACCGCGCAGGACATGCTGGACCTGCTGGGCGGTGACGAGGCGAAGCTCGCGCAGCTGGAGACGCAGATTGCTGACGTCCTGGGCTTTGGCCAGGTCTTCAACTCCGTCGGCCAGGTCTACCCGCGCTCCCTCGACTTCGACGCACTGTCCGTTCTCGTGGAGCTGGGCGCGGCGATGAGCTCGCTGTCCATGACGATCCGCCTCATGGCGGGCAACGAGACCGTCACCGAGGGATTCAAGGAGGGGCAGGTCGGCTCGTCCGCGATGCCGCACAAGATGAACGCCCGCTCCTGCGAGCGTGTCGGTGGCATGCAGGTCCTGCTTCGCGGTTACCTGACGATGGCAGCCGACCTTTCGGGTGCTCAGTGGAACGAGGGCGACGTCTTCTGCTCCGTTGTCCGCCGCGTCGCCCTGCCGGATGCATTCTTCACCTTCGACGGCATGTGCGAGACCTTCCTCACCGTGCTCGACGAGTTCGGGGCCTTCCCAGCGATGATCGAGCGCGAGCTGGAGCGCTACCTGCCGTTCCTGGCCACCACCCGCATCCTCATGGCTGCGGTGCGCGCGGGCGTGGGCCGCGAGACCGCTCACGAGGTCATCAAGGAAAACGCCGTGGGGATGGCGCTGGACATGCGCGAGCGCGGCGCGGAGCAGAACCTCATCGAGCGCCTGGCCAAGGATGAGCGTCTCCCGATGAATGAGCAGGATCTCCACGACGCCCTGGCTGACCGCAAGGCCTTCATTGGTGCGGCCGAGTCCCAGGTCTCCCGCGTGCTGGACCGCGTGGAGTCCATCGTCCAGGCCCACCCAGACGCAGCGGCCTACACCCCGGGCGAGATTCTTTAAACCGGCACCGCTTCCACGTAATTCGGTAAATTCGAAGGCGTGGGAGCAATGATTTGGTTTATCGCAGCCCTGGTACTCGCCGGTCTCGAACTGGCGGCCGGGGAGTTCACCTTGCTCATGCTGGCCGGCGGTGCGACCGTCGGCGGCCTTGTGGAGTGGGCGGGCGCACCGACCTGGGCGGCGATCGTCGCTTTCGGCATCGCCACTGCTGGGCTGATCCTGTTCCTGCGTCCCATTCTTCGCCGTAGGCTGCACGGACCGAAGGCGCTCGATACTTCCCAGCAGGCCTTGGTCGGCGCGACCGCTGAGGTTTTGGAGGACGTCGGCGCCCGCAGTGGGCAGATCCGCCTGGACGGTTCCATCTGGTCCGCGCGCTCGATGGACCCATCTGAGACCTTTACCAGGGGCGAAGAAGTTCACGTCATCGATATCGATGGCCCGACCGCTGTCGTGTGGAAGCGCGAATAGCGGGATATCAGTCCGTGAAAGAACCAACCAGGAAACGGTAAACACATGTCCGGCATGATCTTCCTCTTAGTTCTGTTGGCTTTCATCGCCCTCGTCGTGGTGAAATCCATCGCCCTGATCCCCCAAGGCGAGGCGGCCGTCATCGAGCGGCTTGGTAGCTACACCCGCTCGGTATCGGGCGGGATCACGATCCTCGTTCCCTTCATCGACCGGGTCCGCGCCCGGGTGGACACCCGCGAGCGCGTGGTCTCCTTCCCGCCGCAGGCGGTCATCACCCAGGACAACCTGACGGTGGCCATCGACATCGTCGTGACCTTCCAGATCAACGACCCCGCTAAGGCCATCTACGGGGTGGATAACTACATCGTCGGCGTGGAGCAGATTTCTGTCGCAACGTTGCGCGACGTGGTCGGTGGCATGACGCTGGAAGAGACGCTGACCTCCCGCGAGACGATCAACCGCCGGCTGCGCGGTGAACTCGACGCTGCAACCGCCCGGTGGGGGCTGCGCATCAGCCGAGTCGAGCTGAAGGCGATTGATCCGCCACCGTCCATCCAGCAGTCCATGGAGATGCAGATGAAGGCGGATCGCGAGAAGCGCGCGATGATCCTCACCGCCGAGGGTCGCCGGGAATCGGACATCAAGACCGCCGAGGGCGAGAAGCAGGCCCGCATCCTCTCCGCTGAGGGTGAGAAGCACGCCGCCATCCTGGCCGCCGAGGCCGAGCGCCAGGCGATGATCCTGCGCGCCGAGGGTGAGCGCGCCTCCCGCTACCTGGAAGCACAGGGTGAGGCGAAGGCCGTCCAGAAGATCAACGCCGCCATCAAGGCCTCCAAGCTCACGCCGGAGGTACTGGCCTTCCAGTACCTGGATAAGCTGCCGAAGCTGGCCCAGGGCGAGGCATCGACGATGTGGATGATCCCGTCTCAGTTCGGCGATTCCCTCGAGCAGTTCGCCAAGGCCTTCGCCAAGAAGGACGATGAGGGCGTGTTCCGCTACGAGCCGGGCCACGTGGACGAAGACACCCGTGAGAAGGCCGAGGCGGATAACACGGAGGAGTGGTTCTCCACGGCCTCCGACCCGGAGATCGCTAAGGCCGTCGCCGCGGCGAATGCGGTGGCCAATAAGCCGGTGGAAGATGATCCAATGGATCCGACGCCTAAGCCGCAGCACGCTCGCAAGGAACTCCCGGCGGAGCCGGTGCAGCAGCCAGCCCCGCAGAGCGTGGATCCGCAGAATATGTGGACGAACCCCACGAATTAGGGCGCACCTGGGGGCGGGTCCGGCGGGGGTCTAGCCGGGCCCAATCGCGGTGCTAGACTGTCTAGCCATGCGACCAGAATTGTCTGATTACGAGCACATTTCCGCGGGTAAAGTCCGCGAGATCTACGAGATCGACGCAGAGCACCTGCTGATGGTCGTCACGGATCGGATCAGTGCCTACGATTTCGTGCTCGACACCGATATTCCAGACAAGGGGCGGGTGCTCACCGCGATGAGCGCCTACTTCTTTGAGCAGATCGACTTCCCGAACCACCTCGCGGGACCGCTGGATGACGAGCGCATCCCCGAGGAGGTGCTCGGGCGCGCCATGGTGTGCAGGAAGCTGGACATGGTTCCCTTCGAATGCGTGGCTCGCGGCTACCTCACTGGCTCCGGCCTGAAGGAGTACGAAGCCACCGGCGCGGTCTGCGGCGTCAAGCTCCCGGAGGGCTTGGTTGAGGCCTCCAAGCTGGACGAACCGATCTTCACCCCGGCGACGAAGGCAGAGATCGGAGATCACGACGAGAACGTCGGCTTCGACGTCGTCGTCAAGGACCTGGGGGAGGACCTCGCGGAAAGGCTACGCACCGCAACCCTGGAGATCTACTCTCAAGCTGCGAAGATGGCCGAGGAAAAGGGCCTGATCCTGGCGGACACGAAGTTCGAGTTCGGCCTGGACAAGGAAGGCAACCTGGTGCTCGCCGACGAGGTGCTCACCCCGGACTCCTCTCGCTACTGGCCGGCTGAGGGCTACGAGGAGGGCAAGGTGCAGCCGAGCTTTGATAAGCAGTTCGTCCGCAATTGGCTGACCGGCCCGAAGTCTGGCTGGGATAAGAACGATGGCTCCCAGCCGCCGGAGCTTCCGGGCTCCGTGGTGGAGGCGACCCGTGCGCGCTATGTGGAGGCCTACGAGCGCATCTCCGGTAAGCGTTTCGCGGACTGGATCGGCAGCTGCGTCTAGAACACAGCCTGCACAGCAGGATCTAGAACACAGCCTGCACGCCCGGGGGTGCTAAGCCCTCGGCGTAGCGTTCCCCGCACCGGACGGGACGGCTGAGAACAACCTCGGCGAAGAACCCGGATAAAGCTCAACCCCGCTCCAACCAATGGTTGGGCGGGGTTTTGGCGTGACGCAGCGGGGAACCGCGCTGCGCGGGCGGTGCAGCGGGGCGACTAGACGCGTGCGGTGTGCTTAGCCACCTCGGTGATGCCGTGGTGCGTCAGGTGGAAAGCCAGGTTGCGGTGCTGCGGGGCGACGTCGATGATGCCGGTGATCCAGCGATCGCGAGCGCAGGTGTCGTGGCCGGTGGTCATCGGCTTAATGTCCACGAAGGTGGAGCGGGTGTCGCGGGAGGCGTTCGCCGCTGCGCGCTGCAGGGCGTCCTCGACCGGGCGAGCCTTGACGATCAGGGACGGGGTGCCCTGCGGCAGCAGGTTCAGGTAGCAGGTCTGGCCCGCCGGGTTGGTGATCCGTGGGTAGCCCATGACCTTCACGCGGGCGTTCGGGGCCAGGCGCTTGACGTGGTTGACGGTGTTGCGGATGGATACGCGCAGGTTGTTCTCGATCTGCGGGATCGGCATCTTGTCGTTCAGGATGTACGGGTAGGTGTCGTTCGCGCCGGCGAAGATGACGACCTCGCGGGTCGCGCCGTTGAGCTTGCCGTCCTGGCGGGCCTTATTCGCCAGGCTGGTGATGTGCTTGCCGCCGGTGCGGAAAGATGCGCCGGAGCAGGAGTAGTTGTCCACTGGGGCGCGCTTAACGGACGCGTAGGCGTTCTTGAAGCGGTCATCGGAGGCGCAGCCCACGCCGTTCAACGGCTTCGGGTCGAGTGGGATGCCGCGCTGGCTCATGTAGTGAGCGACGGACGGGTTGGCCATGATCGAGTCGCCGAGTAGCACGGTGTTGCCAGGCGCCGCGGAAGCTGTGGCAGGTGCCAGCATGGCGCCGAGAACAGCAACCACGGAGAGGGCGAGGGCCTTGAGACGCATATTCATCCTATCTGTGGATTGGTGTAGAAGATTCGATGCTCGTTACAGCCGAATTGTATTTGCTTCCCAGAGAAAATGAAACAAATGAGCATTATTGGGGTGCAAGTTACAGAAGTTATGCAACTTGCCGGACTGTCCCGGCGGTTCCGGGTCGTGCCCCTGCGCAGCTCACCGGGGCCGTGTTTCATGTCCGGTGTGAGTGCTAGCTTAGGGGCTTAGCGAAACCGGGAGCTGTGTGCGAACTGGCTCTGTGGCGGGGAGCGCTCCCCGCCGGTGGGGGCCGAAACTGGCCGCCATCCCAGCGCCGACACAGCCGGCTCCCAGGTAACGAATTCATGACACTATCGTGTTTTGTCCATAGAAGAAAGGTCATGGCTCGCAGTGACTCAGTCCACCCCAGGCGAACAGCAGAACCAGCACCCGGGCAGCACTCCGGCTCAACAGGGCCAGCGGTCCCCGCGGCTCACCGCCCCGGTTGCTAAGAAGCTTGCCACCCAGCGCAGCTTCCATGGCCGCGACTTCAGCGATGACTATGAGTGGCTTCGGGACAAGGAGTCCCAGGAGGTTCTGGACCACCTCGCTGCGGAGGAAGCCTTCACTGTCCAGGAGACCGCGCACCTGAAGCCGCTCCGCGAGTCCATCTACCAAGAAGTGAAATCCCGCGTGCAGGAGACGGACATGTCCCTGCCCGTCCGCGCGGGCGACTGGTGGTACTTCTCCCGCTCCACGGAGGGGAAGAACTACGCGTCGATGTGCCGCGTCCCCGTCGACAACCCGGAGGATTGGGCCCCACCGCAAATCGACCCGGACACCCCGCACCCACGCGAGGAGGTCTTCCTCGACGTCAATGCCGAGGCCGAGGGGCACAACTTCTTCTCTCTCGGCGCGGCAAGCGTCACCCTCGACGGCACCCGCCTGGCCTACTCCGTCGACACCGCCGGTGACGAGCGCTTCACCATGTACTTCCGCGACCTGACCACCGGTGAGCAGATCGGGGAGCCCATCCCGGATGTCTTCTACGGCGCGACCTGGGTCGGTCGGGACACGATCTACTACCAGAAGGTCGACGCCGCCTGGCGTCCGCACGAGGTCTGGCGCCACACCCTCGGCACCTCCGTCGAAGAGGACGAGCTGATCTACCGCGAGGAAGACGAGCGCTTCTGGACCGGTGTCGGCACCACCCGCTCCAAACGCTTCCTGCTGATCGCCTCCTCCTCCAAGGTCACCAGCGAGGTCTGGTACCTCGATCTAGAGGCCGAGGAGAAGGGCGAAAGCGCGGAGCTGACCCGCGTCCTGCCACGCGAGCAGGGCGTGGAGTACGGCATCGACCACGCCCGCGTCGGCGGCGAGGAGCACTGGCTGGTCATTCACAACAAGAACGGCGTGAACTCCGAGCTGGGGTACCACCCGGTCGGCCAGATCTCTTCCTTGGACGACGTCCACAGCCTCGTGCCGCACCGAGACGACGCCCGCATCGAGGGCGTGGACTGCTTCCAGAACCACCTCGTCCTCGAGGCCCGCGAGAACGCTGTCTCGAAGAGCCACCTGATGGACATCTCCGACGGCTGGTCCGAGTTCCGCCCCGTCGACTTCGGCGAGGAGCTCGCGACCGTCGGTGCTGCCGGGAACAGCGAGTGGAATCCGCCCGTCCTACGTTTCGTCTTTTCCTCCTTTACGACGCCCACCCGGGTCTACGAGCTCGACCTAGTTACCGGGGAGCAGATCCTGCGCAAGGAACAGCAGGTCCTCCCCGGCCCGGACGGCAAGGAATTCAACCCGGCCGATTACCAAGCCACCCGCATCTGGGCCACCGCACCGGACGGAGCGCAGGTCCCGGTCAGCCTGATCCACCGCGCGGACGTCCCACTCGACCGGGAGAACCCGGTGCTGCTCTACGGCTATGGCAGCTACGAGTCCTCCATGGACCCGGGCTTCTCCATCTTCCGACTCTCGATGCTGGATCGCGGCGTGGTCTACGCCATCGCGCACGTCCGCGGGGGTGGGGAGATGGGCCGCCTCTGGTACGACAAAGGAAAGGGGCTATCCAAGAAGAACACCTTCACTGACTTCATCGCCGTGGCCGATGAACTGATTGCCCGAGGCATGACCAGTCCGCAGCGCATGGTCGCCGAGGGCGGTTCTGCCGGCGGCATGCTGATGGGTGCGGTGGCGAACATGGCCGGCGACCGCTTCGCGGGCATCGAGGCGATCGTGCCCTTCGTCGACCCGCTGACCTCCATGCTCATGCCGGAGCTGCCGCTGACCGTGACCGAGTGGGATGAATGGGGCGACCCTTACCACGACCCACAGGTCTACGACTACATGGCGGAATACGCCCCCTACGAGAACATCACCGCGGACAAGACCTACCCGCCGATCCTGGCGGTCACCAGCCTCAACGACACCCGCGTGCTCTACGTGGAACCCGCGAAGTGGGTGGCCAAGCTCCGCGACGTGGCGGGCGCGAACGTCCTGCTGAAGATCGACATGGAGTCCGGCCACGGTGGTGTCTCTGGCCGCTATAAGGCCTGGGAACAGGGCGCGTTCGAGACTGCCTGGGAGCTGGACCGAATGGGTGCGACGGAGCTGTTGGACTAGGTTTTTGCCACCTTCGGTGGTGGCTTTCCGCCACCCTCGGTGGTGCTTTTAAGCCTCCTGCGGGGGCGCCATTCCAATAATTCCTTGGCCTTTCAGCCTGGTGTTAACATGGGCACGTACTTAATGGATTTTTCCAACAGCTGGGAGCACTAGAGAACATGGCTCGTGTGGTTGTCAACGTCATGCCGAAGAAAGAAATTCTGGATCCCCAGGGGCAGGCCATCGTCCGCGCCCTTGGTCGTCTGGAGATCAGCGGGGTGCAGGATGTCCGTCAGGGCAAGCGCTTTGAACTCGAGGTCGATGACCAGGTGAGTGAGGCGGATCTCGAGAAGATCGCCGCCGAGCTGCTCGCCAACACCGTGATCGAGGACTACGAGGTCGTCACTGCGGAGGTTCAGCAGTGAGCCCCCGCATCGGAGTAATTACCTTTCCGGGCACCCTCGATGACGTCGACGCCCTCCGCGCCGTCCGTCTCGCCGGTGGCGAGCCCGTCGAACTGTGGCACGCGGATGCTGACCTGAAGGACGTCGACGCTGTCGTCGTCCCGGGTGGTTTTTCTTATGGCGACTACCTGCGCGCCGGTGCCATCGCAGCGATCGCACCAGCCATGCGCTCCGTCGTCGAGGCTGCGGGCCGTGGCCTGCCAGTCCTGGGCATTTGCAATGGCTTCCAGATCCTGCAGGAAGCAGGGCTGCTGCCAGGTGCGCTGACCCGCAACGAGGGCCTGCACTTCGTCTGCCGTGACATCGAACTCGAGGTGGAGAACAACTCCACCCCGTGGACCTCCGGCCTGGAGAAGGGATCCACCCTGCTGGTCCCGTCCAAACACGGGGAGGGACGCTTCCAGGCGGATGAGGAGACCCTCAAGCGCCTCGAGGGGGAGGGCCAGGTCGTCTTCCGCTACGTGGTGAACCACAACGGCTCCCGCAACTCCATCGCGGGCGTGTGCAGCGAGAAGGGCAACGTCGTTGGCCTCATGCCGCACCCCGAGCACGCCGTGGAAGAGCTCACCGGACCGTCCACCGACGGCCTCGGCATGTTCCAGTCCGTCCTTCACAGCCTGGTCTAGGGCCTCACCGGCTACCAGCGAGAACTTTTTCAAGAAAGTAGTTCAGGGAAGTAGTTCTATGACGAACAACCTCAACAACGGTTCCGGCGCCGCGGCCGACTCTGGCGCTGTCAAGGTGCACAACGACACGGTCGCGAACGCTGAGCAGACCCCGGACCTCGTCCAGCCGTGGGCGGACCTCGGCCTCAAGGAAGACGAGTACGCCCGCATCAAGGAAATCCTGGGCCGCCGCCCAACCGAGGCGGAGCTGGCCGTGTACTCCGTGATGTGGTCGGAGCACTGCTCTTATAAGTCCTCCAAGGTTCACCTGCGTTACTTCGGTGAGACCACCACCGAGGAGATGAACTCTAAGATGCTCGCCGGCATCGGCGAGAACGCCGGCGTGGTGGACATCGGCGACGGTTGGGCCGTGACCTTCAAGGTCGAGAGCCACAACTCGCCGTCCTACATCGAGCCCTATCAGGGTGCGGCCACCGGCGTGGGTGGCATCATCCGCGACATCATGGCCATGGGTGCGCGCCCGGTCGCTGTGATGGACCAGCTGCGCTTCGGTGCAGCGGATGCCCCGGATACCCAGCGCGTCCTGCCGGGCGTGGTCGCGGGCATCGGCGGCTACGGTAACTCCCTCGGCCTGCCGAACATCGGCGGCGAGACCGTCTTCGATTCCTCCTACGGCGGTAACCCACTGGTCAACGCCCTCGGCGTGGGTGTGCTCCCGGCCGAGGACCTGAAGCTCGCCTTCGCCTCCGGTACCGGCAACCGCGTCGTCCTTTTCGGTGCCCGCACCGGCCTGGACGGTATCGGCGGCGTGTCGGTCCTCGCGTCCGAGAACTTCGAAGAGGGCGCGGAGCGCAAGCTCCCGGCCGTGCAGGTCGGCGACCCCTTCGCGGAGAAGGTCCTCATCGAGTGCTGCCTGGACCTGTACAACGCCGGCGTGGTCGTTGGTATTCAGGACCTCGGTGGCGCAGGCCTGTCCTGTGCCGTCTCCGAGCTGGCTGCCGCCGGCGATGTCGGCATGCACGTCGTGCTCGACAACGTCCACCAGCGTGCCAAGGGCATGACCGGCGCGGAGATCCTGTCCTCCGAGTCCCAGGAGCGTATGTGCGCGGTCGTCGAGCCGGAGAAGCTCGACGAGTTCATGGAGATCTGCCGCAAGTGGGACGTCATCGCCTCCGATATCGGCGAGGTCACCGACACCGGCCGCCTGATCTGCGAGCACCAGGGCGAGGTCATCCTCGACGCCCCGCCGAAGACCATCGCGGACGAGGGCCCGGTCTACGAGCGCCCGTACCAGCGCCCGGCCGACCAGGACGAGCTGCAGAAGCAGGCCGACCTGCCGCGCCCGAATAACCTGCCGGAGCTGCGCCAGCAGTTGCTGGACCTGGTCGCCTCCCCGGCGCTGTGCTCCCGCGCGTTCATTACCGAGCAGTTCGACCGCTACGTCCGCGGCAACACCGTCCTGGCGAAGGACGCCGACGCCGGCATGCTGCGCATCGACGAGAAGACCAACCGCGGCATCGCAGTCTCCGCGGATGCTTCCGGCCGCTACGCGCAGCTCGACCCGCGCATGGGCGCAAAGCTCGCGCTGGGCGAGGCCTACCGCAACGTCGCCACCACGGGTGCGACCCCGGTCGCCGTTTCCAACTGTCTGAACTTCGGCTCCCCGGAGGACCCGGAGGTCATGTGGCAGTTCCGAGAGGCCGTCCACGGCCTGGCCGACGGCTGCGTGGACGTCCAGATTCCGGTCACCGGCGGCAACGTCTCCTTCTACAACCAGACCGGTGATACCCCGATCCTGCCGACCCCGGTGGTCGCAGTTCTGGGAACCATCGACGACGCCACCACCCGCCTGCCGCAGCAGATCGCGGAGGGCTCGGAGTACGAGCTGATCCTGGCTGGCGCGATGACCAAGGACGAGCTGGGCGGCTCCATCTGGCAGCAGGTTGTCCACGACAACCTCTCCGGCCTGCCACCGCAGATCGATCTGCACGCAGAAGAGCGCCTGGGCAATGCCCTCTCCGCTCTGCGTGGCGTGGCAGCTGCCGCGACCGACCTCTCCGAGGGCGGCCTGGCGCAGACCATCGTCGAGCTGGCGATCCAGTCCAATACGGGTGTCACCGTCAACCCGGCCATGAACCTGGAGCCAAGCCTGGCTGCCAGCGAGGACCTGCACGAGCAGCTCTTCGTGGGCCTGTTCTCGGAGACCGCCACCCGCGTGGTGCTCGCGGTGCCGAAGGCAAGCTACGCCAAGGCGATGGAGATCCTCGCCGACCACGAGGTCCCAGCAGCCTGGATCGGTCGTACGGGCAGCGTGGACGCTGAGGGCCGCCCGGAGGTCTGCTTCGAGGTTGGCGCCACCGGCAACCTGCCGGGCGATCAGCCGGAGCCTGCGGAGCAGGACGCTTCCGAGGACGGCGAGGTCGCACGCCTGGTGTTCAACGTCGAGGAGCTGCGCAACGTGTGGGAGGCAACCCTGCCTGCGCTCTTTGGCCACGCCACCGGAGCGAACTCCACCGTCTAGGGCGCACAAGCCCCTAGCTAGGGAGGACTGCCCGAAACGCTAGCCTTCCTGATCGCCGAGCTGAGACTCGAGCGCCTGAATGCGCTCCTTCAGCTCGGCGATATCTTTTCGGTATAGGCCCAGTGTCTCGTCGACCTGGGCCTTCGTCCATCTCGGCTGAATGTGCTTCGAGCAGTTCGCGTCGGTGGCCACCAGATCCACAACCATGATGCGTTCAGTAGGCTGGCGGAGCCGCACGCCACCGATGGTGGTCGCAGCCTCGGCGAGCTCGGGGTCCTCAGCGGCCTCCACGATGCGTGCGTGGCCGAAGACCTTCAGCCGACGACGCAGCGGATAGTCGACGAAGAAGAGGCACACCCGCCCGCCGTCCTCCCCGCCCCGGTCGACGTTACCGGTGGTGACGAACTGGTTATTGCCGTGGAACTCCGGCCAGAACAGCCGCTTGCCGTCTGCACTGATGTGCACGAAGCCCTGTGGACCTCCGCGGTGCTGCACATATGGCCACCCGGTGCCGGTGACGGTGGAGATATAGAAGTGCTGGGCGCTACGGATCAGCTTGCGGGCCTTGCCGTCGAGCCCGTCGAAGGGTCCGTCGGCGTGCCCCTGCTCCACGCCGGGCAGCTGCGTTTCTTCGCTGTGCTGCCGGGCACGGACGAAGGGGTCGTAGGCGATCTTCTCGTACGTCAGCTCGTCGGTCATCAGCCGGCTCCTTCCATGTATTGGACCTGCAGGGACGCCGTCTCTGGCTGCCACCGCCTCCGGAAGTCCTCTAGAGCAGGAGGACGTCCACCTCTTCGCCCTCGGCGGGGCCCGAGGACCCCGCCGGGATCACCACCATGCCATCCAGCCCCACGAGGGAGGCGACGAAGTGGGAGCCAAAGCGCTGGCCACTGAACGCATCCACCACCGGTTCCGTCCCGGAGTAGTTGACCCGGACGGGGGAGATCAGCGTGCGTCCCGTGCTAGCTGGGAACTGCCCGCGCACGCGGGCGCGCACGCTCGGTCGGTTCAGCGCAGTGCCATAGCTTGCTAGCCCCCGCATGCGGCGCAGCACCGGGTCTACAAAGATGTGGAAGCTCACCCACACGCTTACCGGATTACCGGGCAGGCAGAGTAAGGGAGTGCCTGCCCACAGGCCACCGCCCTGGGGCTTACCCGGCTGCATATTCAGCGGTCCGAACCACATGTCCGAGCTGCTTTCGCCTGCGACCTGTTTGACCACATCGAAGGCTCCGGCGGAGATACCGCCGGTGGTGACGATGATGTCGTGGCTGGCCGCGAGTTCGTTCAAAAGGCAGCGGAAGGCGTCGGCGTCGTCCCGAACCTGGTGAACGCTGGCGGTGACCCCGGCGCCCAGCGCCTCGGCGAGCTGGGCGACCATCGGGCCATTGGAGTCCGGGATGCGGGGGAGGCTGCTCTCAGCCGATCCTGACCGAGCGCGGTCGGTCTCAGCGTCGCTGGTAACCGCGACCTCGTCGCCGGTGGTGACCACCGCGACGCGCAGTTCGGGGTAGACCGTGACCTCGTCAACTCCCGTCGCGATGAGTGCGGCGACGGTCCCGGCATCGAGTTCGCAGCCCGCCGGGGCGAGCGCGTCGCCCGGACGGATATTGGAACCGGCGCGGCGCACGTGGGAATGCTCCGGGTCGAGCTCGTAGACCTCGATGGACTCGGGCAGCGGGTGCGGGCCGGCAGGAATATTCGTCGCCTCCACTGGGATGACCAGCACCTCGGCATCCTCAGGCACGGGGGCGCCCGTCATGATCCGCTGGGCGTGACCTGGCGGCGGTAGCTCAGGGACGGCGCCAGCGAAGACATCCCCGGAGACGGGAAAACGCAATGGTGCCGTGCTCAGGTCCCAGGAGCTCAGGTCAGCTGGCACGTCCGAGGCGCGGATGGCGAAACCATCCATCGCTGAATTGGAAAACGGTGGGACGGCCTGCTGGGCGCTCACTGGGCACGCCAGTACCCGGCCCAACGCCTGGGCGAGAGGCACCGTCTCGGCGCCACGGTTCGCCCGCTGTAGCCAGGCCTCGGCTAGCGACTGGGTAAAGCGGTAGTGCTCCTCGATCGAACGCATGAACCCACCCGTGCCGTGGCAGGGGTGGGCGTGAGGGCCGGACATCGGGCTAGTCGTTGAGGCTGATGTTACCCGGCAGCGGGGAGACCAGCGGCTTCGGCACGTAGGTGGAGCGCAGCTCACGCAGCGTCATCGCATGCTGCTCCAGGCGCTTATCCTCGTTGGTCTGCGGCACGAACTGACGGGCCGGCAGCGCGTGACCGTCGACGTCCACCGCCACGTAAGTGAAGGAGGCGTGGATCGCGGTCGGCAGGTTCGAGGTGTCCTCGCGCGGGTCGCCCGCGCGCAGGTGGACGGAGACGGACATGGAACGGCTGTCGGTGCGGATCAGGCGAGCGTCCACCTCGATCAGGTCACCGATGGAGATCGGGCGGTAGAAGCGGATGCCACCGGCGTAGACAGCGACGGTGCGCTCCCCGGACCAGCGCATGGTGCAGGCAGTCGCGGCCTCGTCGATCCACTGCATCGCGGTACCACCGTGGACATTGCCGCCCCAGTTGACGTCCGTCGGCTTAGCGAGGAAGCGGGAGGTGACCTGCGGCGCCGTGGAGTCGTCCGTATAAGACTGGCGCAGCATTTCCTCCTCGATGGCCTTGCGCAGCTGGATGCGGGACAGCGCGGCTTCTTCGACGCGCTTTTCCTCCTCGGTCTGCGGGATGTACTTCGGGACCGCCTTGGACCGACGGTTTTCGTCCATGGCCACGAAGATCACCAGGCAGTCGCAGGCGCGGGTGAACTGGCCGTCGCGCGGGTCGGCGGAGAGCACCTCGTTGACGATGTGCATGGAGGAACGCCCGGTGTAGGCGATACGGGAACGCACCTCGACCAGGTGGCCGGAAGGGATCGGGCGAGTGAAGTGAATATGTCCCACATAGGCGGTCACGCAATAGGACTGCGACCAGCCCACGGCACAGGCGTAGGCCGCCTTATCGATCCACTCCAGCACACGCCCACCGTGCACGCCCATGCCGCCGGCGTACAGCACGTCGGTCGGGGAGGCGAGGAAACGCAGCGTGACGAGCGGTGACGGACCCCCTGTGCTCGTCACTTCTGGCTGAGCCGTCAAGGTCTCATCGGTGTTTGCAGACGTCGCATCTTTACCCATGAAGGCCATGTTAAAGCACGGTCTGATAAAACACTGGCACAGCGGCGATATTGTTGCGCAGAAAGCCGGGGAAACTGATTATTCTCGCAGGTCAAGCGCAGGCTATGGGGTGCCTCACGTTGTTGCGAAAATGGCTTGTCCGCAGGCGTCATTAGGGTGGGGGCTATGAGCCAAAAAATTAAGTGGTCTTGAGCTGACTGCCGTGGCGACCGAGGCGATGGCCGCCGTCGCGGACTGGGTGGCGGATCCGGAAGGTCAGCCCGTGCCCTCCCGGCAAGCGCTTGCGGATGCGGTTCGGCGCAGCGCTGAACTGCTCGCGCAGGACGCGCCCGGGAATACCGTGGAGCTTCGGGTGCCGCCCTTCGTGGCGGTGCAGTGCGTGGCCGGGCCGGTGCATCGCCGGGGGAATCCGCCCAACGTCGTGCAATGCAGCCCGCTGGCCTGGCTGCGGGCTGCGGCAGGAGCGGCGTCATTGACGGAAATGTCAGAACGAGCGGGCGCCGACGCGGCGGGCAGTCCGATGGGAAAGATCAGCGTCGAGCTTTCCGGAACCCGTGCTTCGGAGGTGGAGCGCCACTTGCCTCTGTTTGGAAGACATTAAAGGGCTGGTAATGTCGTGATAGTGGCAAAAGATACTGGCCTGAATTCTTTGAATGGGACCAACTCGGCACCGTCGGTGGACGCGGCACAGCCCGCCCAGCCAGCGGACCGGGGGTACGACGATCACGGGGAGCAGCCTCCGCGCGAGGAATGCGGTGTCTTCGGGGTATGGGCACCGGGGGAGGACGTCTCGAAGCTGACCTACTACGGGCTGTACGCGCTGCAGCACCGTGGCCAGGAAGCAGCGGGCATCGGCGTCGGCAGCGGCGACCAGATCCTCGTGTACAAGGACCTCGGCCTGGTCAGCCAGGTGTTCGACGAGCAGATCCTTAACTCCCTGAAGGGGCACATCGCGATCGGTCACACCCGTTACGCGACGGCCGGTGGGGGACGCTGGGAAAACGCCCAGCCGATGTTCCGCATGGCCTCGGACGGCACGGACGTCGCCCTGGGGCACAACGGTAACCTCACCAACTACCTGGAGCTGATGGCCGAGGCTGCGGAGAAGCGCCTCGTGAACCCCGCTGACGAGCCGAGCGACTCGGACGTCATGTGTGCGCTCATCGCAGACCTCATCGATGAGAACACCTCGATGGAGGATGCCGCGCTCCAGCTCTTCCCGCGGGTCAAGGGTGCATACTGCCTGACCTTCACGGACGGCAAGGGCCTGTACGCGGTGCGCGATCCGCACGGCGTGCGCCCGCTGAGCATCGGCAAGCTCGCCAACGGCTGGGTCGTCTCCAGCGAGACCGCGGCCCTGGATATCGTCGGCGCGGAGTTCGTGCGCGACGTCGAGCCAGGCGAGTTCATCGCCATCAACGAGGACGGCATCCGCTCCCGTAAGTTCGCCGAGGCGACCCCGAAGGGCTGCGTGTTCGAGTACGTCTACCTCGCGCGCCCGGACTCGGTCATCAATGGCCAGCCAGTGAACGCGACCCGCGTGGACATCGGCCGCCGCCTGGCGGAGGAGTGGCCGGCTGAGGGCGACCTGGTGATCCCGGTGCCTGACTCCGGCACCCCGGCGGCTGTGGGCTACGCCCAGGCCTCCGGTATCCCATTCGGCCAGGGGCTGACGAAGAATGCCTACGTGGGGCGCACCTTCATCGAGCCCTCCCAGACCATTCGCCAGCTGGGTATCCGACTGAAGCTGAACCCGCTGCGCCACGTGATCGAGGGCAAGCGCCTGATCGTGGTGGACGACTCCATCGTGCGCGGCAATACCCAGCGGGCGCTCATCCGCATGCTGCGGGACGCGGGCGCGGCCGAGGTGCACGTGCGCATTGCCTCCCCGCCGGTGAAGTGGCCGTGCTTCTACGGCATCGACTTTCCGTCGCCAAACGAGCTGCTGGCCAACAACGTGGACCCAGACAACATGGTGGAAGCCATGCGGGAAGAGGTCGGCGCGGACTCCCTGGGCTTCGTCTCCACGGAGGCGATGGTGGAGACCAGCGCGCAGCCGCGGGAGACCCTGTGTGCTGCCTGCTTCGACGGCGTGTACCCGCTGGGTCTGCCGGCGGGCAACCCGAACGCGGAGCAGGTTCGCCTCCGGCAGCGCCGCCTCGCGGAGGAGGCTGAGCAGGCCGCAGGTGGCAGCGATGCCTCAAGCAACAACCCCGAAGAAAACTAGCGATTGAACACCCTCGGCGGAAGCCGGATTTCACAAGCAGGAGAAAACTCATGAGTGATGATCAGAAGACTCAAGCTGGGGCGTCCTACGCCGCCGCTGGTGTGGATATCGAGGCCGGCGACCGCGCTGTCGAGCTGCTGGCCCCGCTGGCGAAGCGCGCTACCCGCCCGGAGGTTCGCGGCGGGCTCGGCGGCTTTGCAGGCCTGTTCGCGCTGGGGGAGTACGACAAGCCACTGCTGGCCGCGTCCTCCGATGGCGTGGGCACCAAGCTGGCCGTCGCCCAGGCGATGGATAAGCACGACACCATCGGCCGCGACCTTGTGGCCATGTGCGTCGATGACCTCGTCGTCTGTGGCGCCGAGCCGCTGTTTATGCAGGATTACATTGCGATCGGCAAGGTGATCCCGGAGAAGGTTGCCGAGATCGTCAAGGGCATCGCGGATGGCTGCGAGGAAGCAGGCTGCGCCCTCCTCGGGGGCGAGACCGCCGAGCACCCGGGGGTCATGGGCGAGAATGACTACGACGTCTCCGCCACCTCCGTTGGTGTGGTCGAAGAGGCCAAGCTGCTGGGGCCGGACAAGGTCCGCCCGGGTGACGTGGTCATCGCGATGGAGTCCTCCGGACTGCACTCCAATGGCTACTCCCTGGCCCGCAAGGTGCTTCTGCAGGATGCCGGCCTGCCGCTCGACCAGGAGGTGCCGGAGTTTGGACGCACCCTGGGCGAGGAGATGCTCGAGCCGACCCGCATCTACGCGAAGGACTGCCTGGACCTGGCCGCGGAATGCGACGTCCACACCTTCGCCCACATCACCGGTGGTGGGCTGGCTGCCAACGTGGCCCGCGTGATCCCGGAGGGCCTGGTCGCCGAGCTGCACCGCTCCACCTGGGTGCCGGGCCCGATCTTCACCAAGATCCAGGAGCTGGGCGGGGTGGCCCAGGAGGAGATGGAGAAGACCTTCAACATGGGCGTTGGCATGGTCGCCATCGTGTCCGAGGAGGACGCCGACCGCGCGCTCGCGATGCTGGCGGCCCGCCACATGAAGGCCTGGCGCCTGGGCGTGGTCCGCTCCGGCGAGGGTGGTGCGACCCTGCAGGGCGAGCACCCGGCGGAGGGCTAAGCCTCTCTCGGGGGAAGCCCGTGGCGCCGGACGTTGCTGGCAGCCACGGGCCAACACGTAAAGCGGCTTCGCTGCCACCTGGGGGTGGGGCGAGGCCGGGGTTAAACGACAAAATGTGTGTCTGACTCCGGCGTGTCGCGGGGTTAGATGTGGCCTTTTTGGATGCCGATTGAGTGTGTGTAGTCGGTGTCGATAGCGTTGTCGTAGAGGGCTGGTCGTCCGGTTTCGTGGTCGGCTTGGTTCTCGTTGTGGGTCAGGGTGGATACTTTGGCGAGTTGGTCCTGGCCCCAGTTGGACTGCCTGGCGATCTCAACGGGGTCGTCAGGCAGTTCCGTTTGCAGGTACAGCCACCAATCCAGCATCCGGCGTTGGTGTTCACCGGATCTGCCGCGGTGGGTGCGGGCAAGCAGTTTCAACTGGGCGTTGATGCCGCCTTCCAGGCTGTTGGTGGTGGATTTGATCCGGCTGACATCGAGGACACCGTCAGGTGGGTCGAGATAGACAAATAACAGCTGGTTGCGCCATAGGTGGTTGAGGCTGTTGTAGGCCTTGCGGGTGCGTTCATGCGTCCATGACCAGGTGCGTTGCCGTGTCGCTGGGTCGGTTGTGAACGTTTTCTGGTTCATCCAGTCGCGGTAGATAGTGCCGTATTCGTGCAGTTGTGCACCCCACTCGGCTGCCTCGTCAAGAGCGGTGATCTTCGTGAGGTTGAGCGCGAGCTGGTAAATCGCTCGTCCTGCATCGGTGCGGGGGCGTGAGGTGGTGTGCCGACGCACCACGCGTTGGGCGTGAACGAGGCAGCGCTGCACTTTCGTTGCAGGCCAGCATGTCTTGATTGCGCTGGCAGCGCCTTGGCCGCCGTCGATGACAGCGATCAGGGGCGCGGGGATACGTTCGAGGAGCCTTTGGTAGTCGCGGGTGGTCTCACGTGTGCACCAGTGCCAAGCGATGACGTGATCCAAGGTGGCGGCAACAATCAAGCATCCGCCGGCGGTGTAGGTGCCGTCAAGAAAGACCTGGTCGTAGACCCGGCCTTCGTGCCCGATCGTGGGATCGGGGACATCAACTAGCCAGAAGTGTTCAAACCGGCGTTGCAGGGTACGCGGATGACACCCTGCTTCGGCGGCAGCGGTTTCCAAGCTCGCACCGGTTGTGAGGTGGGTGATAAATGCTGCGAAGGCTGCTGAGTTGGTGATATCGGGGCGCTGCTTGGTGGTGGAAGCGCCGCAGATTTTGCACCGCCACCGGGTGCGGTTGGCGCAGGTCTTACCGTTGCGTTTCATCTCGCCGCCGCAGTGGCAGCGTGGTCTGTTCTTCGGCATTGATCAAGCCAACACCAGCTCCTACCACACGCTGCTGTCACACCCGGTATTTCGCCGCCCCGGGGCGGATATATGCTCTAGGAGCATATACTTTCCGGATTACCCCTGATCAACCCAAACAAATCGACGAATCCGGACACACATTTTGTCGTTTAACCCCGAGGCCGCGGGGTAAAAAATACGGCCCGAGCGCGACCGGGTTTGTGAGGTCGTGGGCTCGGGCCGTATGGCGCGGGGGACTAGTAGCGGTGGTCGCTCCAGTCGTCCCACTCGTCATCGCGCTCGGAGTACTCGTCCTGCTGCGGAGCTCCAGAAAGCTCTCGCTGCAGACGCTCCAGATCCATTTCCGGAGCCTGGTACTTCAGTCGGCGAGCTACCTTGGCTTGCTTAGCCTTTGCGCGGCCGCGACCCATGGCTGACCCCCTTGAGAGATCGTATGGCGACTCGAGGGAACGGTCGCCTTCTTATTGTTTAAGCATTTCCTGGTCTACACCATAGCGAATTTTTTTCGCGAATTCCGAACCCGGCCCCGCTCCGCCCCGCGCCGCGCCGTGGGAAACCGTGGCCACGATGCGAGATGCATCGCAAAAGTGCAGGTCAGATAGGGTGGCGCGGCGGTGTCCGCGAAAATTAGCCGTTGCGCAGATTTTTGATCGCTGCGCGTCCCGGCTTTTCCGCGTCGTCCACCTTCACGTCCGCAGGGTCGATCGCGGCGTCCACCTCCCCGGCCTGCAGGGCTGGCACTGTCGCCGGGTCCGTCGCCAGCTTTTCCACCACATTGCGCCGCACTAGCGCGAGGGCAATCGGCCCCAGAATCGCGTCGTGCACGCTGCTGCCCACCCGGCCGATGCGGCGGCCACCCGCGGTGAGGTCAGTGCCGACCTCCGGGAGCGCGTTCCGGGAGCCATCGAGGTGGAGCAGCACCAGAGTGCGAGGCGGCTTGCCGAGATTCTGCACGCGGGAAACGGTCTCCTGCCCGCGGTAGCAGCCCTTATTCAGGTGCACCGCATGCGCCGTCGGGCCCTCGCTCTCCTGGGCTAGCTGGGTCGCCCCGTGATTATTCTCGCCCAGGTACCAGGGGACCTCGTGGGGGATTGTCTTCTCGTCCGTGTCCTCGCCGATCACCGGCTGACGTGCGGCGATGCGCCAGGCGGTGTAGGCCATCAGCCCGGTTGGGGCGTATCCAAGCTCCGCGGTGGCGTGATCCCAGCTTCCGATCTGCGCATCAGCCGGCAGCCACACGTCGGTCACCGCAATCTCGCCAAGTTTCCGGGTGCGCCAGGAGTGCGCATCCGGAAACGCTCCATCCGGGGTGGCTCCGAGCCCAGCCCGGTCATCCTCCGCCGACTCTTGCGCACCAGCCTTCTTCAGGACAGCCATCTGCACCAGGTCCAGGCGTTCGACCTCAACCTTCGCCCAGAAGATCATGCGGCTGAGGTAGGTCTCCAGTCCCTCGGCCTGCTCAGCGGCGACGTCCAGCAGGATGCCGTCCTCCAAGGCAGCGACCCCGAATTGGTATTCCACGTGGCCCTGCACGTCCAGGATGAGACCAAAGGTGGCCTGACCAGGCTGGATGGCGTTGATCTTCTGGCTGATCAGGTCGTTGAGCCAGGTCTTGGCCTCCTCACCGTGGACCCACAGGGCGACGCGGTCGAAGCGGTCGACGAGGCCGGTCGCGCCATCTTCGACGGCGTTCTGCTCACCAAGGGGGTTCCCGTAGTGCCAGGCGACGGGGTAGGTCTTGTCCTCGTTGGTCGCGCTGGCGCCGGGGACGTGGCTCAACAGGGGAGAGCTGGGGGTGGTCATGAAGGGAAAACAACCTTTCTGCGCTCGTTAGTTACCCCGATGCTAGTAGGGAATCGCCACGGCGATCGACCAGGGCATATTCTTAAGATGGATCCCGGCTTTAGCCCTGCGCCTCCGCGCGTGCTGCCTTCGGCGCGAAGGGGGGATAGCCGGTTGCTGAGGTGGCTTGACGAAAAAGGAGTAGCTATGGCGATTGTCATTGATGTTCTCGGCGCCACGGAACCCCGCATCTGGGACGCTGAGCAGCCGTTCCTCTATGCCGACGACCTCGCGGCAATCCGCGGGGATGGAGTCTTCGAGACCCTGATCCTGCGCGAGGACGTGGTGCGCAACATGGACCGCCACGCCTCCCGTTTCCAGTCGAGCGCGGCGATGCTGGAGCTGCCGGAGCCGGACATTCAGCGCTGGACCGCAGCCACCGAGCTGGCGGTCAGCGAGTTCGCTCGCGTCTACCCGGAGCAGCACGAAGCGGCGCTGCGCTGGGTCTACTCGCGCGGTCGCGAATCGGGCGGTGAACCCACCGGGTGGATCACGGTGACCCCGGTGGGCGAAGCCCAGCTCAAAGCCCGCCGTGAGGGCGTCAACGTGATGACCGCCGAGCGGGGTTTCAGCCTCGATATTTCGGATCGCTCACCGTGGGCGCTGATCGGCGCGAAGACTCTCTCTTATGCCGCGAACATGGCAGCACTACGGGCAGCGAAGAAGGCCGGCTTCGACGACGTCATCTTCTTCAGCGAAGAAGGCACTGTCCTGGAAGGGCCGACGAGCAGCGTGATCATCGCCCGGGATTCCGAGGGCGACGGTAAACCACAGCTGCTGACCCCCTGCCCGCACACCGGGATCCTCCCCGGCACGTCGCAGGCTGCTGTGTTCCGGCTCGCCGCGGAGCGCGGCTGGCCGGTGGCTGAAGCGCAACTCACCGATGAGGACCTGCGCACCGCAGCGGGCGTGTGGCTGGTGTCCTCGGTGCGGATTCAGGCGCGCGTCACGGCCATCGACGGCCAGCCGATGCCACGGCCGGCCTTCGCGGACGAGCTCGAGGCCCTGATCGCGGAAGCCGTCACAGCGCAGGCCTAGCCAGGTGTAGAGCTAGCCACGTACCCGCTTGAGCTGCGCGGACATCCACGGCACCATCTCGCCGTCGATGAGGCGCTCGTCGACCCAGCCCAGGTCGTTGTTCGGCATGAGACCGTAGAGGCGCTTGCCAGGGCCCAGGGCGCTCGGGCCGGTCTCGGTGGCCAGGGTGGAAGCGCTCTCCAGCTGCCAGGCGCGCTCGGTGAGCGGCTTGCCGTACATCAGCTCGATCATGCCGTCGGAGTGGGCGATGAGCAGCTCGATGTTGTCGTCATTGTCGATGCGCCAGAAGCCGGCCTCGCGGCGCAGCAGCTCGCCGACCTCCGGCTCGCCCGCAGACTCAGCGCTAGCCTCGTCACCGTCTGCCTCAGCGCCCTCCTCGGCGGGCGGGTTGATCTTCCAGGTGCGGGACTCGAAGCCCAGGCGGTTCTCGCCATCGTGGAAGATGCTCAGCTGCTGGCCGAAGGTGAACTCCTCCTCGCCCGGGTGCGCAGCCTGGCCCTGGCCGCGCCACACACCGACCAGCGGCAGGAGTGCGAGCAGGCCGTCGTGCAGGTTCGGGCCGAAGCGCAGGTTGGCGGTGTCCTCCGGGATCGGCAGGTCGCCGAAGACCGGCAAGTTCTTATCCGCCGTGCTCTTCGACTGCTCGGCGGCGAGGTTCACGGCCTGGTTGCCGTCCAGCTTCGGGCCGGAGTTGGTGCTTTCTGCCGGGGTGTTGGCACCCTGGTCAGGAGACTGATTATTAGCCTTATCGGAACTCATGGCCTCCACTCTATAGGGACGGCCGTTGCTCTTCCGTGAGGGGACGGGTCGGAGGGGTGAGGTCCCCGATGCTGACGGTGGTGTAGTAGTCCTCCGCCTCGATGAACACCGAGCCCCCTCCCACGTAGACGCGCATCGGGATCCCGGGGAAGGGGATGGAGTCCTTCTCGATCTTCAGCCGGAAGCCGTCCATCAGCGCCGCGGTGGTCGCCTCGTCCAGCTGATCAGCGGGGACGATCTCCGCGCCCTCCTTCTTGTTCACCGGTCCCTCGATGACGGTGACGGGGCGCAGGTAGACGTCGCCGCGCTTGATGCGGACCTTCATCTCGACGATCGCGGGGGCACGGAAACCCTTCGGGGTGCCGCGGAAGATCGCTTCGGTTTCCCACCCGCCGCGCGGGGAGATGTCTGCCTTATTCGAGACGTCCAGGTCAGGTATGCCCATCAGCTTTCCCAGGGGGACGACGCCCAGCTGGAGGCGGTGGAAGACCTTGCGCGCAGGAGCGTCGTGAATATCGCCCGTGAAGATCTGGGAGGCATTGACGTCGACGTACTGGGCGGAGGAGTGGACGGTGACGTCGCCGAATCCGGCGATGGGGACGTCCTTGGCGGTGACAGTGACGGCCTCCAGCTCCTTGGTGAGAGCCTGGGTGACGTAGGGGAATCCCGCGAGCATGACCTCCGGCGGCTTGGGCAGGTGCGAGCCCTCGTAGAGCTGCTGGGAGATCTTCGCCTCCGTGCGGGCGGCGATGAGGGAGTCCGTGAGCATGAGCGCGAGGAACGCGACCAGAAGACCGGCGAGAACCTTCCACAGGCGGCGCCGGGGGCGCGGTGCCGGGGAGGTATCAGCCGAAATCTGCGGGTTTGCCATGAAGAACATTATGGCGCATCGATGGGCGCGGGCCATACCCGATCCGCGGCGGCGGGGTATCGATGGCGAAATCCGATGTCTGGGTGCTTGCGTAGGGTGGATAGAACACCAAGCGAGATGAACCAGAATTTTTCCGGGAGCGAGTTTTATGACCTGCACTTTCCACGCCTACGAGCAGCTTCACGCTCAGCCGGAGGTGGTCGCCGCAGTACACACCCTGCTCCGGGAGGTCGAACAGGCCGACGGGGTGGCTGCGCTGGGCGAGGCCTTCCTCAAGGGCATCGATGGGGACCACGGGCACCAGCACATCGTGGCCATGACCGACGAGCGTGTGGTGGGCGTCCTGGCGCTGGATGGCGCCGT
Organism: Corynebacterium urealyticum DSM 7109; assembly: GCF_000069945.1. Lineage (NCBI taxonomy): Bacteria > Bacillati > Actinomycetota > Actinomycetes > Mycobacteriales > Corynebacteriaceae > Corynebacterium > Corynebacterium urealyticum. The sequence goes on along the minus strand of NC_010545.1, from coordinate 1,877,763 downwards.
GACCGCCAGTGTGAGCGGGGAGAACCCGACCGCAGAGCTAGCCGTCGCGCCCGATGTTCGTCGCCAGGGGGTAGCCCGTGGCATGCTCGCGGCGGCGCGCGAAGACCTGGGGCTGACTGGCCCCCTGGATACGTGGGCGCACGGGGATTTGGCACCGGCTCGTGCGATGGCCGAGGCAGCGAATGCCCGCCGCACCCGTGAGCTGCACAAGATGGCGGTCGACGCCTCCCCAGGCAGCGACCGCGGCGAGCAGTTCCGCGCCGGGGCAGAAGATGCCGCCTCGAAGGTCGAATCCCAGGGGCTGACGGTGCTGACCTACCCCGAGGCCGTCGAGCGCTTCGGAGAGGAGCTCGTGGACGAGGAATGGGTCCGCGTGAACAACGAGGCCTTCGCCTGGCACCCGGAGCAAGGCGGCTGGGATATCGATCAGCTGCGCAGCGCCCGTGACACAGCGTGGTTCGACCCCAACGGCGTGCTGATGGTCTGGTCCTGCGGAGAAGACGAGGACGCCGCCGGGCCGCGGTGTGCCGGCTTCCACTGGACGAAAATCCCCACCGAGGAGCAGGAGGAGCCTGAGGGCGAGCGCGCTGGGGAGGTCTATGTGGTCTGCCTCGCCGACGAAGCCCGGGGCAAGGGGCTGGGACCCGCGATCACGATGCTCGGCATCGGCGAGCTGATGAAGCGAGGCGTGGGAACCGTCGAACTCTACGTCGAGGGCGATAACGGCCCGGCGGTAGCGACCTACGAGGGCCTGGGCTTCGGGATCGTCCACACCGATGTGGTTTATCGTGGAGAATTAAATTAATTCCCAGCCCCGCAGTTATGTTGCGGATTCTCAGTGAAAGGCTGCCTCGAAGATGTTGAAGAACAAGCCATTGATCGCCGCACCGGGTTCGCGACGCACCACGGCCGCGTTGGCCACCCTGCTGGCCGGTGGGCTCGCCTTGACCGCCTGCTCCGGTAGTGACGCCCCGCAGACGGAGTCCGGTGACTCCACCACCGCCGCGGTAGAAAATCCTTACCCGATGGCGGACGTCTCGGGCACGGTGCGTGGCGCGGGGGCGACGTCCCAAAAAATGTTCATCGAGGACACGGTGGGACCAGCGCTGCACCCTGACGGGATTGAGCTGGAATACCAGGCCACGGGCTCGGCCAAGGGGAAGGCGGCCTTTGTTGGCAAGCAGGCGGATTTTGCGAGCACCGACGTGCCACTGAGCGAGCGCGCGACGAAGGATGCGCAGCAGCGCTGTGAAGGCAACACCGCCTGGCACATCCCGATGGTGCTGAGCCCCGTGGCAGTGGCCTACCGGCTGGATGGCGTGGACCAGGAGATCAACCTGCCCGCGCGAGTCGTGGCGAGCATCTTCGCAGGCAACGTCACGCACTGGGATGACCCCCGGATCGCGAAGGCTAACGAGGGAGTGAAGCTGCCGAAGACCCCGATCAAGGTGGTGTACCGCGGCGACCAGTCCGGCACCTCCGAGATCTTCCAGCGCTTCCTCGCAGCGGCAACCGATGGGGCCTGGAAGCCGCAGGGGCCGTCCTTCCCAACCGGCGTGGGCCTGGGCGCGAACGGCTCGGCTGGGGTGGCCGACCAGGCTGCCTCGGAAAACGGTTCTATCACCTACACGGCCACGCCGTTCACCAAGCCGACCCCGCAGCTGAAGGCCGCGAAGGTCGACTTCGGCTTTGGCCCGGTGGAACCGTCCTCGAAGAGCGTCACCGAGGCACTCAAGGGAGTGAAGTACCAGGGCAAGGGCAAGAACATGATCGTGGACGCCGACTCCCTGTTCGCCGATGCTGCGGAGGGCACCTACCCGCTGGCGCTGACCACCTACGAGGTCGTCTGCTCCAAGGGCTATGGGGAGGAGACCCGCGACAAGGTGAAAAACGTGCTGTACACGATGCTGGCCAACCAGCAGGGCGACTACGCGGATAAGGGCTACGTCCCGCTGACCGGTGAGATGAAGACCAAGGTGGAAGAGGCAATCGGCGCGATCGGGGCCTAGGGATTCGGCTCGCGGATTCCGTGGGTGAGTTGGACCGTTCTAAGGCATAATTGAGGTTATGACGCAGCCCACCCAGGACAAGCCACAAAACCCCATTCACCTCGTGATCATGGGGGTCAGTGGTTCCGGTAAAACCACTCTGGCCCGGATCATCGGGGAGCGCACGGGTCGGCCCGTGCTGGAGGCCGATGATCTCCACCCGGCGGAGAACCTCGCCATTCTGGATCGCGGTGAGGTTCCCAGCAAGGCGAAGTACGTCAACTGGCTGGAGAGCGTGCGCGACTGGATGAGCGAGCACGGCCGCGCCGGGGAGTCCACCGTGGTTGCTTGCCCGGCCCTGACCAGGGCCCACCGCGAGGTGCTGAACGAGGCCGAGGGCATCACGTTCTTCGTGCACCTCTACGGCACCTTCGATGTGCTCTCGGAGCGCATGAGCCACCGCATCGGCCGCGATATGCCGCAGGAGCTCCTGGTGGCGCAGCTGGAGCTGTTGGAGCGCCTGCATTCCGACGAGCTGGGGATCCAGCTGGACGTGACCCGTAAGCCGGAAGATCTCGTGGACGATGCCCTGGCGTCCGCGAAGTTCGCGGAGACCGCCTACGGCAGCGAGTCTTAAAGAAGCAAGAACGAAGCGGGGCCCTCGTATCGACGAGGGCCCCGCTTTATGCTGCTGATTCAGTGGCTGGTGGGCTAGCCGCCGCTGTTTTCGATATCGGCACCCACCGGCACGGTCTCGTCTTCGGGATCGTCGAGCCAGCCATCGGGCAGCTGCACCTTCGCGGGGGAACCCTGGCGGCCGCGCGCGCCGTCGGCGTCGTTGGCGAGAGCCTCCGAGTCCCAGATGGGGTCGAGTACCTCGCGCAGCTCGGCCAGGGAGCTGACCTTCGAGAGGCTGCGACGCAGCTCGCCGCCAGCCGGGAAGCCGCGCATGTACCAGGTCATGTGCTTGCGCAGGTCGCGGCAGGCGCGATCCTCGCCGTCGTGCTCCGCGAGGAGCTCGGCATGCCGCATGATGATGCGCGCCACCTCGCCCAGGGGTGGCTCAGCGGGCACCGGCAGGCCGCGCAGCTCGGCGGAGAGCTCGGCAAAGAGCCACGGCCGACCCAGGCAGCCACGGCCCACGACCACGCCGTCGCAGCCGGTCTGATCCATCATGGCGCGGGCGTCGGTGGCCTTGAAGATATCGCCGTTGCCCAGCACCGGGACCCGGCCGTCCATGTGCTCCACGAGGCGGGCGATCTCGCTCCAGTCGGCGTCGCCGGCATAACGCTGCGCGGCGGTGCGTCCGTGCAGGGCGACGGCGGCGGCTCCCTCGTCGGCAGCGATGCGTCCGGCGTCGAGGTGGGTGCGGTGCTCGTCGTCGATGCCGATACGCATCTTCACGGTGACGGGAATGTCCGTCCCCTCCGTGGCTTTAACGGCGGCGGCGACGATGTTGCCGAAGAGGCGCCGCTTGTAGGGCAGGGCCGCGCCACCGCCGCGGCGGGTGACCTTGGGCATGGGGCAGCCGAAGTTCATATCGATGTGGTCAGCCATGTTCTCATCGACGATCATCTTGGCTGCTTCGTAGGTGTACTTCGGATCGGTGGTGTACAGCTGCAGGCTGCGGGGGTCTTCGTCCGGAGCGAAGGTGGTCATGTGGAGCGTTTTGGGGTTGCGCTCCACGAGCGCGCGGGCGGTCACCATCTCGCAGACATAGAGGCCCGCGACGGAGCCCATGCGCTCCCGTTCCTGCTCGCGGCAGAGGGTGCGGAAGGCCACGTTCGTCACGCCTGCCATTGGGGCGAGGACGACGGGGCTGTCGAGCTTCAGCGTTCCGATGCTGAGGCCCTGCTGCTTGGTTTCGATGCTGCTAGTCACGGTGACCATGTTCCCAGGCGGGGCGGGCTGCAGCAAAGCGAAAGTTCGGACGGCGATGCCGCGGCAGGGGCAGTGAGCCGGTTTCGGGGGAGCCGAAAAGGGGGTAGTTAGATATACAAAAGTGTGTAGGTCACACTTCAGAATCGATTTATGTAGCATGGCGCCTATAGGCCAAGAGTTTTTGCCCACTCAGCAAAACAAACCATTATCGGTCGCTGTGGGCTGAACGCCACAGGAGGAATAAATGACAGATCGCATTGCCCATGAGCAGCTCAAGTCCAAGGTGATGAGCGCCGAGGAGGCGGCACAGTTCGTCAATAATGGCGACAAGGTCGGCATGTCCGGCTTTACCGGTGCCGGCTACCCGAAGGCCCTCCCCACCGCCATCGCTAATAAGGCGAAGGACGCCCACTCCCGTGGCGAGGACTTCAAGATCGACGTCTTCACGGGTGCTTCCACGGCCCCGGACTGTGATGGTGTGCTCGCCGAGGCAGAGGCCGTCAACTACCGCGCGCCTTATGCTTCCGACCCGATCATGCGCAAGGCCATCAACGCTGGCGAGATGAAGTACCAGGACATCCACCTCTCCCACATGGGTTTGCAGGTGGAGCAGGGCTTCTTCGGCAAGTTTGATGTCGCCATCATCGAGGCCGTTCGCATCACTGAGGAGGGCAACATCGTGCCGTCCTCCGCGGTGGGTAACAACGTTGAGTACATCAACGCCGCGGACAAGGTCATCATCGAGATCAACGAGTGGCAGTCCGAGGATCTCGAGGGCATGCACGACATCTGGTCGATGCCGGCGCTGCCGAACCGCACCCCGATCCCGATCAACAAGCCGGGCGACCGCATCGGTACCACCTACATCCCGATCGAGTCCTCCAAGGTTGTCGCGGTCGTGAAGACCAACGCGCCGGACCGCAACGCTCCGTTCAAGCCGGTGGACGAGACCTCCGAGCAGATCGCTGGCCACTTCCTCGACCTGCTCGAGGGTGAGGTGAAGGCCGGCCGCCTGACCTACGACGGCTACATCATGCAGTCCGGCGTGGGTAACGTCCCTAACGCCGTGATGGCGGGCCTGCTGGACTCCAAGTTCGAGAACATCCAGGCCTACACCGAGGTCATTCAGGACGGCATGCTCGACCTGATCGACGCGGGCAAGATGACCGTTGCTTCCGCAACTTCCTTCGCTCTCTCCCCGGAGTACGCGGAGAAGATGAACGCAGAGGCGAAGAAGTACCGCGAGTCCATCATCCTGCGCCCGCAGCAGATCTCTAACCACCCAGAGGTTGTGCGCCGCACGGGCCTGATTTCCTCCAACGGCATGATCGAGGCGGACATCTACGGCAACGTGAACTCCACGAACGTCTCCGGCTCCCGCATCATGAACGGCATTGGCGGTTCCGGTGACTTCACCCGAAACGCCTTCCTGTCGACCTTCATCTCGGGCACGATCGCCAAGGACGGCGCGATCTCCACGATCGTTCCTTTCGCATCCCACATCGACCACACCGAGCACGACGCCATGGTCATCATCACCGAGCGTGGCTACGCCGACCTGCGTGGCCTGGCGCCGCGCGACCGTGTGAAGAAGATGATCGAGATCGCTCACCCGGATTACCAGCCGCTGCTGGAGGAGTACTACGAGCGCGCGAAGTCCAAGGGCACTGGCCTGCAGACCCCGCACGATCTGGCCACCGCTTTTGATTTCCACATCAACCTGGCGGAGAAGGGCAGCATGAAGGGCTAGTCTTTAGCCATCTCGCGCACCTAACCCGTCCCGGTTTTCGCCGGGGCGGGTTATTTGTTTTTCGTGCCTCGCCATGGGGTAAGCTGTGTTCCGCAAGCGTGGCTTGTGTGCGTGCGATTGTGCGCGTGGGCCTTTAGCTCAGTTGGTAGAGCTCCGGACTTTTAATCCGTAGGTCGTGGGTTCGAGCCCCACAGGGCCCACTTCTGTATTCCCCGGTCTTTTCTGGCCGGGGATTTCTTATATGTGCTTCCGATGCGTGGCATCTTTGCAGGCCTAATGAGCAATTAGGGGCCGGTGACCGAGGGAGCTCTAATACCCCGCCGCGGCACATTCCGATGGTTCGATATAACCCTGTTCGCAGCCGTGCTGGAACTGAAGCTCACCGCTACTCGGGTAGGGGTTGCCGTTCTCGTCGTGCCCATATCCGCACTTGTAGGCCGGGCAGGTTCCGCCATTTGCGAAGGGAACTTTCGATGGATCCCAACCCGCTGCTGCTTCTGCATCGCGGTAAGTCTGTGCGCCAGGTTGGTTAGCGCAGTAGTCCGTGTATTGGGTGCTTCCATCGGACATGCGTGAGGGGCCTGGCGTTCCGGGGAGACATTCGAGGACGTAGATTTCGGCTGCCGGTGCTTGTGTCTGCTTTGGGGCAGCAGCGGGCTCCGTGCTGGGGCTGGGGGTTGCGGTCGAGCTGCTAGGGGTCTTAGTACTGGTTGTCTTGCTTGCTGACGTGGTGCTGCTGCTGGGCGTTGGGGCTTCCTCAGTTGTGGCGCAGCCTGTGAGGACGAGGGTAGTTAATGCAGTGATTGCCGCGAGTTTTCTCATGCCTTCTCTTTCTTTAGGCGCTCAATCCGCAATATCGGGTCCGGTCGATGTCGAGAGCATAGCGTGAGGGGCAGACAGTGAAAGCTCTCTCCCGAACACACTGGCCAGTGCAACCGGGGTTTTTGCTTCTCCCGAACCAGCGTGCCTGTTGTGCCATAGGTTGGAAAGCATGTCGGAATTCGAAAATCATGATTCTCAGCCCCAGGCTGAAGAGCGCGGGGAACCAAGGTTTGAACCTGCCCGCGTCGAATGCGCAGACGGCACCGTGCTGGCTGGGTGGTGGGTGCTTCCCTCCGGCGGTGGGCCAGCGCGGAAGGCAGTGGCGTTGCACCCGGCGACGGGCGTGGACATGCATCTTTATCGCAAGTTCGCCGTGTTCCTCGCGGAGCGGGGCTGGGCTGGGCTGATTTACGATTTCCGTGGCACAGGGGACTCCGCGACTCCGGGCGATTCGGCGTGATGCTGCAATGGCGGCGCTGGGCAGGCCAGATGCAGTATTTCTTCGACGACGCAGAATTCGATTTCACGGAGCGCTTCGCCAAGGCAGAGGGTCCCGTGTTGTCGGTGGTCATGGGGGACGACCTCTGGGCGCACCGGGGCGCGGTGAATGTTCTGACGGATAGGTTGGACCGTGCGGACGTCCTTAAAAAAGACATCGAAGCGGGTGAGGGGACCGCAAATGGGCCAGTGGGGCACATGGGTTTCTACCGCTCGAAGCACCGGGATCTGTGGCCGGATGTGGCTGAGTGGTTGGAGGCACAACTCTAGGAATTGCGTCGCGCGGCGTGGCACAGTATCTTGTTGAGACGAACCCAGTGGTCAGAAAATCCCCTCGTCACATGGCAATTTGGTTGTTGTGCGGGGAGCGGGTTAGACTGAGCGAGCTGTTTGAGACGCGTAGAGCGTTTTGAACGTGCTCCCATCGTCTAGTGGCCTAGGACTCCGCCCTTTCACGGCGGCAACACGGGTTCGAATCCCGTTGGGAGTACGGCCCTGTGGCGCAGTTGGTTAGCGCGCCGCCCTGTCACGGCGGAGGTCGCGAGTTCAAGTCTCGTCAGGGTCGCAGCAAGATCAACCCCAAGCTCTTCGGAGCTTGGGGTTTTTGCTTTGCCATTTATCTTGCGCCCGGCCCGGTCGTGGCGCACGGGATAGGGGGTTCTGCGCAGGCAGCCAGGTAATCTCTTGCCCATGAGTTCCTCCAAGACCTCGTCGTATCACCTCTTCCGCCGGTGGCAGGGCGCGACGTTCACCAAGCTTGGGCTGCTAAGCGAGAGCATGTCCGTGGCTACTGCATCGAAGTTAGTCACACCCCTAGCGGTACTCATTCCGGTGCTCGCAGCCCTCGCGGAGGCCCAGGTTCTCACCGCCTCCGCCTGGTGGCTGACATTGGGCGCCATCGTGGTGGGTGTGCTGCTGTACTGGATTGCGACGATTGGTCTCGAAAATCGCCAGCGCTATAACTACGCCGTGCGTTCACGCAAGGAGCTCACGTCCCGCAAAAATCGCCTCGGCGAGCCTCTCGGACTATCAGCGTGAGCACGATTTCGAGAAGCGGGAGGTCGACGGTCGCCCGTACCTCGCCTCGGAACGGGTCGATGAATTCATCCAGGACGGTGGCCTGGAGAAGCCGTGGGAGTTCTCCTCCTACAGGTACCGGCTGCCGAAGGATCTGGAGCAGTTTAAGTACCTGAATTTGCGCCGTCACTACGCGCAGGGGCGCGCGATGTTCAACGGGAAGCTTCTGGGCATGGCCTGCGACCCTGATTGGACGAGCCCCGTCGTTCAGCTGCATCCCATCGGCTACTTCGACCACATCACATCCAATCTTGTCGTCGATAACGTCTACTACACCCCGGGATACGACGAGTTACTGTTCGACGGCAGCTCCATCATCGTCAATAAGGACGACGGCGCCCTCATCGACCTCATCGAGAGCAAGGCGGCGAATGTCATCGGCTCCTCGACCTTGGTCCTGACCTCCGACGGTTACGTGATTATCGGTCAGCAGGGCTCGCTGAGCGATAATTCGCAGGGCATGCTGATCCCGTCTGGCTCCGGCTCGGTGTCCCTGAACGACAGCTTCTATGCCGCCACCTTTGCAGACATTATTGCTGGCGCTGCCCAGCGCGAGTATTTCGAGGAGGCTGCAGTTCCGGGTGCGCAGGAATACCTGCGAAAGACGAAGTCGACCGGGGTGTTCCGGACTCCGGACAGTGTCACCGTGCCGGTGCCGATCGCTACGCGCCCTATCGCCTATATGCGCGATCTGGCGCGGGCAGGGCTGCCGGATTACTTCAACCTGTCCTATACGGAACTCACCGCGGAGCAGGCGATCGGGAATAAGGCATTGCGCTCGGAAAAGGGGCTCCAGACGGGGATGCGAGCGGAGCGGCTGCAGGCAGGGGAGGATATCGCGCAGTGCGTGGACCGCATCGTCAAGGATCACCGTGCTGAGGGTGGCGCGGTGTCCATGCAGATGGAGATGACCCGGCACGCCCTTTTGCAGATGCGGGAGCGTGGGGTGCTAGGAGAATTCGTGAGTCATCTTCAGCGGGCGACTGCCTAGCTGAAGATTGGCAATGGCCTTAAAAAGTTCCAAAGGCTGTGCCAGACTCCTGTTATGCGCCTCAACCGAAGTTTGTCCCGGCGGCAGTTCGGCGTCGCTCGTCGGGCTGGATCCTGCCTCGCTGCGCTCAGCCTGTCACTGCTGTTGGCTAGTTGTGCCGACGAAGCTAGCGATTCCGCAGCCGATCGCCCTACCGTGACTCAAACGATCACTAAGGCTGGCCCGCCGCCGTCCGATGTTCAGAATGATGGTGCAGGGGAGGGGAACGATGCTTCGGGCGATGCCGACGAGAGGACTGAGCCGCAGCGGGAGCGCGCGCGGCCGAAACCGCAGCGCGTGAAGAAGGGCGAGTGCCCCTATCTTGAGTCCAACTCGAACACCCGACCCGGTGAAATCGTCTCCATGTACTGCGATGGGCGATGGATGCGGGCGGGGCGTAACGGCACTGATCACGTGTGGGTCGAACGTTTCGACGGCGCCGAATGGGGTGAGGTGGAAGCCGACGGGGTGACCACCTCCGGCATGCAGGGGCCGTGCTTCTCCGATGCTCGGCTGCGCCGCCTCGGTGCCCCCGAAAAACTGATCGACATGGTGACCCTCTGCGATTAGTGCCAATTAGTGTCATCGGTACCGGAGCTGCGGGAGCGCTAAGCTGCCATGGTGGAGGGGTAAAACCTATAAAAAGCAGCTTGCATGGCCCGAAAAGGCGCCCTTTAAAATGCCTATCTACCTGCTGCGATGTGTGCATGTTGGCCGTGATTTGTGCCCACGTTAACCGCTGGGTATAGTTACCACTCGTGCGATAGCACACGGCCCTGTGGCGCAGTTGGTTAGCGCGCCGCCCTGTCACGGCGGAGGTCGCGAGTTCAAGTCTCGTCAGGGTCGCTGTGAAGCCTCAGGCTTCTCGGCCAGATAGCTCAGTCGGTAGAGCGTTCGCCTGAAAAGTGAAAGGTCCCCGGTTCGATCCCGGGTCTGGCCACACTCCCAGCCCCATCCCAACGGATGGGGCTTTTGCTTTATAGTTGCATGCCTTAAGTTCTAGGGGGGGTAAGGGGGTTAAACGACAAAAGGGGATGCGGACGGGATCTTGGAGGATTCCACTTATGAACCGTTCGTACACAGATCAGCAGCGTCGCAGAGCGATTGAGGTTTATAAGCGCACTCAGTCGGTGACGAAGACGACCCGGCAGCTGGGGTATCCGGGGAGATGGACGCTGTACAAATGGTTGCGTGAACCCACCACTCCAGGTAGACCGCGTAAGCAGGCGAAAACCTTGACGCGTTACCCGTTTGAGGTCAAGCTTCGTGCTGTCGAACTTTTCAACGCCGGCTGGAGCCCAGCTGACATCGCTCAAGAATGTGGGCTGAGGTCAAAAATGAGCGTCTATTCTTGGACACAACGCCATCGTGAAGAGGGACAATGGGGGCTGATGTCGAAAAAGGAACGAGAAGAACGTGCTCGCATCCCCACCCGAGCAGCCCTTGAAAAATCTTTGCCGGATGATCCATCTGAACTGAAAGAACAGATGGCCAAGCTGCTGGTCGAGAAAGCTGTATTGGAAAAGGAGCTGGAGCTTGTAAAAAAAGACGTCAGCGTCATCCCAGGTCAGCTCAGTAATAGACAAAAGACCGCAGTGGTTGACGCGCTACGCCCTGACTTCCCCTTGCCGATGCTGCTCGCCTCTATCGGCCTTGCACAATCGAGTTTTTACTACCACCTTCAACAACGCAGCCGGCCCGATAAGCACGAGCATATCCGTGACATACTCCATGCCATCGACGCGCAGTCGGACAACACGTACGGCTATCGACGCATGTGGTGGGAGTTGCGTCATCGTGGGATCATCATCAGCGAGAAGGTTGTTCGTCGCCTCATGCGCGAAGAAGGAATCGTGCCCCGCTTTCCGAAACGCAAGTGGAGGTACTCCAGCTATCAGGGAGAAATTTCACCAGCTCCGGACAACTTGGTGAACCGTAATTTTCACGCTGACAGCCCAAACAAGTTGTGGCTAACTGACATCAGTGTTTTTGCAGCTCACGATAGTCGCGTGTACCTCTCTGCCATAATCGACTGTTTTGACGGCAAGGTCGTCGCCGCGAAAACAAGCGTGCACCCCACTATGGAGTTGGCGCAGGAAACCCTGCTTGCTGCCATTGAAGCGGAGCAGCCAGAAGCAGATGGTTCCCTGGTGCTTCATTCTGACCGGGGTGCACATTACCGCGGTAGCACCTGGCGCAGTTTGACCGCTAAATACGGGATTGTCAGCTCAATGTCTAAAAAGGGTTGCAGCCCAGATAACGCAGCGTGTGAAGGATTTTTCGGCCGTATGAAAAATGAGATGTACTACGGCAAGGTTTGGCAAACCACCAAAGAGCTCGAAGAAGCCATCGCGCGATACATCGAGTTCTATAACAACCACCGGATCAAAACCAGTCTAGGCGGTGTGAGTATCACCGCCTACCGAAAACTTCATGTAGCGTGACCCGAAACTGTCCAACAAAATGTCCGCGTCCCCAAATGTGTGTCTGACTCCGGCGTGTCGCGGGGTTAGATGTGGCCTTTTTGGATGCCGATTGAATGTGTGTAGTCGGTGTCGATAGCGTTGCCGTAGAGGGCTGGTCGTCCAGTTTCGTGGTCGGTTTGGTTCTCGTGTTGGGTCAGGGTGGATACTTTGGCGAGTTGGTCCTGGCCCCAGTTGGACTGCCTGGCGATCTCAACGGGGTCGTCAGGCAGTTCCGTTTGCAGATACAGCCACCAATCCAGCATCCGGCGTTGGTGTTCACCGGATCTGCCGCGGTGTGTGCGGGCAAGCAGTTTGAGCTGGGCGTTGATGCCGCCTTCCAGGCTGTTGGTGGCGCGTTTTATTTGGTCAGGTTCAAGTACCCCGTCAGGCGGGTTGAGGTAGACAAACAACATCTCGGACCGCCAGAGGTGGTTGAGACTGTTGTAGGCCTTGTGGACGTTGGGGTGTGTCCAGGTTGTTATCCAGGTGCCGGTTGCGGGGTCTTTGGTGAGGGTTTTTTCGTTCATCCAGGCTCGGTAGATGGTGGCGAAGTCGTGGAGTTGTGCGCCCCATTGTGCGGCGTGGTCGAGTGTGGTGATGCTGGTGAGGTTCAGGGCGAGTTGGTAGATTGCTCGTCCGGCGTCGGTGCGTGGTCGGCTGGTGGTGTGTCGGCGTACCACGCGTTGGGCGTGGACGAGGCAGCGTTGGATGCGGGTGGTTGGCCAGCATTTTTTGATGGCGCTGTAGGCTCCCTGTCCGCCGTCGATGACGGCGATGATTGGTGGGCAGACGCGTTCGAGGAGGCGTTGGTCGTCGAGGGTGGTCAGGCTGGTGCCAGTGGTGCAGTGGTTGATGAATTGGGTGAAGGCTGCGGTGTTGGTGATGTCGGGTCGGTGTTTGGTGCGGGAGACGCCGCATTTTTTGCAGCGCCATCGGGTGGTTTCTTTTCGAATTGAAAGAGTACGCTAAGGACGTGAACTCCCCAGATTGGAGGGTGTCAGGAAGTTTGTGTGTGAGGCTCTGATCGAGAAGGAGTGTCACCGATAATGACTACTGTGTCACCGAAGAAAGGCCATGACCCGGCGAGGGTCAACGAGATCAGCGAGAAGCTGATGGAAAATCCTGAGCTGGCTAGCCTGATCAGCGAGCTGTCGACCTCCGCTGATGATGCAAGCGAGCTGGTCAAAGGCCTGCTGCAGGCATCAATCAACGCTGGTCTGCAGGCGGAGATGGATGCGCATTTGGGCTATAGCCACTCCGACCGCAAGTCCAAAGCCCAGGTTGAACCCGTGCACGGCGGCAATCACCGCAACGGGTCGTACACCAAGACCGTCAATTCTGGCTACGGCGCGGTGGAAGTGACCGTGCCCAGGGATCGTGCTGGCACGTTTACTCCGAAGATGGTGCCCAAGGGCGCACGTCGGCTCACAGAGCTCGACGACATGATCGTCTCGCTATACGCCGGTGGGATGACAGTGCGCGATATTCAGCATCACCTCGCGACCACGCTCGGGGTGGATATGAGCCCGGATACGATCAGCACCATTACCGATGCGGTGTTAGACGAGGTCATGATCTGGCAAAACCGCCAGCTCGACGAGTTTTACCCGGTGATCTTCCTCGACGCGCTACGCGTGAAAATCCGTGACGGTCACCGCGTGGTCAATAAGGCCTGCTACATGGCGGTTGGTGTCGACATGGACGGCATCAAGCACATCCTGGGATTGTGGATTGCCGATAATGAAGGCGCTGCATTCTGGGCATCGGTGTGCGCGGATCTGGCCAACCGTGGCGTCCAGGACGTGTTCATCGTGTGCTGCGACGGGCTGAAAGGCTTGCCGGAAGCTGTCGAGGCAACCTGGCCGAATTCCATGGTGCAAACCTGCATTGTGCACCTGATTCGGGCTTCGAACCGGTGGGTGTCGCATCAGGACCGCAAATCTGTCTCCCGTGCGCTACGTGAGGTCTACACGGCCGCCAACGAGGACACCGCCCGCGACGCCCTGGACGCGTTCCAGGCCAGTGAACTGGGCCAGAGATACCCGCAATCGGTCAAAGTCTGGCGCGACGCCTGGGACCGGTTCGTGCCGTTTTTACAGTTCCCGCCAGCGGCCCGCCGGGTGCTCTACACCACGAATTCGATCGAATCGCTCAACGCTGAACTGCGTAAAGCTACCCGTAACCGCGGGCAATTCCCGAACGACACCGCGGCGCTGAAAACGCTGTGGCTGATGATCTGCAACATCGAAGACAAGCGCGCTGCCCAGCGAGCGAAAAAAGCAAAGCGCGACATCGAATGCAACGGCTATATTGAAGGGGCGAAAGCCACCGGGTGGAAACAAGCCATCAACCAACTAGCCGTGGCATACCCCGACCGATTCGCGGACTACTTGTAAACCAAGCCCCCGCACACAAACAATCGGACACTCTCCCCAGATTGTTCAAGACGAAAAGCTAAATAAAATGAAGACATACGATATAGATCGCAACCACATCGCTGTGGTCGCACCTTCATCGCCAGCTGCGCTAATTGGACCGGCTGTACACGAGCAAGCGATGCGGAGAATTAATACTGAATTTGGTTTTCCGCCTGTAGAGTACCCATCGGTTAAAGAAAAGCTCTCCGCGGAAAAAAGAGCTAACGACATTAACAATGCAAGTCGTCAGAAAAACTGCAAGGCTATTTTCTCTGTGGTCGGCGGGAACGACGCAATTACCTTACTGAAGAACCTTGACCATAGTGTTCTAGCCAAAAGTGTAACCCCATTTGTTGGATACTCGGATAACACAGCAATCCACAATTTCTTATGGAAGTTAGGAAGAACCAGTTACTATGGTGGGTCAACGCAAGTTCAACTCGGACCGGGACCATCTGTGGACCGGATTCAGTCAGCTTCGATTAAGAAGATCCTGGATAGGAAGGGTTCTTTGCAGCTAGTAAAGCCCAGAGACTACGAAGTAAGAGGGGAAGATTGGCAGTCTCCACTCGCCCTGACTGAGGTGGGGCCTCGGGCTCCTTATCCTGAATATCTCTGGGCGGGCGAGCGGAGGACTATTAGAGGTCGATCTTGGGGAGGGTGCGTGCAAACACTTCTACAGCTTGCAGTAATGAATGACCTGCCGACTCCGCGGCAACTGCAGGGCGCTATTCTCTTCCTGGAGCTTTCTGATGAGCACCTAGGGGACGGCAATGTCCTCAAACTCGTGAGAGCTTTCGGAGAATCGGGATACTTTCACTCCGTAGGAGCTTTCCTTTTCGGTCTACCGCCGTATTCAAGCAACCAAAGAGGGCAGCGAGTAGCCTCGCCGAGTCCAGGAGATGCAATAAGACTTCTCAGGGCTATTTCCTGTGAAATAGCTAATTACAACGATAGGCTCCCTAGAGTATTGGGGCTACCTATTGGACATTTGCGCCCCCAATATATCATTCCTTACGGAGGAACTATAGAAGTCGATGGGAAGCGCAAGACAGTGACGGCATTTTATGAACCTCAGTGAGCGAGCGGCAAGAGCGGAAGGAGAGAACCGGGACCTAGCAGGTTACTTTAGATATTATTTATTTACCCGACGATGGAAAAAATTCGTGGGACAAGCCAAGATCGACACTGGTCGGAAGTCGGGTGTGTCCACGGATGCCCAAGAACAAATCCGCGAACTGAAGCGTGATAACGCTGAACCGCGGCGGGTCAGTGAGGTCTTAAGACGGCGTCATCTTTTTCGCAGTGGGGCTCGACTGGCGTACGCCGGGATGAGCGCATGTGTCGATATGTTCGAGGATCGCTTCGGAGCCGAGCCCATCCGTTGTGTCTTGGGTGCGGCAGACCGTGAGCTTATTACTTCACGCAGCCACCGAGTCGTGAAAGCACGTCCGAGTAACCTTCGTTTGCGCTGACATGCAGCACTGATTCCGGTGGCCCAAGACCTTCACCAACCTAATTAAGGGGTTTATGGGTGCGCATCATGCGGCATACCATGACTCTGGCCTGCTGGGAAGTGGGGTGCGGCCACATCTGTCGGGGGCCGGGCCCCATTCTGTCCTTTAACCCGGTTCCTCTCGAGCACCTGAGTCGGCAGCTATCCCGCGTAAAATCGCAGGTTCAAGGCCCGTCCTCCGTGGTGGGCTAACCCAACCCAGCGAAAGGGGAGTGCCATGACCGCATCAGATTCCCAGCGACAGGTCCGCAAGGACGCCGCCCGCTTCGTCATCGAGGTGGACGGCGAGCAGGCAGGTTTTGCCGCATTCGAGGACACCGACGGCGTCCGCGACTTCAACCACACCGTCGTGGACCCGGCATTCCGGGGCCAGGGACTATCAAATCCCCTCATCGCAGCGGCATTGGATGCCACCCGCGAGGAGGGGCTGAAGGTTCGCCCGACCTGCTCGGCCGTGGCGGGATTCGTCGAGAAGAACCAGGACGATTACGGCGACCTCGTCGTCGAGTAGGTCCTAGACGGCGCCGTCGACGTCGTTATCGGGGCTCGACGGGGCGGCCTTCGAGCCGTCGCCACCGGCCGCGCTCTGGGGCTCATTCGCGGTATTTTTTCCCGCGTCGCCCGATCCCTCGGCGGGGCTCCTCTTCTGCATTTCCGCGACCCAGTGCACCGCGTCCACCAGCGGGGTGCGCTGGTCCTTCTGGCGCGGGCGCACCTTCGCCGGGATACCGGTGAGGATCGAGTCAGCGGGCGCGTCCTTCGTCACGACGGCGTTGGCACCAATGGCGGAGTTATCGCCAATCGTGATCGGGCCCAGCACCTTCGCGCCCGCGCCCACAGTGACACCGTTTCCAATAGTGGGGTGGCGCTTCGTCTGAGTTAGTACCTGTCCGCCGAGGGTCACCCCGTGGTAGAGCATGACGTCGTCGCCAATCTCCGTCGTCTCGCCGATGACGATGCCCATGCCGTGGTCGATGAAGAAGCGCCGACCAATCGTCGCACCGGGGTGAATTTCGATGCCGGTCAGGAAGCGGGTGAATTGCGCCAGAATCCGTGCTGGCCCCTTCCAACCGCGCTTCCACATCTTGTGGGACACGCGGTGCGCCCAAATGGCATGGAGGCCGGAATACACGATGGCATTTTCCAGATCGCCTCGTGCGGCGGGGTCGTGCAGGCGGGCGTTCTTCAGATCCTCCCGGATCGTGGCAAAAATGCTCACGCGCGATCCTCTTTCTTCACATCGAATTTTTGCTCCCTGTGCTGCCGGGTTGGGCATTCCAGCAGGCCGTTTCATCAGTTGGAGGGAAGCATACTCATCATATGCAGCACGCCACCGCCGTGGCGTATTCCCGAAACTTTAATTCCGGGTGCCAACGGCGGTGGCGTGCAGAGAGTGAGCGGGCTGTATCCGGACTCGGGTGAGCCCGGAGCATCGCCTCTTCTAGTCGCGCAGGTCCTCGAAGAGCAGGGTGGAGACGTAGCGCTCACCGAAGTCCGGCAGGATCGCGACGATGGTCTTGCCCTCGTTCTCCGGCTTCTGAGCCTCCTGCAGTGCGCCCCAGACGGCTGCGCCGCCGGAGATACCGCCCAGGATGCCCTCGGTGACCGCGAGCTCGCGGGCGGTCTTCACGGCCTCCTCGAGAGGGGCGTCGATCACGCGATCGAGGACGTCCTTATCGAGGGTCTCCGGGAAGAAATTCGTGCCCAGGCCCTGGATCTTGTGTGGGCCGAAGCGACCTTCGGTCAGCAGCGGGGAATCGGCCGGCTCGACGCCGACGATCTCGATGCTCTCCTTCTTCTCCTTCAGGTACTTCGCGGCGCCGGAAATGGTGCCACCGGTGCCGATGCCGGCGACGAAGATATCCACATTGCCGTCGGTGTCCTCGAAGATCTCCGGGCCCGTGGTCTCGTAGTGCTTCTTCGGGTTGGCCGGGTTCTTGAACTGGCTGGCCAGGATGGAGTTCTCGGTGGACTCGACCAACTCGTTGGCCTTATCGACTGCACCCTGCATGCCGGCGGAACCCGGGGTGAGTACCAGCTCAGCGCCAAGAGCGCGCAGCATGATGCGACGCTCGTTAGACATCGTCTCTGGCATCGTGAGGACGACCTTGTAACCGCGAGCCGCGCCGACCATGGCCAGTGCGATACCGGTGTTGCCGGAGGTTGCCTCGATAATGGTGCCGCCCGGCTTGAGCTCGCCGGCGTCCTCGGCAGCCTGAACGATAGCCAGACCAATACGGTCCTTCACGGAGTTGCCTGGGTTGGCGGACTCGATCTTCAGTACCACATCAGCCTTGTAACCCTCGGTGAGCTTATTGAGCTTGACCAGCGGGGTATTGCCGATGAGCTCGGTGATGTTCTCGTAAATCTTTGCCATTTTCTGGTTTACCTTTCCTGGTTGCGAATCAGCCTGAAGTAAAATAGACTGATCTGTCTATCCGTTATGATACCCGCCCTTGGGGTTGTGAGGCAATGGTGAAGACGGGAATTGGCCAAGCTGGTGACGTCCCTAACAAAAATGGGCACAATGGGCAGCGGAAGAAAACAGCGAAACAATTTCACGCGCATACCCCAGAAGAAGAGAGGTCACGATGAGCGAGAACGTCATCCTCACCAGCACCAATAACCGCGTCGCCACGATCCGACTCAATCGCCCGGAGGCTCTCAACGCACTCAACAGCGAACTCATGCACGCCGTCGTGGACGCAGTTGAGGGCTTCGATCAGGACCCGAATATCGGCGCGATTGTCATCACTGGCAGCGATAAGGCCTTCGCCGCGGGCGCTGACATCAAGCAGATGCAGTCCGAGACCTACCCAGAGATCCGTCAGAAGAAGATGTTCCTGGAGTGGGAGCGCGTTGCGCAGGTCTCCACCCCAATCATCACGGCCGTCAACGGCTTCGCGCTCGGCGGTGGCTGCGAGGTTGCGATGATCGGGGACATCCTGCTGGCCAGCGAAAAGGCCAAGTTCGGCCAACCAGAAATCACCCTGGGCATCATTCCAGGCATGGGTGGCACCCAGCGCCTGACTCGCGCGGTGGGCAAGGCCAAGGCGATGGATCTGATCCTCACGGGCCGCATGATGGATGCACAGGAAGCGGAGCGCTCCGGGCTGGTGTCCCGCGTGCTACCCGCCGAGGGATTCGATGAGGCGGTCCAGGAGGTCGCCGCCAAGGTTGCGGGCATGTCCAAGGTTGCTTCCACCGCCGCGACCGACATTGTGGACGCCGCTTACGAGACCACCCTGCGGCAGGGGCTGCTCAGTGAGCGCGATGCCTTCTGGTCCCTGTTTGCCACGGAGGACCAGAAGGAAGGCATGGCCGCTTTCGTTGAGAAGCGCAAGCCGGAGTGGAAGCACCGCTAAAGATCGCCACTTGTTCGGCGGTTACGGGATGAGTGGGCTTAGGTTTTTCGAAAACAACGGGGCACACTAGGAAACATGGCAAAGAAGAAGACCTTCAAGAGGACGATCGCGCTCTCGCCAGCAGAGGCGTACGGAGTGCTGAGCAGCGAAGACTACCTGCTGCACGTCGACCAGCCCACAGATGGCTCGACGGTCGAGATCGTCGACTCGGATATTGCTCGGACTCCGGAAGGGCAGGTTACCGCTCACCTTCAGGTAGAGATCACGCCTGCCGCGGCTGCCGAGGGATCTGCGGCCGAGTCCGGCGCGGAGGAGGATTCGAAGCAGCCGATGCGTCTCCAGCAAACCACCATCGTCGAGCCGCTGACGGGGGAGACCTGCGTTGCCGAAACCGCCATGCCTCTGCCGCAGGGGCTGGGGGAGATGCGTATGCACTTCACCTACACCCCGCAGCGCAAGGATCCGCAGTCCAGCGACGTCGTCGTTGAAGTATCGGTGGACGTGAGTGTCCCAATTCCGATGGTCGGCGGCATGGTCGCGCGCAAGATCCTGGGCGATGCGGATAACACCATCGATAAGGGCCTGGGGCGCATCGAAGCGGAGGGGTTGTCTCGCCGCTAGCGTGAAGGATTGAGCGAGTGGGGTTCATGGTGTGGATTCTGCTAACCGCCTGTGCGTTGCCTGATTGAGGGCTTGGCGCACGGGCGGTTTTCGCTTTAGCGGGGGGATTTTGGGGGTAGTTAGCGGGTGATCTATACTTTGCTTTACCATCCACTAACCCCTAAATGGGGGAGTGTTTGGTGGAAAAACTTCGGCCCGCTTTGGCGCACCGCGCCGGCCGGGCCGCTGGGTAACAGTGCCAGGAGCACCGGCGGCGCTAAACCGGTGCTCGTGGTTGGTCGCTGGGGAAGTGCCGCGCCCTGCGCGGTGTCCTTCCCGCACACAAGGGAGTGATCCGTGGAAAAGCGGCGTCTAAACGATGACGATCAAGCAGTCCAGAAGGCCCTGGACTACCTCAAGGAGCAAACGGCAATCCCCGTCACCATGTACGGGGAAGTCAAGAGTCCGAAGAAGCTCCAAATCGTTAACTGGATCGGGCTTCGTACCCCTGCGCTGGAAAACCTCGAGGTGGTCAGCGCCGCAGGCGTCGGCGGACGCGTCATGGCGACCCGGCGCCCGGTCGGTGTCTCCGACTACACCCGCGCCAAGGCCATCAGCCATGAGTACGACTCCCTCATTTGCGACGAAGGCCTGCACTCGCTCGTTGCCGTGCCGGTGATCGTGAGCCGCTCGCTGAAGGGGGTTCTCTACGCCGGAATCCACTCCCGAGCTCGCCTGGGGGACAAGGTCCTTGAGGAAGTGACCATGACCGCCCGCTGCCTCGAGCAGGAACTCGCTATCAACGAGGCGTTGCGCGAGCGTGCCTCCGGTGAACCTTCGCAGTCCGCCTCGGAAGGCAAGGCTGCTGAGGACGCACCGAAGCCTTCCGGCTCGTTGAACAGTGCCGAATGGGAACAGGTCCGTGCGACGCACTCCAAGCTGCGTATGCTCGCTGGCCGCGTGGAGGATGAGACCCTCCGCCGCGACCTGGAGGCACTGTGCACCCAGATGGTCTCCCCGGTCCGCGTCAAACAGACCACCAAGTTGTCCGCCCGCGAGCTGGACGTTTTGTCCTGCGTCGCCCTCGGCCACACGAATGTCGAGGCCGCGGAGGAAATGGGCATCGGTGCGGAAACCGTGAAGAGCTACCTGCGCTCCGTCATGCGCAAGCTTGGTGCTCACACTCGATACGAGGCAGTCAATGCTGCCCGTCGTATCGGCGCACTGCCTTAAAATCCGGCGATCATGCGGGACCTCCAATGTCCCGCATGATGTCCAAGCCACACCACGCGGGACGTCGGCCGACAGCTAGGCAAGGTTTTAACGCGTATCCTTGGCTGTTGTGAACGACAGTTTTGTGGTGAATGGAGGCGCCCGGCTGCAGGGCGCAGTGAAAGTCAGCGGCGCGAAAAACAGCGTGCTTAAACTCATGAGCGCTGCCATGCTCGCCGAAGGCCGGACCGTCCTGAAGAACTGCCCGCAGATTTCGGACGTTCCTTATATGGCGGACGTCCTTCGCGGCCTTGGCTGCGACGTCGAGCTCGACGGCGGCACCGTCATCATCGACGTCCCAGCGGAGATCAATCACGACGCGGACTTCGATGCGGTCCGCCAGTTCCGTGCGTCCGTCGCTGTTCTTGGGCCGCTGACCGCGCGCTGCCACCGTGCGCGGGTCGCCCTCCCGGGTGGCGACGCCATTGGCTCCCGCCCCCTCGATATGCATCAGACCGGGCTGGAGACCCTCGGTGCGACCACTCGCATTGAGCATGGTTGCGTGGTCGCGGAAACCGACGGCTTGCACGGTGCGGAGATCAAGCTTGACTTCCCTTCGGTGGGAGCGACGGAGAATATCCTGACCGCGGCGGTTTTGGCGAATGGCGTCACCGTCCTGGATAACGCGGCTCGCGAGCCGGAGATCGTCGACCTGTGCGACATGCTCAATGAGATGGGTGCGAAGGTAGAGGGTGGCGGCTCGAATGTCATCACCGTGACCGGCGTGGAGAAGCTGCACCCGGTAGAGCACGAGGTAGTAGGTGACCGCATCGTCGCCGGCACGTGGGCATATGCTGCGGCGATCACCCAAGGGGATGTGACCGTCGGCGGCATCGACCCGCAACACCTGCACCTTCCGCTGGAAAAGCTCAAGCTCGCCGGCGCGCGGGTGGAGACCTATCCGACGGGCTTCCGCGTGGTGCAGGAATCCAAGCCCACTGCGGTTGACTATCAGACTCTTCCATTCCCCGGCTTCCCGACTGACCTGCAGCCGATGGCGATCGCGTTGTGCGTGGCGTCGGAGGGGATGAGCGTTATCACGGAGAACATCTTCGAATCACGCTTTCGCTTCGTCGACGAGCTCGTCCGTCTTGGTGCGGACGCCAGCGTCGATGGTCACCATGTGGTCATTCGGGGAGGACGTCAGTTGTCCTCTGCGCCGGTGTGGTCCTCGGATATCAGGGCCGGGGTGGGGCTGGTGCTCGCCGGGCTGATTGCCGATGGAGAGACGGAGGTCCACGACGTCTTTCACATCGATCGTGGCTACGAGGACTTTGTTGGCACACTTCGTGACCTCGGCGCGGACATTCGCCGCGTGGAGCGCTAATAGCGCAGTCGGACACCGCTCAACGCGGGACATAAGCACCAACACCCTGGGTCGGAAGGAACTCTGACCTGGGGTTTTGTGTTTGTTGTGGGGTGTGTGTAGATTATTGATCTGCAAGCGAGGCCGACAGGCCCGGTGCACACGGGGGAATCAAGATCCTTAAGAAGGGTTTTGCTTCTGTGTTTGCATCTGGTTCTTGGATGGTGTAGCTTAGCAATCCTGCAAGATCGCCGGTTATTACCGGGTGGTTGGATTTCCCTTTCGGTCTTGTTTCTTGTCACCGAGTGTGTGAACGCCAAGTGATCGTGAGTTTTTCTCTGGTTTGCTTCTGGTTCATGTGGGTGATAGGGTTGGAATCCGCCTCAACGTGAAGCTCCACTGGGTGTGGTTGTGGATTGTTGTGTGCATATGTTGTTTGAGAACTCAATAGCGTGATGAACCAAGCAGATCAACGGTTCTGACACACAGTTTTTGTGTGGTTGGGATTTGTTTGATTTTTTATACATGACTTGGAACATGATGATGCAGTCTGCTCTGACGCGCCACCGTTAATTGGTGGTGGGGAGTGGTTGATACGTGGGTGTTGTTCATGCCACCGACTGTCGCTTGATGCACTGTTTAGTGTGTTTCGGGGGCTTTGCGAAAAGGTCCTTGATGCAGGTGTCTACACAATTGTTTGTTGTGTAGTGATGGTCGTTAAAAATTGTGGCATAACCAGCTCGACGCACTATTTTTGTGGTGTGTGGTGATTGGTTGTGAATACGCCTGAAGCTGTGCCAAAACGTTGTGTTTGGTGTGGTTTTCGTGTCTACTTATCAAGGATTGTTGTCATTTGTTTTCTGAGTGACGATGTTAATTT
The DNA here is from genome assembly GCF_000069945.1 of Corynebacterium urealyticum DSM 7109. Classification (NCBI taxonomy): domain Bacteria; kingdom Bacillati; phylum Actinomycetota; class Actinomycetes; order Mycobacteriales; family Corynebacteriaceae; genus Corynebacterium; species Corynebacterium urealyticum. The sequence goes on along the minus strand of NC_010545.1, from coordinate 1,854,896 downwards.
CTTGTCAGTAGTTCTTTTATTATTTTTGTTTAGCCAGTTGATGTTGGCTCTTCATTGTTTTGGGCCTCATGGCTTTTATGGAGAGTTTGATCCTGGCTCAGGACGAACGCTGGCGGCGTGCTTAACACATGCAAGTCGAACGGAAAGGCCCCTGCTTGCAGGGGTACTCGAGTGGCGAACGGGTGAGTAACACGTGGGTGATCTGCCCTTCACTTCGGGATAAGCCTGGGAAACTGGGTCTAATACCGGATAGGACCAATCTTTAGTGTGGTTGGTGGAAAGTTTTTTCGGTGGAGGATGAGCCCGCGGCCTATCAGCTTGTTGGTGGGGTAATGGCCTACCAAGGCGACGACGGGTAGCCGGCCTGAGAGGGTGGACGGCCACATTGGGACTGAGACACGGCCCAGACTCCTACGGGAGGCAGCAGTGGGGAATATTGCACAATGGGCGGAAGCCTGATGCAGCGACGCCGCGTGAGGGATGACGGCCTTCGGGTTGTAAACCTCTTTCGCTAGGGAAGAAGCCTTCGGGTGACGGTACCTGGATAAGAAGCACCGGCTAACTACGTGCCAGCAGCCGCGGTAATACGTAGGGTGCGAGCGTTGTCCGGAATTACTGGGCGTAAAGAGCTCGTAGGTGGTTTGTCGCGTCGTCTGTGAAATTCCGGGGCTTAACTCCGGGCGTGCAGGCGATACGGGCAAGCTGGAGTGCTGTAGGGGAGACTGGAATTCCTGGTGTAGCGGTGGAATGCGCAGATATCAGGAGGAACACCGATGGCGAAGGCAGGTCTCTGGGCAGTTACTGACACTGAGGAGCGAAAGCATGGGTAGCGAACAGGATTAGATACCCTGGTAGTCCATGCCGTAAACGGTGGGCGCTAGGTGTGGGGATTTTTCACGATTTCCGTGCCGTAGCTAACGCATTAAGCGCCCCGCCTGGGGAGTACGGCCGCAAGGCTAAAACTCAAAGGAATTGACGGGGGCCCGCACAAGCGGCGGAGCATGTGGATTAATTCGATGCAACGCGAAGAACCTTACCTGGGCTTGACATACACTGGATCGCTGCAGAGATGTAGTTTCCCTTCGGGGCTGGTGTACAGGTGGTGCATGGTTGTCGTCAGCTCGTGTCGTGAGATGTTGGGTTAAGTCCCGTAACGAGCGCAACCCTTGTCTTGTGTTGCCAGCACGTTGTGGTGGGGACTCACAAGAGACTGCCGGGGTTAACTCGGAGGAAGGTGGGGATGACGTCAAATCATCATGCCCCTTATGTCCAGGGCTTCACACATGCTACAATGGTCGATACAGTGGGTTGCGATGCCGTGAGGTGGAGCTAATCCCTGAAAGTCGGCCTCAGTTCGGATTGGAGTCTGCAACTCGACTCCATGAAGTCGGAGTCGCTAGTAATCGCAGATCAGCAACGCTGCGGTGAATACGTTCCCGGGCCTTGTACACACCGCCCGTCGCGTCATGAAAGTTGGTAACACCCGAAGCCAGTGGCCTAAACTTGTTAGGGAGCTGTCGAAGGTGGGATCGGCGATTGGGACGAAGTCGTAACAAGGTAGCCGTACCGGAAGGTGCGGCTGGATCACCTCCTTTCTAAGGAGTTTTTGTTTATTTGTTTGTGGGTGAATCGTGGGCATTAGAAACCCTGTAGTGGGGGTTTGCTTGCGTGTCCGCCAGTGACCGTTTGTTGGTTGTTGGTGTGTGTTGTTGTGTTCACGAGTTGTGTGTGTTTGGTTTGTTGCGTTGTTGGGTGTCTGGAATGGCATGTGTTGTTGTTCCTGTTGGGATGCTGTCCTGTGTGACTGACCGTGGTGGTTGGTTGTGTGGGTGGTGTTCGTGTTGTTTGAGAACTGTATAGTGGACGCGAGTATCTAATTTCTTGTGATTTTGTTGTTCACCTGATGCGCACCGTTTGTGGTGTGTGTTTGTGTGTGTCTTAGTGTTTGATTTGTTACTTTTAAGGGCGCACGGTGGATGCCTTGGCACAATGAGCCGATGAAGGACGTGTAAGGCCACGATAGGCCTCGGGGAGTTGCCAATAGAGCGTTGATCCGAGGGTGTCCGAATGGGGAAACCTGGCCACGGTTATGTGTGGTCGCCCATCACTGAATGCATAGGTGGTGTGGTGGTAACGCGGGGAAGTGAAACATCTCAGTACCCGCAGGAGAAGAAAATAATAATGATTCTGCTAGTAGCGGCGAGCGAACGTGGATGATGGCTAAACCATATGCGTGTGATACCTGGCAGGGGTTGCGTGTATGGGGTTGTGGGATTTTGTTGTGGGCTGCTGCCATGGCCCGCGTGTGTGTTGTGTGTTAGCGGAAGTGGTTTGGAATGGCCTGCCGTAGACGGTGAGAGTCCGGTACGTGAAAGCATGCAATGTGTGCGTTGACATTTTTCCCGAGTAGCAGCGGGCTCGTGGAATCTGCTGTGAATCTGCCGGGACCACTCGGTAAGCCTGAATACTTGTTGTGACCGATAGTGTATTGAGTACCGTGAGGGAATGGTGAAAAGTACCCCGTGAGGGGAGTGAAATAGTACCTGAAACCGTGTGCTTACAATCCGTCAGAGCCCTTTTTGTGGGGTGATGGCGTGCCTTTTGCAGAATGAGCCTGCGAGTCAGCGGCATGTCGCGAGGTTAACCCTGGTGGGGTAGCCGTAGCGAAAGCGAATACTAACTAGTGTGATGTTTAGTGGCATGTCCTGGACCCGAAGCGGAGTGATCTACCCATGACCAGTGTGAAGCGATGGTAAGACGTCGTGGAGGCGCGAACCCACTTAGGTTGAAAACTGAGGGGATGAGTTGTGGGTAGGGGTGAAAGGCCAATCAAACTTCGTGATAGCTGGTTCTCCCCGAAATGCATTTAGGTGCAGCGTCGTGTGTTTCTTCATGGAGGTAGAGCTACTGGTTGGTTTAGCGGGACTACTATCTTAGCGACATCAGCCAAACTCCGAATACCGTGAAGTGAGAGCGCGGCAGTGAGACAGCGGGGGATAAGCTTCGTTGTCGAGAGGGAAACAGCCCAGATCGCCGGTTAAGGCCCCTAAGAGTGTACTAAGTGGAAAAGGATGTGGGATCGCTTAGACAGCCAGGAGGTTGGCTTAGAAGCAGCCATCCTTGAAAGAGTGCGTAATAGCTCACTGGTCGAGTGGTTTTGCGCCGACAATGTAGTGGGGCTCAAGTACACCGCCGAAGCCGCGGAACTCAACATTGTGTGTTGGGTTGGTAGGGGAGCGTCGTGTGATCCGTTGAAGGTGCGGGGTAACCCAGTGCTGGAGGTTATGCGAGTGAGAATGCAGGCATGAGTAGCGAATGATGAGTGGGAAACTCATCCGCCGGATGACTAAGGGTTCCTGGGTCAAGTTAATCTTCCCAGGGTGAGTCGGGGCCTAAGGCGAGGCCGACAGGCGTAGTCGATGGTTAACGGGTTGATATTCCCGTACCCGTATGTGTGCGACCAATGGTGAAGCAGTGATACTAACCGCCCTGAACGATGCTTCATGCACTTTGTGTGTGTTGTGTTGGGATGCGTGGGACCTGATCTGTTGTAGTCAAGCGATGGGGTGACGCAGGAAGGTAGCCGAGCCACTGATTGGATTGTGGTGTAAGCGTGTGGCCCGCTGTATTGGTAAATCCGTACAGCTTTGTGGGTGAGGCGTGATGCGTACCCGTTTGTGGGGATGTTGGTGATCCTATGCTGTCGAGAAAAGCCTCTAGTGAGTGCATGTATGGCCCGTACCGTAAACCGACACAGGTGGTCAGGTAGAGAATACTAAGGCGATCGGGTGAACTGTGGTTAAGGAATTCGGCAAAATGCCCCCGTAACTTCGGGAGAAGGGGGGCCACTGCTGGTGAACGACGTGTTGAGCTGGTGGTGGTCGCAGAGAGTAGAGGGAAGCGACTGTTTACTAAAAACACAGGTCCGTGCGAAGACGGTTAAGTCGATGTATACGGACTGACGCCTGCCCGGTGCTGGAAGGTTAAGAGGACCCGTTAGTAACATTTTTGTTGCGAAGCGGAGAATTTAAGCCCCAGTAAACGGCGGTGGTAACTATAACCATCCTAAGGTAGCGAAATTCCTTGTCGGGTAAGTTCCGACCTGCACGAATGGCGTAACGACTTCTCTGCTGTCTCAACCACAGGCCCGGCGAAATTGCAGTACGAGTAAAGATGCTCGTTACGCGCGGCAGGACGAAAAGACCCCGGGACCTTCACTATAGCTTGGTATTGGTGTTCGGTTCGGTTTGTGTAGGATAGGTGGGAGACTGTGAAGCGCTCACGCTAGTGGGTGTGGAGTCGTTGTTGAAATACCACTCTGATCGTATTGAATATCTTAACCTCGGCCCATGATCTGGGTTAGGGACAGTGCCTGGTGGGTAGTTTAACTGGGGCGGTTGCCTCCTAAAGTGTAACGGAGGCGCCCAAAGGTTCCCTCAGCCTGGTTGGTAATCAGGTGTTGAGTGTAAGTGCACAAGGGAGCTTGACTGTGAGACTGACAGGTCGAGCAGGGACGAAAGTCGGGACTAGTGATCCGGCACCTACTTGTGGAAGTGGTGTCGCTCAACGGATAAAAGGTACCCCGGGGATAACAGGCTGATCTTCCCCAAGAGTCCATATCGACGGGATGGTTTGGCACCTCGATGTCGGCTCGTCGCATCCTGGGGCTGGAGTCGGTCCCAAGGGTTGGGCTGTTCGCCCATTAAAGCGGCACGCGAGCTGGGTTTAGAACGTCGTGAGACAGTTCGGTCTCTATCCGCCGCGCGCGTTGAAACTTGAGAAAGGCTGACCCTAGTACGAGAGGACCGGGTTGGACATACCTCTGGTGCGCCAGTTGTCACGCCCGTGGCATGGCTGGTTGGCTACGTATGGGAGGGATAACCGCTGAAAGCATCTAAGCGGGAAGCCTGTTTCGAGATGAGGTTTCTTTTGAGGTTCCCTAGAGATGATGGGGTTGATAGGCCAGATCTGGAAGCACTGTGAGGTGTGGAGGTGACTGGTACTAATTGGCCGAAGTGTAACAAACCACACAGCCCGGTTGGTTGTGTGAAGCACACACGTAATAGGTGAATGTTGTCATGAGTGTGGTATTCGCGTCTGTTATGCAGTGTCTGGAATGACACGGCACACCAACACATTGTGTGTGTTTGGGTGTGTGTTGTTCTGTTGTGTTTGTCGGTGGTTTTTGCGGTGGGGTCACGCCCGGTCCCTTTCCGAACCCGGAAGCTAAGCCTACCTGCGCTGATGGTACTGCACCTGGGAGGGTGTGGGAGAGTAAGACGCCGCCGGCATTAAACTTGAGAACAAGAAGCAGCGAGCTGGATCTAGTCCTAAGGGGACTGGCTCCGCTCGCTGCTTTTTGCATTTCTAGACTAATTTAATATTGAGCCAGGCGCCGGCCCGTCCATCCTTTCGACTAACTGGCGCGGCCACAGGGTCCCTGGGGTTTGTTGCTTTTCTGTTCGGTCAACCATACTGGTGACTATCCACTTAAGCCGGATCCTCGCGCCTTGGAGGCCAGAACATGAACACGCAGGCTAAAGAACACGCCGTCCCTGATTCCGCGACCGGCGATGCCGCGCGCGCCATCGATTTGGTCAAAACATATGGGCACGGCGAAGCCAAAGTCACTGCCTTGGATCATGTTGACATCGGCTTCGAGAAGAACCGCTTCACAGCGATCATGGGCCCGTCTGGATCCGGCAAATCAACGCTTATGCACTGCATGGCGGCCCTCGACAGCCCCACCAGCGGCCAGACCTATATCGGGGAGACCGAACTCTCTGAGCTCAACGAAAAGCAGATTACAACCCTGCGCCGCGACCGACTCGGATTTATCTTCCAGGCTTTCAACCTGGTCCCGACACTGACCGCCGCGGAAAACATCACCCTGCCGCTCGACGTTGCCGGCAAGAAGGTTGATTCTTCCTGGTTTCAAGAAGTCACCACGCGCCTCGGCCTGGCAGAACGACTTAACCACCGACCCAGTGAGCTCTCGGGTGGCCAGCAACAACGCGTCGCCTGTGCACGCGCACTCGTCGCCCGACCAGAGATCATTTTTGGCGACGAACCAACCGGCAACCTGGACTCGAACAGTTCTCAAGAAGTGCTCGACATCCTCCGCACAGCGGTCGACCACGACGACCAGACCGTCGTCATTGTGACTCACGACCCAAAGGCAGCCAGTTACGCCGACCGGGTGCTTTTCCTCGCGGACGGCAAGGTTGTCCACGAATTGGAAAGCCCAACTGCCGAAGACATCCTCTCGACGATGAGCCGAATCGAGGACTACTGATGCCACAGAGCGCCAATGGGTCCTGCATCAGCGGGGCAGCTGCGGTGGGGCGCTTGAGCTTTCGCTCCATTGCAGCACACAAGGTCCGGCTGCTGCTGACAGTCCTCGCTGTCATTCTTGGAACCGCGTTTATCGCCGGCTCCCTGATGTTCACAGCGGGGCTTTCCCGAACCTTTGATTCGCTCGTCGACGGGGAGATGAAGAACGTCGACGCAGTGGTCAGTGCCTCGCCCTCGCCACATGAAGGCTCCAGCGGCGGTGCGGACGGACAGTCCACAGGTTCGCAATCACGCAACTCTGGTGACACCGCTGAAACCGTTGCCGGGGGTCAAGCGACGCGCGCTGGGGAGGATGCTACGCGGGCACCGGCTGACCGTGCAGCGGGTCAACCCCAAGCGCCCTCCAACCGACGCATCAGTGATGACGATCTGCGTCGTATCCAACAGATGCCCGGTGTCAGCCAGGTGAACATCGCTGACCAGGTTCAAGCTGTTGCCGCCACGGCAAGCGGCGAGACTTTGAAGTCGGCCCCCGCGCCAACGATGCTGCAGCCCTTCTACAATGGCGAAGAATCGGTGAAGGGCGAGACGCACATTATCGACGGTGCCGCGCCCACAGCCGCCGGCGAAGTGGCCATCAACGCCAGCGCGGCAGAAACTCATGGCGTCAAGGTCGGGGACCGGCTGAAGGTCGTCACTTCGCGGAACCAGGACGAGGTGACAGTCACCGGCATTTACGATTCCGATATCGAAACCGGCGGCTTCATCGGTCTATCGGTTGCCGCTGAGACCTTCAAGGAGAAATTCCTACAGTCGGGGGAACCGCGCACTCTTTATGTCGGCTCGGCCCCCGGCACCACCGCAGACGAGCTTGTTGACCGCCTGGCTGCCGAATTCCCCTATAGCGTTCAGACGGGGGAGGAGGTCTCCGAGGAGCTTTCCGCTGAGATTTCGAAGGCGCTGAGTTTCGTCAGCTACTTTTTGATCGCCTTCGGGCTCGTGGGCCTGCTGGTAGGGACCTTCATCATCGCCAACACCTTCTCGATGATCGTGGCGCAGCGGATGCGGGAATTCGCTCTGCTCCGCGCCCTGGGTGTCTCCCGCGGCCAACTCACGGCTTCCGTGGTTTTCGAGGCCGCGGTGGTGGGCGTCCTCGGCTCGGCTCTCGGTGTGCTTGCCGGAATGGGGCTAGTGAAGGCCATCTATGCGGTTCTCGAAAGCACTGGTGCGGGGCTCCCTGCGGGCGGGATCGTCCTGACACCTTTGGCGGTCGCGCTCCCCATGATCGTCGGAGTGCTCGTCACCATCCTCAGTGCGTGGGCACCCGCCCGCAGTGCAGGGGCCACTCGCCCCGTCGAGGCCATGCGTTCCGGTGACGCCAGCAGCTCCAGCTCCCTGGTGGGGCGCACCATTGCCGGAGGGCTCGCCTTCGCGGTCGGTGTCGCTATTGCCCTCGCCGGGGCGCTCGGCGACGGCTGGAGCACGAAGACGCGGGCCATTCTGGTCGGGGTCGCTGCGGTCCTTGTCATCCTGGGGACGTTCCTGGCTTCACCGGCGGTCGCGCGTCGCGCTGTGCCAGCGATCGGCCGGGTTGTTGGGCTGCCTTTCGGCACCGTCGGCGCACTCGCGCGGAAGAACTCCGCCCGGAACCCACGGCGCACCGCCACCACCGCCTTCGCCCTCACCCTGGGACTGGCGCTCGTCGGAGCCGTCGGGATGCTGGGAGCGTCGATGAAGGCCTCCGTGGCCGAGGTGACCGAAACCGCAGTGAAGGCCGACTTCGTGGCGACGGGTCCGTCGAATAGCGGCTTCCCCGTCCCCAACGGTGCCGTCGGTGCGGTGCAGGAGACCCCGGGGGTGGGTACCGTCGGAGTGATGGGCAGCTCCCTCGTGAACATCGAGGGCATCGGCGCTTTCGCCGGGCAGCCCTTCGCGAACTACTACGGGGGTAACCCCCACGACGGGATTGTGCTCGAGACCGTTGAAGGCAAGACAGAACTCGCGGATGAGGGCTTCATCGCGGATACCAAGACCGCCGCCTCCCACGGCTGGAAGGTCGGCGAAAGCTACCCAGCCCACCTCGGCAAGGTTTCGGCTGGAAAGAAACTCCCTCTGCTCGGCACCTACGAGCCCAATCAGGCGCTCGGCCCCTACGTGTTGAGCCGGGCCGGAGTGGAGAGCGTGCAGCCCTCCGCTCAGGGGCAGTGGCCCGGCCAAATCATGGCCCTTATGGTCACAGCGGTGCCGGGGGAGGGCGGTGGTGACCACAGCGCTCCGGGCGAGCTTCAAGAAGCGCTTCGGGAGGCAACCAAGGACTACATCGTGGTACAGGTCCTCACCCCAGCGGAGGCTTCGGGTGAGGCTGCCGTCATGGTCGACCAGATGCTCAACATCCTCTACGCGCTGCTGGCGCTAGCCATCATCGTGGCCATCCTCGGGATCGTGAACACGCTGGCATTGAACGTGATCGAGAGGCGCCAGGAGATCGGTATGCTTCGCGCGATCGGCACGATGCGCGGCCAGATCCGCCGCATGATCACCCTGGAGGCCGTGCAGATCGCGGTGTATGGGGCGATCGTTGGTGTCCTCATCGGGCTCGGCCTGGGCTGGGCTTTCGTCACGGTCCTCGCGGGGGAGGGGCTGGAAGAACTCGCCGTCCCGTGGCTGCAACTGGTGCTTATGCTCCTTGGATCCGCGCTCGTGGGCGTGGTTGCCGCCGCCTGGCCCGCGATCAAGGCGGGTCGTACCCCTCCGCTGGAGGCCATCGCGGATTAGGGAAAGCCGGCCGCCACTGTGGGGGGTGGCTGGCAGCCCACGGTCATGTTTGGGACGGGGCACTACCAGCGCAAATATAGTTTTCTTAAAGCAATTACTTCGTTTTGCCAACAAATTACCAACGTGTGATGTTTAATCCCCCCTATGACGAAGATCACACGAGGGGGACGGCCGTGGCGAGCTCGTTCCGCATCTTTCATTGCCACCAGTATTCTTTCCACCACTCTGATCGCAGGGGCCGGGTTCGTCGCGCACGCTGACGAATCCTCCTCGAAGGACCAGGATTTCGGCGTAACGCTGTCCTCCGTTGGTTCCAGCGAGGGCGGGGCCCTCGGTTCCTCCGGCACGGGGAAGGCGCCGGAGCAGGGCGATCATGACGCCTTCTACGACACTGATGGCGTCACCACGACCACTCCGGGTGAGATCCTCAAGACCGAGACTGTGCCTTATAACCCCGCACCGCGGGGCATGAAGGGCTACGTCCCGAAGACCGTCGACCGCATCATGTACACCACCACCAACGCACACGGCGAGCTCACCCCGGTGACTGGCTACATCATGGAGCCGCGCGCCGAGTGGAAGGGTAAGGGCGAGCGCCCGACCGTCATTATCGGCCGCGGCACCGTCGGCCAAGGCGATAAGTGCGCCCCGACCCGCAACTGGCCGCTGCACAACCTCCAGGACCCGGTCCAGAGCGGGCGTGGTGTCAACCTCGAGGGTATCTACGACGTCGCGTTCGCCAAGTACGGCGTGCGCGTCATCGTCACCGACTACATCGGCATGGGCACCGACGAGGTTCACACCTACATGAACCGCCTCGACCAGGCCCACGCGATGATCGACGCGGGCCGCGCGGCGCGCAACATCGTCGAGAAGAATGGCGGGAAGTTCGGGAAGGTCGCCTTCTACGGCCACTCCCAGGGTGGCGGCGCGTCCACCGCGGCCGTCGAGGAGGCCCCGAACTACGGCAAGGACCTCGACGTCGCGGGTGCCTACGCCTCCGCGCCACCGGCAGACCTGAACGCCGTGCAGCAGAATATCGACGGCTCCGACCTGATGGGCGCAATCGGCTTCACCATCAACGGCATGCTGGCCCGCTACCCGGAGCTGCGTCCGCTGCTGGAGGAGCACCTCAACGAGGAAGGTGAGAAGGCCCTGGCCGCGACCGCCGAGATGTGCACCGACGAGATCATGGACAACTTCGGCCACCAGGAGACCCGCAACTGGACCAAGGATGGCCGCTCCCTGACCGAGCTGCTCAAGGACATGCCAGCGGCGCAGAAGGCGCTGGAGGATCAGAAGATCGGTAACGGCAAGCCAGAGGCTCCGGTGATGATCGTCTCCGGTCGCTACGACCGCAACGTCGAGTACAACCAGGCGAAGGTCCTGGCGAAGACCTGGCGCGATAAGGGCGCCAGCGTCGTCTACAAGGATGACTTCATGCCGCCGATCGGCGAGTACAACCACCTCGCCCAGGCTGCAACTGGAGCTCCGTATGGTCTGGACTTCATCATCGCCCGCTTCAACGACCTGCCGGTCAAGGGCGAGGGTGGGAACTACACCACCGAGTCTTCCCTGCAGGGCTCGAGCCAGTCCTCCTCCGAGGGGTATGGACTCCTGGGGTCCAGCCAGCCCTTCCTGGGCAGCTCCGCCCGGGACTAAGTACTAGCCGACGCTAGTGCCAGCGGGTCGCAGGCCGGCGGCTCCGGCGAAGCCCGCAGCGTACGCTGCGGGCTTTTAGCCGTTGAGCTCGCGGCTGGCGATCTCCGCACCCTCGACGAGGGACTGCAGCTTCGCCCATGCGATCTGCTCGTGGAGGCGACCGCCCAGGCCACAGTCCGTCGACGCGATGACGTTCTCCGGGCCGACGAGCTCAGCGAACTGAATGATGCGATCCGCGACCAGGCGCGGGTGCTCCACCACATTCGTGGAGTGGGAGACTACACCCGGGTAGATCACGGTGCCCTCCGGCAGCTTGTGGTCCTGCCAGACACGCCACTCGTGGGCGTGGCGTGGTGAAGCGCCCTCGAAGGAGTAGCCGCCGACCTCGGCGCGCAGGATCTCCTCGACGATATCGCCGAACGGCACGTCGGTGACGTGCGGGCCGTGCCAGGAACCCCAGCAGATGTGCAGGCGGGTCTGCTCGCGCGGCAGATCCTTCACGGCGTGGTTGATGGCGTCCACGCGGGTGCGGATGTACGCCCGGTAGTCCTCGATGGACGGCTCCGGGTTGATCTGGTCCCAGGACTCCGCCAGCGACGGGTCGTCGATGGATACCGTCAGCCCAGCATCGGTGATGGCGCGGTACTCTTCCGCCATCGCGTCGGCACAGGCCCAGACGACGTCCTCATCCGTCTCGTAGTACTCGTTCTTCAGTCGGGCCGCGGACCCCGGGGACAGGGCGGCGACGAAGCCCTCGGTGGCACCGGTCTTCTTCATGGCGTTAGTCAGCAGCTGGACGTCGGTGTCGATCTGGTCCTTGCCGATGTAGGTGATCGGGCCGGTGATCTTCGGGTTACCGACGGAGGCGCGGTTGGTGAGGATGCCGGAGGCCGGGTCCTCGTATGCCTCGCGGAAGAGGGTGCGGTCACGGCGGTCGGCGAAGCTGGTCAGGCGGATGTTGCCCGGCTCGGAACGGATAGCCTCCTGGTTGGCCCAGCGGTCCTCGTCGGTCATGGTCAGCCCACCCAGGCGGGAGAAGCTGTAGTTCCACCAGGCGCCGTAGTCGACGGCACCGCTGGTGACGTGGCCGTATTCGCCCTCGTTGATGATGCTCACGCCCATCTCGTGCTGCTTGGCGACGACCTTGTCGATGGACTCCTGCAGGATGCCCAGGAAGTCCTCACGCTCGATCTCGCCGGCGGCGAACTTGTTATTGACCTCGAGTAGTTCCTTCGTACGCGGCAGGCTGCCGACGTGCGTGGTTTTGATGTTGACGCTCATCGTCTATTTTCGCTTTCCTTGGTCGTGGGGCCAGCGTTGCCACTGGCTGTGGGTGTTGCCCAGTGTATCTATGCCGGGAGACGGCCTGAATGAGTGGGGCTGGTAGACCGCCGGGGCATGCCGGTGCCGCGACCAGAGCCGTGTCTGGGAGGGGGAACTAAGATCGAAGGCATGACCGATGGTGAGAAGAACAGCACTGATCAAAACGCCAAGACCCTGGGGGCCACCCCGAACTCCGATATCGCGAGCCTGCCGGGGGCACACCGCGATGTGCAGGAAGGCGTGGAGCCGCTGACCCCTGCCGAGCAGCTGGTGCAGCTCAATAACTTCTTCGAGGACAACTACCCGGAGATCTTCCGCTCGCTGACGACCGACGAAGGGGCGGAATACATGCAGCAGGGTCAGCCGGTTCCGCAGGAACTTACAGCGGCCACGGAGCGCATGTGGTCGAAGGTCCCGGACTTGCTGACTCACAGCAGCCAGCTGGTGTTGGGCGCAGGTCTGGATCACGCGATGCCGCACGTGGCGTTCTGCCGGGAAGGTATTAGCTCCGCGGCGTGGCCGGTGGGGCAACCTGGCGTCGCCGAGTTTCCGCAGGGCGTGGGCGCGACGGTGCTGCGCCCGGACGAGCCCACCGGTGCGCTCGCGATCTCTCTGCACGGTGGGCCGGGCTGGTTCGGTGATCAGCAGGCGCACGAGCAGCTCTGGCAGCCGTTGTTCGCAGCGCTGGCCCAGCAGTCCGGCGTCACCATCGTGGATCTGACCTATCCGCTGCCCCTGGCTGGCGGCGATGGCGCGCGGGGCTGGGAGGCGACGGTCGCGGCCGTGGGACAGGCCTTCGACGCCGTGCGCGGCAGCGCCGAGGCCCTGGGCTGCGATGAGGCTCGGGCCGGAATCGTGGCATTCGGCTCCGGATTGGTCGCTGCAGCCCAGGCCCTGCGCGAAGCGGCGTGGGTGGCGGCGCTGAGCCCACGTATCGCGGGCCCGCTGGAGGAACTGGAGGGGGAGAAGCTGGGTATTCCGGCACTGCTTTCTATTGCCAGCGAGGACTCGCGCGCCACCCCGGCGGAGCGCGCGGCGAGCTTCGCGAAGTCCGTTTTCTCCGAGGTCGACACCCAGGAGTTCCTGAGTGAGCACATCATCGCTCCGCCGACCGTGTGGCGCGAGCGGGTGAGCGCAGCCGGGCAGTGGCTCTCTCGCCGCTAAGCGTCGATCGCCACACGTCGCGGTAGGGGTGTGATGCTGTTTCGTGCTGGCGTCTTGCAGCTGCTGCTTGGTCGATGTCCCGCCGGCGTCCCTTGGGCGCCATAAGCGCCCCGACGTGGGGAGAGTGACATTACCCCCGCCCTTGGTCTTCGTTGAACAATCCTATAAAGTGACCTAAATCACTGATGGAAAGGTGCGACTATGACCACGAATCCCAACCAGGCTGAAACACAGCCAGGAGCAGCCTCTACCCCAGTGGATAGCACTGACGCCAAGGCTGCTAAGGCAAAGCGTCGGGCCACCCGCGCAACCACTATGGGTGCCATGTTCCTGATGGCCACCAGCGCCATCGGCCCAGGCTTCATCACGCAGACCAGCGTGTTCACCGTCCAGCTGGGCGCCGCCTTCGCCTTCGCGATCCTGGTGTCGATCCTCGTGGACATCGCCATCCAGCTGAACGTCTGGCGCGTCCTCGGTGTCTCCGGGATGCGAGCCAATGAGCTCGGCAACGCGGTCGTCCCAGGCCTCGGCTGGGTCATGGGCGCGTTCGTCTTCGTGGGCGGCCTGATCTTCAATATCGGCAACATCGGTGGCGCGGGCCTCGGCACGAACGCAATGCTCGGCGTCGACCCCATCATCGGTGGCGCGATCTCCGCGCTGGTCGCCGCGCTGGTCTTCCTCTCCAAGTGGGCCGGTGCAGCCCTGGACCGCATCGTCGTGATCCTCGGTGCCCTGATGATCCTGCTGATGATTTACGTGGCCATCGTATCCGCCCCACCCGTCGGTGAGGCGCTGAAGCAGACCGTGGTTCCGGATCAGATCGACTTCGTCATCATCACCACCCTCATCGGCGGAACGGTTGGCGGCTACATCACCTTCTCCGGCGCCCACCGCCTCATCGACTCCGGCCTGACCGGCCCGGAGCACGCCAAGGACATCACCCGCGTCTCCGTCACCGGCATCCTCGTCACCGGCGTGATGCGCACCCTGCTCTTCCTCGCCATCTTCGGCGTCGTCGCTTCCGGTGTGGCCCTGTCCGGCGACAACATCGCCGCCGATGCCTTCCGCGCCGCCGCCGGCGAGATCGGCGTCCGCTTCTTCGGCATCGTCCTGTGGGCTGCCGGCCTGACCTCCGTCATCGGCGCGTCCTTCACCTCCGTGAGCTTCGTGACCACGCAGAAGATCGCACCGCGCACCCGCAACCTGCTGACCCTCGCATTCATCCTGGTCTGTGCCGTCGCCTACGTCATCCTGAACCAGGCGCCGCAGAAGCTGCTGATCTTCGCCGGTGCGTTCAACGGCCTGATCCTGCCGATCGGCTTCGGCGTGGTGCTGTGGGTGGCCTGGCGCCGCCGCGACCTGCTGAAGGGCTACAAGTACCCGGTGTGGCTGTGGTCCATTGGTGCGATCACCTGGCTGCTGACCCTCTGGCTCGGCTGGCGCTCCCTCTCCGGGATCGTCGCCATGTGGGCCTAGGCGAAGAGGAGGTCGAGATGAGTACCAGCACGCACGAGATGTCGCCGGCAGCTGCCCGCGCTGCCTTCCGCGAGGGAGTGGCCGTGCCGACCACCGGTTACTCGGATGGTTACGCGCAGGCCAACCTCATGGTCCTGCCGAAGGAGTACGCCTTCGACTTCCTGCTTTTTGCCCAGCGCAACCCCAAGCCCTGCCCCATCCTCGGGGTGCTCGAGCCGGGTCAGCTGAACTCCGAGCTGCTGCCCGGCGGGGACATCCGCACCGACATCCCGAAGTACCGCGTCTACCGCGACGGTGAGCTGGCAGGCGAGTACCCGGATGTCACCGAGTTCTGGCGCGATGACCTCGTCAGCTTCCTCATCGGCTGCTCATTCACCTTCGAAGGTGCTCTGCTGGATAACGGCATTCCGGTCGCCCATATCGAGCAGGGGCGGAACGTGCCGATGTACAAGACGTCGATCCCGACCGCCCGCGCGGGGAGGTTCCACGGTCCGCTGGTCGTCTCGATGCGGCCGATTCCTGCGTCCCAGATTGCGGACGCCGTCCGTGTGACCTCCCGCTACCCGGCGGTCCACGGTGCGCCGGTGCACGTGGGGGACCCCGCCGCGATCGGTATTAGCGACCTCGCGTCCCCTGACTACGGCGACGCCGTCGAGATCCCGGACGGGCACATCCCGGTGTTCTGGGCCTGTGGTGTGACCCCGCAGGCCGCGGTGATGGAGACCAAGCCCAGCCTGGCGATCGCCCACGCGCCGGGACACATGCTGGTCACCGACGCCCGCGACCTGCAATACCAGGTCCCCTAAAACGCGCCCTTTCGGCGCTAGGGGATAGTGGGGCTAGGGGTTAGTGGAGCCAGGGGGTTAGTGGAGCCAGGGGGTTAGTGGGAGAGGTACTTCTGAACCGCAGTGGGGGTGGAGATGAGCGAGTCCTCGAGTATGTCCGCGGCCTCGTTGAAGTTCATCCTCTCGAGGGCGTTCATGACCTCGCGGTTTTTTGCTACGAAGGGGGCATGAAACTCGGGCTCCGCCTCCAGAACCTGGAGGAAGGCCAGGCGCATCAGCGCGAGGATGCGGTCCATCATGTCCTCGACCATCGAGGAACCCACCCCAGCGACGATGACCCGGTGGAAACGCTGGTTCGCGTCCGCGACCTTCGCGAGGTCGCCCTCCTCCAGAGCCTGTTCCGCCGCGGCGACGATCGTTGAGAGACGGGGGACGTCGACATCCGCGGTGCGCAGTGCATTCGGTTCGATGAAGGCGCGGGCGGTATAGAAGTCCGCGACATCTGCGACCGTGGGCTTGGCGATGAACACGCCTCGGTGGTGGATTCGGGTCACCAGGCCCTGGCTCGCGAGCTCGGCGAAGCCTTCGCGCAGGGTATTTCGGGACACGTCCAAGCGCTCGGCGAGCTGAACCTCGTTGAGCTTTTCCCCCGGCTGATAGCGCCCGCGGGAGATCTCCTGGCGGAGTTGATTGGCGACCGTTTGGGACCTCATGATGAACAATCCTAGGCAACGCCACTCCAGGGCAGGAAGCCAGGAGGCGGTTAAGGGGCAGTGCAGCGCCTAGGAAGAGGCCCCACGGGGAGAATCAACACCCGTGGGGCCTCCTGCAAGGGGAGGGGCTGGCTCCGGTTACGCGCCGTACCCAGCCCGTTCAGAAGCTCTAGCTGATGCGGGCCAGGACCTCACCCTGAGCCACAGAGCCGCCCTCGGCGATATCGGAACGGCGCAGCGTGCCTGCAGCCGGCGCCTTGACCGGGGACTCCATCTTCATCGCTTCGATGATCGCCACGGTGTCGCCCTCCGCGACCTCAGCGCCGTCCTCGACCTTCCAGCTGATAAGCACACCAGCGTAGGGGGAGGTGATGGCATCCGCACCCGCCGGTTCGGATGCAGCGGAACCAGCGGAGCCCTTCGCCGCTGCGGTCTCGGCGCTAACCGCCGAGCCCCGCGCCGGGGCAGCACCCAGCCCGGAGAGCACGCTCATCGGCAGGCCCACCCGGTGCAGCTTGCCGTCGATCTCGATGTTGACCTCCGTGCGTTCCGTGTAGGAGGCTTCCACGTCGGTGTTGCCATCCCCGAAGCCTGGGACGTACTCCTTATCGACCCAGTCCGTGTACACATCCAGGTGATCCTCGGCGAAGGCAGGGTGGTGGATGATGTCCTTGTGGAACGGAATCACCGTACGCACCCCTTCGATCTTCAGACCCCGCAGGGCTTCCTCAGAGCGGCGCAGCGCCGCCTGGCGGTTCGGTCCCCACACGATCAGCTTCGCGATCAGCGAGTCGTAGCTGCCCGGAATGGTGGACCCGGAACGCACGCCGGTATCCACGCGAATGCCGGGGCCAGTCGGCGGTTCGAAGGTCCGGACCAGGCCTGGGCAGGGGACGAAGCCGTTCGCGGCGTCCTCGGCATTGATGCGGAACTCAAAGGCATGGCCGGTCGGGACGGGGTCGGCGTCGAAGGACAGCTCCAGGCCAGCGGCGATGCGGAACTGCTCCTGGACGATGTCCACCCCGGAGACCACCTCGGTGACCGGGTGCTCGACCTGGACGCGGGTGTTGACCTCGAGGAAGGAGACGGTGCCGTCCTCAGCGACGATGAACTCCACCGTGCCCGCGCCGGTGTAGCCCGCCTCGCGGCAGATCTCGCGGGCACCCTCGTAGATGGAAGTGTTCTGCTCATCGGTCAGGAACGGCGCCGGGGCCTCTTCGACGAGCTTCTGGAAGCGGCGCTGCACAGAGCAGTCACGGGTACCGACGATGCGGACATTGCCGTGGGTATCTGCCAACACCTGGGCCTCGACGTGGCGCGGCTTGGTGAGGAACTTCTCCACGTAGCACTCGCCGCGACCGAAGGCTGCCTTAGCCTCGCGACCCGCGGAGGCGAAGCCCTCCTCGATGTCCGCTTCCTCGTGCACGACCTTCAGGCCACGGCCACCGCCACCGAAGGCCGCCTTGATGGCGATTGGCATGCCGTGCTCAGCGGCGAAGTCCCGGGCCTCCTCCCAGCTCTCGATCGGCTGGTCGGTGCCGGGGGCCAGCGGGGCGCCGACCTTGGTAGCCAGTTGGCGGGCCGCGACCTTATCGCCCAGGGTTTCGATGGCCTCCGGGGAGGGGCCGACCCACACCAGCCCGGCGTCCTGCACCGCGCGGGCGAAGTCTGCGTTCTCGGCGAGGAAGCCGTAGCCCGGGTGCACGCAATCCGCCCCGCTGCGGGCCGCAATGTCCAGCAGGGCCGGGATGTTCATGTAGGTATCCGCAGCGGACTCCCCGCGCAGCGGGTAGGCCTCGTCGGCGTAGACCGGGTGCTGGTTATCAGCGTCCGCGTCGGAGTACACCGCCACCGATTCGATGTCCAGGTCGCGGGCGGCGCGCGCGATGCGCACGGCGATTTCGCCACGGTTGGCGATGAGGACCTTCTTCAGCGGAAGTGCTGGGGTCGGTTGTTCGTTGTAGAAGGTGCTCACTGTTCTTCCTCCTGGGTGTCGGTGTTCTGGTCGGTGGGGTTGATCGGCAGTTCTGCCAGCGTGTCGGGGTCGACGGCGCGGAAGGTGACGGTGCTGCCGGGTGGGAGCTGTCCGGCGGCGTCCATGTCCTCTGGGATGACCGTCGCGATGACGGGGTACCCGCCGGTGACGGGGTGGTCGGCGAGGAAGAGTACGGGCAGGCCGTTGGGCGGGACCTGGATGGAGCCGGGCAGCATGCCTTCGCTGGCCAGCTCCTCCTCGCGCTCGCGGGAAAGCTCGGCACCCTCGGGGCCGGTCATGCGCAGCCCGATACGGTTGGACTGGCCGGAGACCTCCCAGGTTGTGCTGAGGAAGTCCTGCACGGTCTGCTCTGCGAACCAGTCGTGACGGGGGCCGAGTACGCAGCGCAGGGTTGCGGCGTTGGTGCTGTCCGCCGGGTTGAGGATCGTGGGGTCCACCGCGGTGCGTGCGGCTCGCCCGGCCTTGAGCGAGTCGCCGTCCGCAAGTGGTGCCGGTCCCATTCCGGATAGGACGTCGCTCGCGGCGGAATCGAGGACGGTGTCCGTGGCGAGTCCGCCGCGGATCGCCACGTAGTTGCGGGCCCCGGTGCCGGTGGGGCGCACGGCGAGCTCCTCGCCCGCGAGCAGCCCGATCGGCTGTGCCAGGGCCTTGGGTACCTTGTGGCCGCTGCGGGTACTGACCTCGACTGTGGCCTCTGCACCGGTAACCGCGAGGACGGTATCCACGTTCGCGGTGATGCGCAGTCCGCCGATGTTCTCGATGACGGCGGCGCTGGAGCTGTTACCCACCGCGGCGTTGGCCGCGCGGGCGCTGGCCCGGTCGAGCGCGCCGGAGCGGGTCACACCAATATCGCCGTGGCCCGGGCGGCCGCGGTCCTGCACGAGGCTGAGCAGGCCGGCGTCCGTGAGGGTCGCGACCGGGCGACCAAGGATCGCCGCCTGGGTGCGGTTGTGCTGGGAGGCCGCCTTGCCGGACCCCGCATTCGAGGACGCCGCGCCGCTGGCCTCGGCGCGGACCGCGCGGTAACGCACGATATCGCCGGGGTTCAGCAACGCCGGGTGTTCGGCGCTTGGGTCCCACATGGGGGTCTTGGTGTGGCCGAGCAGCTGCCAGCCGCCAGGGGACTGGCGGGGGTAGACGGCGGAGAACTCGCCGGCCAGGCCGACCGCGCCCGCGGGCACCGCGGTACGGGGGTTGGCGCGCCGTGGCACGCTCCACTCGAAGTTCTCGGCGCCTTCGCTGGTGCTGGCATCGGCGGGCACGCAGTAGGTGAAGCCCGGGGCGAAGCCGCCGAAGGCGGCCATCCACGCTTGACTGGTGTGGCGGCTGATGAGCTCCTCGGTGCTGATGCCCAGGTGCTCGGCGGTGCTGGCTAGGTCCTCGCCGTCGTAGATCACGTCGATGGTGACCTCGCGTGGAGTGGACTGGCCAGCCGCAGTGGGGGAGAACCCGGCCAGCGTTTCCACTGCGCGCTGGGCATCGCGCGGGGTGGCGAACTCCAGCAGCACGGTGCGGGCAGCGGCGATGGCCGAGGTCTGCCCGGCCAGTGGCTGAGCCGTCAGCGCTGCGTGCCAGGTCATGACCTCTGCGAGCTCGGGGAGGTCGACCAGGAGGGCACGCGTTCCCGCCCGGTGGATGGTTCGAGGCGTCAGTGGTGCGTCGGTCATAGGAAGGACCTCACAGCAATGCCTTCGCTATCCAGGCTGGCAGCGATGTGCTCGGCCATGGCGACCGCGCCGGGGGAGTCCCCGTGGATGCATACGGATTCGGCTCCGATGCTGATCTCGCTGCCGTCCACTGCGGTGAGCGTGCCCTCGGTGGCGAGGCGGAGGACGCGCTCGGCCACGGCGTCCGGGTCGTGGAGGACGGCGTTCGATTCGCGGCGGGAGACCAGGGTGCCGTCCGGGTTGTAATTGCGGTCGGCGAAGGCCTCGCGGACGGTGCGCAGTCCGGCGGCTTCGGCCTTCTCGATCGCGATGGAGCCGGGGAGCAGCAGTAGCGGCAGGTCGCCGAAGGCCTTCACTCCGTCGACGACGGCCTGGGCCTGGGCCTCGTGGTGCACGATCGTGTTATAGAGCGCGCCGTGGGGCTTGACGTAGGAGACCTTGGTGCCGTGGGAACGGGCCAGTGCGTCGAGGGCACCGATTTGGTAGAGCACCTCGTCGGCGAGCTCGGCGGGCGCGTAGTCGATGAAACGGCGGCCGAAGCCGGGCTTGTCGCGGTAGCCGACGTGGGCTCCGATGGTCACGCCGCGCTCGGCGGCGGCCTCAAGGGTTTTGGCGATATCGTGCGGGTCGCCGGCGTGGAAGCCGCAGGCGGTGTTCGCAGAGGAGACGACGCAGATCATGGCGGCGTCGTCACTCACCGGGTTGCCGGCGTTTGATTCTCCCAGATCGGCGTTTAAGTCGATGAACTGCGCGGAGGTCAAAAGGATCAGCTCCTCCAGAAATTGTTGAACAGTACCTCGAGTGTACGCTGCGTCACGTTTCTGGCGAAGCTAAATGCTACTTCTCGGGGTCTTCCCCTTGTAGCTGCCGATGAGGTGCCGGCGAGCTGTTGCCGGCTACGGGCTACTTGCCCTGGTCAGACTTGAGGAGTTGTTCGGCAAGCCCGCGAAGGATGATGATTCCTTCGTGAAGAGCCGCATGCTGCTCCTCGGAGAGCTGCTCGAGGGCTGCGGCAACCACCTCGTCGCGGGCGCGGTTGGCCTTGTCCGCGACCTCTTTGCCGTGCTGGGTGAGTTCGACGCGGACGATGCGTCCGTCCTCCGGCGTCGAGACGCGACGCACGTGTCCCCATCCCTCCAGGCGGGAGACGTGCTGGCTCATTGTCGGCTGGGCGACGTCCTTAATCTCCGCGAGCTCGGACATCGTGAGCGGGCCACCTTCCAGCGCGGTCAGCGTGGCGAGTTGAGAGGTGGTGAGGCCAGAGGCGTGATCGACGCGGCGAAGCATATTGACGCTCGAGCGGATCGATTCGCGCGTCTCGGCGGCGAGGTCAACGAGGCGATCGTTGGGGGTCATGGCACCAGGGCTTTCGGGGCTCAGGTTGTGCCCGCTGGACAGGGGCGGGGTGGTGGGGGCTGTGCGGGGCGGGCTGACCCGACCCGCCGGGACTGACAGTCCCTTTGGTTAGGGTGTTTGTAGCCTACTTGCGTTCGTCGCGCAAAACCACGAGGCTGTGGCGATCCTTCTGGACTTCCTCCCAGCGGTCAATCAGCCCCTCCAGGCGGCGCCACTGATTAGACGGGATCGCCCGCTCGGCGTCCTTCCACACCTTCTCGTCGCTGGTTCCCCAGGCCACCGGCATCGGCAGAACCTCCTGGAAGAGCTCTGAGCGACGGGAACGCTGTGCACCCGTCACCGCCATCGACGGCACCCGAGCCCCGACCTCGCGCGGCACCCCGGGGATGGAGGTCACCGTGCGGGCGGCCAGTGCTGGCTCGATCAGGTTCGGACCCGGGTTGGCCTTCGACTTCGTGCTGGCGTCCACCAGAGAGAGCAGCACCATGTCGCGCGGATTGACCTTCGCGATGACTGCCGGGGCCAGCTGGTACATGTCGTAATACTGCTGCGGGCTGCCCATCGCCTTCGGGAGTGCGGGGATGATGATCCAGCACAGGGCGCCGAAGATACCCAGCGAGATCGTGAACCCGATCGTGCGCCCCTGCCAACCATTGACGGCCACCAGGATGGCGATGATTACAAACATCAGTGCGCCCAGGATCGCGGCGGAAATCTGCAGGCGCTTCGCATCTCGGAAGAACTCATTGTGCTTCCGCGCGTAGTCCTCCTCGACGGGGACATGAAACTCAGTCATTGCTGAAATGTGCCTTCCTTATTAATTATTTTCCACCGGATCCGGCAGGTCCGCCGCATCCATGATGCCGTAGCCATAACCCTGCTCCGCGAGGAAACGCATGCGGTGGGCTGCGTAGTCAGCATCGAGCGTATCCCGCGTGACAACGGTATAGAAAAAGGCGCCACCACCATCCGGCTTCGGCCGCAGAATGCGACCCAAGCGCTGCGCTTCCTCCTGCCGGGAACCAAACGTGCCCGAGATCTGGATCGCCACGCTAGCCCCCGGGAGGTCGATCGAGAAGTTCGCGACCTTAGACACCGCCAGCGTCGTGATCTCCCCATCCCGGAACTGCTGATAGAGCTTTTCCCGCTTCGCGGTGCTGGTCTTGCCGTCGATGACCGGCACGTCCAGCTCCTCGGCGATCTCCTCCAGCTGGTCCACGTAGGCGCCAATGATCAGCGCAGGCTCCTCAGGGTGCATCGCGAGCAGTTTCTTGACCACGCGGTTCTTCGCCGGGGTGGTGGCCGCCAGCCGGTACTTATCGGACTGCTCGGCGGTCGCATAAACCATTCGTTCGGACTCACTGAGCTGCACCCGCACCTCGGTGCAGTCCGCCGGTGCGATCCACCCCTGCGCCTCGATGTCCTTCCACGGCGCGTCGTAGCGCTTCGGGCCGATGAGGCTGAACACGTCGCCTTCCCGGCCGTCCTCGCGCACCAGGGTGGCGGTGAGCCCCAGACGGCGGCGAGACTGCAGGTCGGAGGTCATGCGGAACACCGGGGCAGGCAGCAGGTGAACCTCGTCGTAAATGATTAAGCCCCAGTCGCGGGAGTCGAACAGCTCCAGCGCCCGGTATTCGCCCTTCGACTTGCGCGTGACCACTTGGTAGGTGGCGATGGTCACGGGGCGGATCTCCTTCTTCTCTCCGGAGTATTCGCCGATTTCATCCTCCGTCAGGGAGGTGCGGCGCACTAGCTCGTCCTTCCACTGCCTGCCCGCGACGGTGTTCGTCACCAGGATCAGGGTGGTGGCCTTTGCCTTGGCCATCGAGGCCGCGCCGACCATCGTCTTGCCCGCACCACATGGCAGCACTACCACGCCCGAGCCGCCTTCCCAGAAGCTATCGGCCGCCATCTCCTGGTAGTCGCGCAGCTGCCATTCTTCGTGTTCCTGCGACAGCTCGATGGGGTGTGCCTCGCCGTCGACGTATCCCGCCAGGTCCTCTGCGGGCCAGCCGACCTTCAGCAGTTCCTGCTTGAGCCTGCCGCGCTCGGAAGGGTGCACAACGATCGAGTCCTCGTCGATCTCTGCGCCCAACATGGGCTTGATCTTTTTGTGACGCCGGATCTCCGTCAGCACAGCCCTGTCCGTCGTCTCTAGCACGAGCCCGTGCGCTGGGTGCTTGATGAGCTTCAGCCGCCCGTAGCGATCCATCGTGTCGGCAATGTCGATGAGCAGCGGCTGCGGGGCGGGGAACCGCGAGTAGGTTTCCAGCACGTCCATGATCTGCTCCGCGTCGTGCCCTGCCGCGCGGGCGTTCCACAGCGCCAGCGGGGTGATGCGGTAGGTGTGCACGTGCTCCGGCGCGCGCTCCAGCTCCGCGAACGGTGCCAGCGCGGTGCGCGCCTCCTGCGCCTGTTCGTGGTCGATTTCCAGCAGCACGGTCTTATCCGACTGCACAATGAGCGGTCCGTTTCCAATGCCCACGCTGTGTGTCACTTCCTTTTTGTTTATCGACGCCACCGCGACGGTGTTGCTCAAGCCAAAGACATCATTTTACGCTGCAGTGGTGCGAACTCGTGCTCCACTATGCTGAGACCCATGATTGCTCAGACGGGAAATCTGCGCCAATGGCAGTATTTCGTGGCTTTAGCGGAGACCGGTAGTTTTACAGCGGCGGCAGCGCGACTGGGAGTGAGTCAGCCGCCTGTCTCCAATGCCATTAAGCGCTTAGAAGCTGGTGTAGGTACACCGCTATTTATCCGAGGGGCGGGGGAAGTGAAACTAACCGAGGCAGGGTTGACCTTGCTTCCATATGCCCGGGTGATTAATCGCGATCTTCAGACTATGCATTCGATGATTGACGGTATCCGAAGTGGTGCGCAAAGCGGGTTTCGTTTGGCCATCAGTAGTGCGCTTCCAAGCGAGATAGGATCGCGTATTGCAGCAAAGGCACAGCAGCATGATGGAGTAGTTTTGTCGTCACTGCCTTCTGTTGAGATTCTTGCCCGTGTTGAAGAAGGCGCTATTCATGCGGGGCTTGTTCAAGCTCCGGTTCCCTTGGGTACTCACCGCAGTGCGAGGCAGTTTTCTCTGTCACGTGATCTAGTGGTGCCGCCGGGGTATTCAAGGTTGGATAAGACCTTGTCTCAATTGAATCTGCTGGTGGAGAACCTGAATGACAATTCAAGTGCAGCCAGTGGTTTGGCGAGAGAGCTATTTCGGTCGGGTGTGTCTTGCGAAATTAATGATTCAGAGGATGCTCTAGGTAGGGGCTTATTGATTGGAAGAGGGGAGGGGATGTCTTTGGTATTTCGCGGTTTTCACCAGTTTGACAATGCTATTGAGCTTCCTTCCCGTTTCGATTTTTCCGTGGATGTAGTGGTTCGCCGAGGTGGGATGGACAATGGCGCCGAGGCCATGGCGGTCGCCGAAAGAATTTGTCGAAGGATTAACCAATGACTGCACGGATGGAGATGGCCCTGGAAAACGTGTTGACGCGGTCGGGGTGTGAGGGATGGTGGTGTGCATCGCGACTGCACGATGGGGTGACTATCGGACGCAAACAAGACGAGAAAATTACGGTGGCATCCTTATATAAAATCCGGCTCCTCCACCTCACTTTGGAAGCGATTCAACGAGGTGATCTGGATCCTCGTCTTCGTGTTGACGTTGCACCGTCCAAAGGAACTTACGAAGGGTATGGGTTCGCTGCCTTTGATGACGCAGTGAACGTGAGTCTCCGAGACTTAATGAAACAAGTCGCATCGGTGTCAGATAACGTGGCCGCCCACGAGATTTTGCGTCTACTGCCTGCGTGGGCTCGAGAAGCATTTCTTAAACGGTTTCCACCTCATTATGACTTGCAAGATCGGAATAGCTTAGTGACGGCGGAGAAACAATTGCGTCAA
This sequence comes from Corynebacterium urealyticum DSM 7109, assembly GCF_000069945.1. Lineage (NCBI taxonomy): Bacteria > Bacillati > Actinomycetota > Actinomycetes > Mycobacteriales > Corynebacteriaceae > Corynebacterium > Corynebacterium urealyticum. Next base: position 1,829,776 of record NC_010545.1, on the reverse strand, counting down.
TATGTTCAATCCCAAGGGGGGAGTAGTACAGATATAGCGTTTTCTGCAGTCTCTTCGTTGGCGGAAATAACTAATGACTTGGAACAGGTTTGGAAAGACGATAGTGCAGCGGTACGTCGATCTATGTGTGAACTCTTGGGGTTGCAGGTGTGGCGTCACCGTGTTCCTTCAGGCTTTCCTCCAAGCGGCGTTGATATCTATGGAAAAACGGGCACTGTAGGACTTCTCCATGGTGAAGCTTCGATTATCCAGGTTGAGGGCGAGGAGCCCATTGTGGTGTCCATCATGCTGAAACAGGTGGTGCCAGAACAAGCAATGAGTACTCACGATGGTGCTATTGGCGAAGTGGCTAGACTGCTCGTGGACGCTCTTCGTTAGAATTTCTGCCACTTGAATACACACTTCTACCATCGCCTATATGTGAATGAAATGAGACAATTGCATTATGTGATATTGGTGGCATCCAATGCGTCTCACTTAACGTCACTCCCATGATGACTAAGCACAATCGTTTCCGTCAGTCGGTGATTGCACTCTGTTCGCTCTCCGCAGTGATGTTGAGCAGCTGTTCAGCTCTACCGTGGGAATCAGACTCAGACGTATTTCTCAAAGCTTTCAACGCGGGAGATGACAGCAAGGCTGCACGGTATCTGGATCATCCAGACCCGGAGCGCGCCCTTCATGAATTTCGGCAGTCACTTCATGGTGTGAAGGTCAACATCGAAAAATCTGATATTTCCAATGGAAAGCAGAATACTCATGTGACTTGGTCCAAAGATGGTGTGGAGTTGGAGAGCAATGGTCGGCTCGTCCTTAGTGGACAGGATGGTAAGCCTCAATGGTTGCCTTCGATCTTCGAAGCTCAGTTGAGCGATGATTCCGCACTCTTTTTTGCTGAAGATAAACAGTACGATCTTCCAATTAAAGATCGCTTGGGCAATGAATATATGACCTGGACGAAAGTTATTCAGGTACGAGGTCGCAAAGATATAGCCTCTAGAGCGCAGGAATTGGCCCAGATTTTTGCACCAGTGTCTCCCACAACGACTAAGGAGTGGATCGAGCAGACCTTGGGAGAGTCTCAGGATGAAGACACCGTGCTCCTCACTTTGAGGCAGGAAGAATTCCGGAAGATACAAGAGCAACTTAGGACCTTTGAGGGAATTTCCACTGTGGAGCAGGGGCGTCTCTTAAGCGTGTCCAAAACTCTTAACTCTCCGATGGATGCTGAATTGAACAAATATTGGGAGTCAGTGCTCGATGCTAATTCAGGATGGTCGATACGCGCTGAGAGTTCACAAGGTATGACGACGGTAGCCTCTGAGCCGCCTCGCCGAGTTCAGCCAATCGCAACCACTCTGGATAACACACTGCAAAGCGCAGCAAAACAAGCAGTGGACAGTGAGCAACGTGCCGCAGTTCTAGTCGTGCTCAATCCTAGAACAGGAGGTGTCCTTGCCGTTGCACAAAATGACAAGGCAAATAACCAAGGGCCAATCGCACTCACCGGGCTATTCCCACCGGGATCGACGTTCAAAACTGTGACCACAGCGGCGGCACTAGAGGCAGGGGCAGTCAGCATGGATGAGGAACTACCTTGTCCTAGCAATATCACCGTCGCTGGACGCAAGATTCCCAACGATCATGACTTCGATCTAGGTAGCGTTCGACTGGAAGAAGCTTTCGCCCAATCATGTAACACAACCCAAGCGGTCATTTCGGATCGTTTGGGAGAAGATGATCTGCAACGGACTGCTTTAGAACTCGGAATTGGCTCCGACTTCGACGTACCAGGGATGACCACACTTACTGGTTCGGTGCCGCGGACACCGGCTGGAGCTCCTCGTGTGGAGGCTTCTATTGGACAGGGCGAGGTTCTAGCTAGTCCATTTGGGATTGCGCTCATGCAATCGACTGTCGCTAACGGCGGCTTGCTTGTTCCTCCACAGCTCATTCAAGGCGAACAGACAGTAGTGAATAAACAGGCAGACCAGCATGTCAGCGATACAACTATTCAAAGCCTCCGGACGATGATGAAATCAACAATTGACCACGGTTCAGCTAGGTCGTTGAGTGATCTTAGTGCACTTAGCGGAAAGACTGGTACAGCAGAAATTGATGGCAAGCTTTCCAATGGCTGGTTCGCTGGAACGACAGGGGAATTGGCGATTGCGTCCCTTGTAATCGAAGGAGATTCTTCTCAGCCAGCTGTGGAAATGGCCGGGCGTTTCCTTCGCTCGCCGGATGTTCAGAAATTCTCTGGAATTCAATAAACTTGCGTCATAACCTCTAGCACGGCACGTCCACCGCAGCGATGCGGTGGGGTTGGATCGTGAGGCTCTCCCCGGTGGATTCGAGCACCGCGGAGATGGTGGAGGGGGTCATCATCACGATGGAGATCCAGTCATGGCTGGTGGCACCCGCATAGTCCACGTAGTGCAGGCGCACCTGTGTGCCCGCGGTATAGGCGCGGCGCAGCTCGGACATGATCTCCCGCGGCGAGCGGAAGGTCCGGGTGTCCGAGGCCTTCGTGCCGTCCGCCGGGTCCACGGCGATGGCCTGGTCGTGGGCGCGGCGAAAACCCTCCACGGCGCCGTCGATCTCCGAGGCGATCTCGGTGGAGTCCCCAGTGATGTCCATGATGTTGCGCTGGGGAGTATCCACGCGAGACGGGACACGAGCCGAGTGGGGTTCGGTGGCGGAGCCCTGCTGGAATGCCCTGGTGGCGTCGTCAATCAAATACCGCAGGGACTGGGGAACGGACGAGAGACCGCCGGGGGACATGCGATCCAGGAAGGCCTCGATGTCCTTCCATGGGGCGTCATAGCGCTTCGGCCCGATCAGGCTGAATACGTCGCCTTCGCGGCCGTCCTCGCGCACCAGGGTGGCGGTGAGCCCCAGACGGCGGCGAGACTGCAGGTCGGAGGTCATGCGGAACACCGGGGCAGGCAGCAGGTGAACCTCGTCGTAAATGATTAAGCCCCAGTCGCGGGAGTCGAACAGCTCCAGCGCCCGGTATTCGCCCTTCGACTTGCGCGTGACCACTTGGTAGGTGGCGATGGTCACGGGGCGGATCTCCTTCTTCTCTCCGGAGTATTCGCCGATTTCATCCTCCGTCAGGGAGGTGCGGCGCACTAGCTCGTCCTTCCACTGCCTGCCCGCGACGGTGTTCGTCACCAGGATCAGGGTGGTGGCCTTTGCCTTGGCCATCGAGGCCGCGCCGACCATCGTCTTGCCCGCACCACATGGCAGCACTACCACGCCCGAGCCGCCTTCCCAGAAGCTATCGGCCGCCATCTCCTGGTAGTCGCGCAGCTGCCATTCTTCGTGTTCCTGCGACAGCTCGATGGGGTGTGCCTCGCCGTCGACGTATCCCGCCAGGTCCTCTGCGGGCCAGCCGACCTTCAGCAGTTCCTGCTTGAGCCTGCCGCGCTCGGAAGGGTGCACAACGATCGAGTCCTCGTCGATCTCTGCGCCCAACATGGGCTTGATCTTTTTGTGACGCCGGATCTCCGTCAGCACAGCCCTGTCCGTCGTCTCTAGCACGAGCCCGTGCGCTGGGTGCTTGATGAGCTTCAGCCGCCCGTAGCGATCCATCGTGTCGGCAATGTCGATGAGCAGCGGCTGCGGGGCGGGGAACCGCGAGTAGGTTTCCAGCACGTCCATGATCTGCTCCGCGTCGTGCCCTGCCGCGCGGGCGTTCCACAGCGCCAGCGGGGTGATGCGGTAGGTGTGCACGTGCTCCGGGGCGCGCTCCAGTTCCGCGAACGGGGCCAGCGCGGTGCGCGCCTCCTGCGCCTTCGGGTGGTCGATCTCGAGCAGCACGGTCTTATCCGACTGCACGATCAAGGGGCCGTCGCCGATGGGCAAAGCCGTTGTCCTTTCCTTGGAAGACGTGTGACCCGGCGGTGCGGAAAACGGTCGCGCCGGGGCAGAAACACTTGTATTCCGGGTCTGCTGCTTGAGCCGACCCGAAAAGCGTCAAAACTTCAGGCTAGCGCGAAGGGACGGAGACTGCGACCACTCGGTGCGGGTGCACCGTGAAGGTCTCGCCATCCGGCTCGGTCACTGCGGTGATCTGCGAGGCAGTGACCATCACCACCGAGATCCACGCGCTCACCGTAGAACCATCCGCCTCTGCGTAGCTCAGGCGCACCTGGTGGCCCGCGGCATAGGCCTGACGCAGCGCGGACAGCGCGGCGCGGGGCTCGGTCAGCGTGACTTCGTCGCCCTCGTGGGCCTCGCTCTCGACGCTCGCGGCCCGTCGGTAGCTTTCGATCTCGGCTGCGATGGCCTCCCGCAGCTGCGAGTCGGAATGCCGGCCTGACCTTCCTTGCAGGCGGTGCGGCACGGAGCTGCGGCCGCTGGCCGAGGCATCCTCCGGGGTGCTGCCCGAGAGCTCAAGGCCTCGCTCGGCATCCTCGATGAGGTACCGGATGGACTGCGGCACCGCCGGCAGCCCGCCCGGGGTCATGGTTGAGAGGAACTCTGAGACCTCCTCGCTGCGATGCCCGGTACGGAACGCGGACTGCAGGCTCGCCTTCGTGATCCGCCAGACCGAGGCGATGCCGGAGGATTCCTGCACTGCCATGGCTCGCAGCATCGCCGCGTCTGCCGAAGCCAGCAGGCCCGGGGCCATGACGGTGTGATCGCCCTGGATGATGAGGTACTTGACAGGGGAAGGCAGCAGCTCGTCCAGGCTTGCTGCCAGCGCGACGACGGGGTCGTCGTCATCGTTGTCATCCTCCGCCGCGCTGACGTCATCTGGGGCGTGGGCAGCCGCGGCTGCGGATCGGGCGGCACGAGCCTCAGCGGCCTCGCGGGCTAGCTTCAAAGCCGACAGCGCTGCCGTGGGTTCTCCCAACGCGGTGAGCCCCAGGTCCACCGACTCCGCGACGATCGCCTCCAGCCCCTCCGCGGTCGTGCCCCAGGCCTGGAAAGGCTGCACACGCCACAGCTGATCAGCGAGTTGCGCGGTGGTTGTCGTCGCGCCCGTTGGCGTCCTAAAAAGGAAGGGAAACAACTGGCGGAGGTGAGCCGCATTCGGGTCCAGCAACTCCTCCTGGAAGGCGCGGACATCCAGCGCCTCAGCATGCCAGGGGGCGTAGGGGCTAGCGTGCCAACCGAGCAGCAGCATCGCCCACTGGGTAGCTAGGGAGGCTTCAAGGAAGTCCATGGCTGGCTCGGTCGGAGCCCAGACTGGGCCGTCTCCGGCGGGTGGGTGTGCAAAACCAAGGTCCACCAGGCCTGCCTCGTAAGCCAGCGTGAGGCGGCGGGCCACCTCATCGGAGTCGGTGCCCCAGCGGCGAGCGATGCGGTTCATTTCACGGACCCCAATGCCGCCGGACATCAGCGGCTGAATGGGCTCGGACCCCAGTTCCTCCAGTAGTTCGGTTAAGTCCTGAATCGTCTGGATGACATTCGCGACCGCCGTGGCCGAGGCCTGACTATTCGGGTCGGTGGTCGAAGGCTCGGACGCCGAATCCTCGACAGCTGCCGGGTCATGGGGGCCGGCCTCGCCGGTCGAACGGTTGACAGGGCGCGCCGGGCGGAAGTCTCCGCCGGGTTCGGCGATCAGGGTGCCCCGTAGGTACTGGGCGACTCGGCCGCTTAACCGGGCGGTGTTCTCATCGATTTGGTCCAAGATCCCGGTGCGCACCAAGGTGGGCAGTGGCTGGTCGGGGTCTGCGCCCGGCCGCAGGGATTCGGAATGGCCCACCCCGCCCGCGTTGTTGAGGGTGCTGAGCAGGCGACGCTGGCGGTCGGGGAGGGCCTCCACCGTGTCGGGTAGCTCCGCCGTGGGGATGGGGCAGCGGTTGCAGTCAGCAAGCCGCCACAGTTCCCGGACCGAGGGGTGGAACATGGTAGTGAGGGGTCCGGGTAGTTTGAGTAGAAGTTCGTCCAGGTGCTCGGAATCGGACGGGTGCTCCGAGTCGAGGGATAGCGACCACCGGGGGCCGTAGATCAGGCCCCATGACGCGCAGGAGCGCATGGCTGCCAGCAGATCCGCCTGGCTGGGGCGGCGCTCGGCCGGCGTTCCAGCGATGTCCAGTAGTTCTGTGGCGGTCGCAATGATGTCGCTGGCGCTGATCCAGTCGTGAGTTGCGTCTAGTTCGAAGCCGGCGTGCAGTACCAGCAGCTCGATGGCGGAGAGGAAGCGAATGCTGGCGCTGTCGAGCAGCGTGTCGTCCAACGCGCCCGCCGCACCAGCCAGCGTGTCGGAACCTGCGTAATAGGACGCCCCGCGGGCGGTGGATCCAAGCTCGGAGAGGGGAGTGGGGGCGAGCAGGTCAATCGCCCCGCGGCTGTGGAGCCTGCCCAGGAGCCCGGCTAGCGACGCGTAATCCTGCCCCAGCAGCCATGCGGGATAGCTGAGGGGAGGGTTCGATGCATCGTCACGGGGAGAGTCGGGGGCAGTCATAGGCAAACCATTCTAATGGACTGGCCCCGCCTGCGTCCGTCGGCAGCGAAGCGCGGGCTTTCCCAAACGGGTGGACCGGTCAGCTGTTTTTCGCCTCCTATGGTGCGATTTTCGGTGTGATGTGAGAAACTCAAACTATGGCGAACGTTGAAAAGAAAAAAGGCTATGTAGACCCGGCGTGGCCGACTGATATTCCAGAGGGTCAGCACGCTGTCACCGAGCTGGTGGCGTTCTCGGCAGGCGCTCTTTCCCCTTACGGCGAGATCGAGTGGCCGGTGGACTCCTCCACTCTCCCGTACGTCCACCCAGACACGGTGATCAACCGCTAATAGCGTTTTCACGCCGTGGGGTTCAAGCTCCCCACGGCGGATTTCGCGTTTCTAACCGCCAGCGTTAAGCGATAGCTGCCACGGGCAGGAGCGGCTAGCAATTACAACAGCCCCGGTCGGCGAGTTTTCCTCGCTAGCCGGGGCTGTGTGCTGTTCGGACTGAAGCGTTGAGCTTAGAGGCCGAACTGGTTCAGGATCTGCTGTGCCTGAGCAACGCGGGCGTTGTGCGCGTTGAGGTGGTTGTTGAGGTTCACGCGGTGAGCCTTGTAGAACTCCTCGACCGGTGCCGGGACTGCCAGGCCTGCAGCCTCGAAGCGCTCGACGATCTGCTGGTAGACCTTATCGATCGCCAGGACGTCCTTCTGCTGGGCGAGCTGGGAAACAGCCTTCTTGGCCGTAGCCTGCGGTGCAGCCTTCTTCGCAGGCACGTCGCGCTGGGTCGGGGCAGAGTTCAGGCCCAGCTGTGCGGAGCAGGACGGCCATGCGCCCCAGCCCTGGCCTGCCAGGACCTTCTCGGCGACGGCGATCTGCTGCTCACGGCTTGCCTGGTATGCGTACGGTGCGTACTTCTGGCCACCGTATGCGTTCCAGGTGGACGGGGAGAACTGCAGGCCACCGTGGTAGCCGTTGCCGGTGTTGATCTGCCAGTTGCCGCCGGCCTCACACTGAGCCAGGCGGTCCCAGTCAGAGTCCGGTGCAGCGGAGGCTGCCGGTGCGAAAGCGGCGGCACCTGCGGAGAGTGCGGCACCTGCGACGGCGATGCGGCCGACGGTGGAGATGGAGTTGCGCTTCGAGTGGCGTCCCATTTTTTCTTGAGTTTCCCTTCCGGTGGCCGGTGCTGTGACCGGCCGAAAACCGTTCGTTTCGTGTTCTCTTGCTTCAATGGTGCGCCGTGCTGATGTGCGCGACGCTGTGAGCGTTCTGCTCTGTGCTGAGAACATACGCTAGCCGTTTATAACGAAATAGTCACGTTCTTCGGGAAGAAAACCCGCCGCGCGTTCGGTGGGAGGCCCTTATAAAAGGCATTTGACCTGGCCGTTAATGAAAAATAACGAATCGTAATTTTTTCCTGGATTGTGACGTGTTTCACCGATCGGGGCGGGGTTTCGGCGCATTGATGTGCCACGCAGTGGCCTGCGTCATGGATTGTGCACTCGCTGGGGCGGCCTGCTAATTTCAGCTTCTTCAGTAGCCCAGGGGTGCGCGCCGAAGCGGGTATCCTGGAGGCTTAACACTGGGCGGGATCGCACATTCACCGTGCGGACGTTGCTTGCGGCATCCGCCCCACGGCGCGTGAAGCCTCGCGGGAAAGACCGCACAGCGCGCCAAGGTAAGGAAGAGAAGAAAGGTGAGGCAACATGCCAGTCGGTAAAGTTCGTTGGTTCGACGCCGACAAGGGCTTCGGCTTTGTATCCAATCCTGGTGAGGAGGACGTCTACGTCGGCCGCCAGGTTCTGCCCGAGGGGGTCACGGAACTCGTCCCAGGTCAGCGCGTGGAATATGAGTTTGTGGCTGCCCGTCGCGGACCACAGGCGCTCAGCTTGACCATTCTGGACGCCGGTCCCCGCCGCGCCCAGCACCGCTTTAAGCCAGAGCAGCTGGCTGGCATGGTGCAGGACACCATCAACCTGTTGGACTCCGAGGTTGTTCCGGTCCTGCAGGCGGGGCACCGACCGGATCGCCGTGACTCTCGCCAGATCGTAGAGATTCTTCGCACTATCGCGCGCGAGCTCGATTCCTAACCCCCGTTAGCCCCTAATAACACCCTTGCGCCCCGGCAATGCCGGGGCGTTCCTTTTGCTCTGGCTGTTATTTTCCGGCCGGGGAGATGGCCCATACCGTGGCCACGGGGGTCTCCTCGCCGTCAGCGTCGCGACCGACGAGCAGGGAGTGGATTTCCACCACGGTGAGCTCGGGGTTGGATCCGTCGGACTTCTTCTTCTCCGACTTCAGCCGCACCGTGGTCTCGGTCGTCTCGTTGGCCTTGTGGTACTGCTCGTCGTTCGCGCCCGGGTCGTCGAAGATGCTGAGCATTGCCCAGTCGTGGTCGTAGACATCCTCCGGGATGCGGAGGGTGATCTCCTCCTGGCCCTTGAAGTCCAGCTCGAAGGGCTTTCCTGGCTCGCAATCGGGGTCGTCGATCTCGCAGGCCGAATACGGTGGGATTTCTACCTCTTCGTCCCCGACGACGGCGACGACGCGCTGGTTTTCCGGCAGGGTTCCCTCGCGGTTGTTCTGCCACCAGTTCACCGCTAGTACGGCGCCGACGATCACCACGACGAGCGCGAGAATGCTCAGCATGGTGATCAGCTGCTTGCGCTGCTCTGCTTTGCGGCGCTGCTTCGCGCTGGGGCGGGAGCGCTGCGGTGCGCCCTCCGCCGGGGTCGGCTTGCTTGCGTTGGCTCGCTTGAGGAACTGCTCGGTGTCCTCGGGACGCGGTTGAGAGTTAGAAGAGTTCACGGCTACTCATGCTAACTTGCGCCGACGCAAAGTCGCAGTGGCTGCCCCTGCCGGGCGCACCCCCGCAGCGTGCGATCGGAGAATACCTTGAGGAGGGGAGTGGCGGCCCGTAGCTCCTACGCGGGCTCGAAGGTGACCTCGTACATCGTGTCCCACAGCTTCCCGGTCAGGTAGAAGCGGTCGGTTCCCGGCACGTGGGCGATGCCGTTGAGGACGTCGACCCCGGCCTGCCGAGCGGTGGGCACCAGCCCCGTCATGTCCACGACCCCGGTGACCTCCCCGGTGGCGGGGTCGATGCGGTAGATCTCGTCGCTTTGCCACACATTGGCCCAGACCTCGTCACCCCGGCAGTCGAGCTCGTTGAGCATGGTGGTGGGCTCGCCGCCGCGCGTGACATCCACGCTGCCCGTGGCGGCGAAACTCTCCGGATCGCGGAAGGTCAGCGTGCCGGAGCCGTCACTCATCACCAGCTGCTCCCCGGTGGAGCAGATTCCCCAGCCCTCGCCCTCGTAGCGGACTTGGTCCAGTTCCTTTAGGGTGTCGGCGTCCCGCCGGAATGCGGTGTTTTCCTTCCAGGTCAGTTGCCAGACGGTGGCGTGGCCGTCCTTATCGACGTGGCGGGTGACCCCTTCGCCGAAGTAGCGGCGGTCGAGGTCGTGGCTATCGGACTGCTCACCGTCGATGGTGCTGTGGTAAATCCGGGATTCGCCGTTGCGGCCCGTCCCCACCAGGAGTTTTCCTTCGTCCACGACCTCCACGCCCTGGGTGAAGCTGGTGGCGTCCCACGGGTGCTCGGCGATCACGGTGGCCTTGAGCTGCTCTGGCTGGCGGGCATCTTCCGCTGCCGTGGCGGGCCCGGCGGCCTGGGTGGCCTCGTCGTCGGCGGAGCCGCAGCCGGTCAGCAGGCCAGCGGCGAGTACCGCACCGATCATCAGCCGGACAGGCCGGCGCGCAGAACGGGCAAAAGCTGCAATGGTCATGGCCTCCATTGTGCCCCAGGCGCTCGGCTGTGCCCCGCTCGGTGGCGTGCAGGGCATAATGGGGGAGATGACTAAGCACAAGAAACAGCGCGACCAGCTGCTCTTCAGCGCCGAGGCCCGTGAGATTGCCCGGGAGGTAATCACCGAGGCAGCCGAGGGGGAGGTGGGCGAGCACCTCGGGGTGAAGGTTCCGCCGCGCCAGGGGCAGGACTCCGGGCACGTGGCCATTCACCGCTTCGCGAGCCTCACCCCCGGATATAAGGACTGGGAATGGATCGCAGTGCTCGCCGCGGTGCCGGGCAGCCAGGAGATCACCGTCAACGAGGTCGCCCTCCAAGCAGGGGCGAAGGCCGAACTCGCGCCCGAGTGGGTTCCCTACGAAGATCGCGTGCGCCCGGGGGACCTGGGCCCCGGCGACACCCTCCCGCCACGGGAAGACGACGAGCGCCTGGCGTCCTGGGACGAGCTGGCGAAGGACCGGCGCGCTGAACTGGAGAACTTCCCCCGCAACCAGAAGGCACCACAGGCGCTGAGCGCGAAGGGACTGGCCGACACCCTGCAGCGGTGGCGGAAGGGCAACTTCGGCCCGAACTCCGAGTTCGCGGAGAAGGCGGCGATGAGCTGCAAGACCTGCGCTTTCTACCTGCCGATCAATAACCCCGATACCCAGTTCGGCATGTGCACTAATGAGTATTCCGCCGATGGGCGCGTAGTGCACGCGACCTACGGCTGCGGCGCGCATTCGGAGACGAAGGAGGAGTTCGACTCCACCGGTGGCCGCGAGTACGGCGCCTTCGACGACGGGATCTAAAGCCACCACGGTCGGCGCAGCGTCTGGCGCGGTTGTTGCCGCATCCCCGGCCACCCGTAGGTAGGGCTCCGCGCAAGTTCTGACCGCAGCCCCGCGACCAGCCCCGGCCACCCCCGAGCCAACGAGGCTGTTGGTTGCAGAATCTTGGGCCGAAGTGAGAATCTCTTAGGCGAAATAACACTGCGTCCGAAGGGATTGTGCACGTCCATGTCCACCTCCGCCGCCTCACCAGATTCGGCTCCATCGCAACAGCCCGCCCGTAGCGGGTTGGATCGCTTCTTCCACATCACGGAGCGTGGCTCCACCATCCCCGACGAGATTCGCGGTGGCGTGGTCACGTTTTTCGCGATGGCCTACATCATCATTCTGAACCCGCTGATCCTGGGAACGGGCGCGGACGTCAACGGCGACGTCCTCGGCACCTCCCGCGTCGCCGCGGTGACGGCCTTCGCTGCCGGCGTGATGACCATTGCTTTTGGTGTCATTGCCAAGTACCCGTTCGGTATCGCCGCCGGCCTGGGCATCAACACCCTGGTCGCGGTGACTTTCGTTGCTACCGAGGGGCTGACCTGGCCAGAGGCCATGGGCCTGGTGGTCATCGACGGCATCATCATCGTCCTCCTGGCCGTCACGGGCTTCCGCGAGGCGGTCTTCAACTCGATCCCGGCCAGCCTGAAGGCTGCGATCGGCGTGGGTATCGGCCTGTTCATCGCCATGATCGGCCTGGTGGACTCCGGCTTCGTCCGACGCGTCCCGGATGCCGCTGGCACCACTGTCCCGGTCGGCCTGGGCATCAACGGCTCGATCGCTACCTGGCCGACCCTCGTCTTCGTCCTCGGTTTGCTGATCTGTGGCGGGCTCGTGGTCCGCAAGGTCCGTGGTGGCCTGTTCATTGGCATCGTCATCAACACCATCATTGCGGTCGTCATCGAGGCACTCGCACCGTCGGGCGCGTCTTTCGAGAACGGTGAGCCGAACCCGAAGGGCTGGTCCCTGTCCGTGCCTACCCTGCCGGATTCTGTGGGCGGCCTGCCGGACCTCTCCCTGCTGGGTGCGGTCGACCTGCTTGGTGCTTTCTCCCGCGTGGGCGTGCTCGCAGCCTCCCTGCTGGTGTTCACCCTGGTGCTCGCGAACTTCTTCGACGCCATGGGCACCATGACCGCGCTCGGTAAGCAGGCCAATCTCATGGATGATGAGGACCGCCTGCCGAACCTGAAGACCGCCCTGGTCGTCGAGGGCGCGGGTGCGGTCGTCGGTGGCGCGGCATCTGCCTCCTCCAACACTGTCTTCGTGGACTCCGCCTCCGGTATCGCTGACGGTGCCCGCACCGGCCTGGCGAACGTCGTCACCGGCCTGCTGTTCCTCGCCGCGATGTTCCTCACCCCGCTGTACGAGATCGTCCCGATCGAGGCCGCGGCACCCGTTCTGGTGATCGTTGGTGCGATGATGATGTCGCAGGTCAAGGACATCAACTTCAGCGACTTCTCCATCGCACTGCCGGCGTTCCTGACGATCGTCGTCATGCCGTTTACCTACTCCATCGCCAACGGCATCGGCGTGGGCTTCGTGACCTACGTGGTGATGTCCGTGCTCGCGGGCCGCGCGAAGAAGGTCCACCCGCTGCTGTACGTCGTGGCTGCACTGTTCGTCGTGTACTTCGCTGTGGACCCGATCCTGGGGGCGATTAACTAGTGCATCTGGCCCCGATCGCCATCACCGACCCGGCAGACCCGCGGCTAGACGATTTCCGGGACCTCAATTCCTCGGATTCCCGGCCCGACCTGCCGGGCGGCAAGGGGCTGGTCATCGTGGAGGGCTCGCTGGTCGTGCCACGACTGTTGTCCTCGGGGTACCCGGTGCGGTCGGTGGTCGGTTTCGAGGGCAAGCTCTCCGTTCTTCAGGACGTCACCTGCTCGGCCGCCCAGCCGGCCGGCGGACCAGTGGTCTACCAGGTCTCCCGCGAGGTGCTGCGGGAGGTTGCGGGCTTCGACATGCACCGCGGACTCGTAGCCGCGGCGGACCGCATCCCGGAACGCACGGTTCCGGAGGTCCTGGCGGATATTCCCGCTGGGCCGAGCGTGATCGCCATCCTGGAGGGCGTGGGGGACCACGAGAATATTGGTGCGCTCTTCCGCAACGCCGCGGGCCTGGGGGTCGATGCGGTGCTTTTTGGTGCGGCAACGGCTGACCCGCTGTATCGTCGCGCGGTACGCGTGAGCATGGGGCACGTGTTGCGCGTGCCGTGGGCGCGTTTTTCGGGCAAGACGACGAACTGGCAGCACGGCCTGGACGCGGTCCGGGAGGCAGGCTTTCAGATCATCGCGATGACCCCGGACACGGAGCTGAGTTTGGCGGACGCGGTGCTCGCGGTGCGTCGCGAGCAGGGGGAGGGGGCGCGCATCGCGATCATGGTTGGTGCCGAAGGTCCGGGTTTGACGGAGCACGCGATGCGCGCGGCCGATATGCGGGCGAAAATTCCGATGATGCCGGGGACGGACTCGCTGAACGTGGCGACGGCCGCCGCCATCGGCTTCTACGCCAGCCGCTACTAGGGGGACGGCGGCGGTGACTGGGGCAGGCCGACGCGTGCGTTAGTTCCGCCCGCTATTGCGCGCCAGGCGCTGGGCCTCGTCGCGGAGCTTGCGGCCCATGTTCTTGATCCCGTAGCGGCCGCCCCAGGCCTGCTTGGCGCCGCGCACGGCGAGCCTACCGGTGGCGGCGGCGACGTCCTTCGCGAGCTCGGCTGCTGGCTTGACCTCAGTGTTCGATGTGCCACCCGGGGTGTAGTCGTCGTAGCTGGCGCCGTCGTCTGTGCCGGACAGTCCGGAGTCCTCGGCGGACTGCGAACGCGCTCCGCTAAGGCGGGCAGGATCGGTGGCCCGCGACTTCGTCTCTGGCCGACCGTCGGTAGCGAAGGCGCTGATGTGGATGCTGGGGCCCGAGCCGTCGGTGCGGAACCCCAGCCACTCCTCGGCGGCGGCCGCGGCGATCTCGTGGGGGATAAACGGCAGCTGGATGCCTGTGGCCTCGGCGTTGCCCTCCCAGAAGGGCATCTCGAAGGGCATCGGAAGGCCCACGTCCTCCAGGATGTTCTCCCGGGTGGCGCTGAACGCCCGTTTGAGGGTGCCGCCGGACCAGTGGGCGAATCCGCCCAGACCAGCGTAGGTCTGGGAGTCCTCGGATTCGCCGGCGTCCTCGGGCACGTAGGCCGTGGCATACACGTCCGCGGCAGCGACGAGGTTGCGGTAGCTCTCCGGGATCTCGGAGAGGCGCAGTAGGCCCGGCATGATCGTCTGCACGACCGAGACCTCGGGGAACGCGCCGATGTAGAACTCATGGACATCGGGTGAGGTGCTGCGCGTCATGTCGAAGTCCCCGATGTGCGTCAGCGGCCAGGCCGGGTTGACCTGGGCGAGGTACTTGCGCGCGAAGCCACGGTCGGGGGCGGGTTCGGCGTCCAACACGCTGCGGGGATCCGCCGCGTTAACGAACCACAAGGTGACCAGCGTGTGCGGCTGGGTGATGACGACACCCTGGTTGGGGTTCGCGGTCTCTTCGGCCATGGCTTAACCCTATCGACGGTGTGCTTTAGCGCTTCTTCTTCGGATTGGTGCGTACGCCCAGCAGGACGTCCTCCCAGTGCGGGGTAACGGCCTTGCGGCGGCGCTTCTTGCCCTGCTCCTCGGTCGGATGCAGGAGGAAATCCTCGCCCTGCTCGGCGCCCGATTCAGCGGCCTCGCCGCTGGCCGGTGCATTGCCTTGCTCCGGTGCACGCTGATCCTCGCGGCGCTCGGGGGTCGTGCCTCCCTGGGTGTTGGCGAACAGGTCGTGGGCGCCAGCGGCCGGGTGACCACCACCGCTCTCCGCATTGTCCACCGGGTGCAGCGGGGTCACGCTGCGCACCGGCTGGGAGAAACGAGGATCCACGAGGTCGCGTGCCACGGAATCCAGCGGGTGGACCAGGTTGTGACCACCGGTGGCGGAGGGCTCGAAGAGGAACTCAGCGGAGTGCGTGTTGGTCTGCCCCGCCGCGGCCTTCGCCCAGCTGACGGTCACGACCCACTGCCGGGACTGATCCTGGTGGGCATCCCACTGGGTGTCGGCGACGTTCTCCTCGCGCGCAGCGAAGGCAGTGGCCAGCGCCTCCCACAGCGTGTGCTCGGACGTTCCCTCGCTCGTGGCCGGGCGAGCCGAGCGGGCCAGCTCCGCAATGCGGGAGCGCTCCTGCAGGATGGGCCACGCATAAGGCTCGATGCGGGACTCGTCCGTGTCTGCTTCCTCGGCGAGCTCCGCGATGCTGGCGCCGTGGCGGACCCGATCCTGGATGATGCGGGGGCTCAGCGCGATGCGGGTGCGGTGCGGTCGCCCGCTGCCCGACTTGGTCCCGAAGCCCTTGCGGACGCGCTCCTCGTCTGCGGACTCCTGCTCGGTTTGGCGGGCGCGCTCGCGCTCGGCACGGGCCCGGGACTCGTTTTCCCGCAGCTCGGAGAATGCGGCGGCCAGACCGTCACCAGAGGTACCGGAACCGGCGTCGTCCTCCGAAGCATCCTTCGCTTCGGCGCCCGGGTCCTCGGTGTCTGCCGCCGGAACCCCGGCCGCGTCCGCAGCCTGCTCGGAGCCGTGCTCGGAGCCCGACTTGCTGCCCTCGGCCGCGCCCAGCAGCTCGCGGAGTTCGTCGGTGACCGCGAGGAAGAACTCTTCGGCAGGTTCAGCCCCCGCCGGTGCCTCGGCGGGTACGAAAACCAGCGACTGAGCATCGCTGTCAGTCGTTACCAGTTTCAGTTCCCTCATTGGGGCCTCCTCACGCCTAAAAATCACTCTTAACAACTTTAACGAAGATTGCCTGCCGGTGTGTCGCAGTCACAGTGCTTGTTGGGTAACGAATCCCAGGCAGGTACGTCGGCGCCGGCCGGGCCCGGGTGATTCTCGGGCGCGCGGCCGGCGCAGGGGAGGGGCTAGAAACCAGCCCCGCTGGATCAGTTACTTCGCGGCGTGGCCGTTATCGAGGATCCAGTCGATCGCGGCGGTCAGCTTCTTGACATCCTCCGGGTCGATGGCCGGGAACATGCCGATGCGCAGCTGGTTGCGGCCCAGCTTGCGGTACGGCTCGGTGTCCAGGATGCCGTTGGCGCGCAGGATCTTGGCGATCTGCGCGGCGTCGATGGACTCGTCGAAGTCGATGGTGCCCACGACCAGGGAGCGGGCGGATGCCGGGGTGACGAACGGGTTGGCGCCGTCGCGGCCCTCAGCCCAGGAGTACAGGTGGCTGGAGGACTCGGTGGTGCGCTTGACCATGCCGTCCAGGCCGCCGTTCTCATTCATCCACTGCACCTGGTTGTCGAGCATCACCAGGGTGCCGACGGCCGGGGTGTTGTAGGTCTGGTTCTTACGGGAGTTATCGACGGCGGTCTTCAGGTCCAGGAAGGCCGGGATGTAGCGGTCGGTTGCGGCGATCTCCTCGACGCGCTCGATCGCGGCAGGGGAGAAGGCGGCGAGCCACAGGCCACCGTCGGAGGCGAAGCACTTCTGCGGGGAGAAGTAGTAGGCATCCGTCTGGGCGATGTCCACCGGAAGACCACCAGCGCCGGAGGTGGCGTCGATCAGGACGAGCGCGTCGCCAGCCGGGCGGGTGACGTCCACCATCGCGCCGGTGGAGGTCTCGTTGTGGGCCCATGCGACGACGTCGGCGTCCGCGTTATCCAGCTGGGACGGGGACGGTGCGGTGCCTGGCTCCGCCTCGACGATCTCCGGGGCGTCGAGCCATGGCGCCTTCTTGGAGACGGTGGCGAACTTGCCGGAGAACTCGCCGTAAGTGAGGTGGGCGGACTTGTTGCGGATCAGGCCGAAGCTGGCGGCGTCCCAGAATGCGGTTGCGCCACCGAGGGAGAGGACGATCTCGTGGCCCTCAGGGAGGCTGAACAGTTCGCTCAGGCCCTCGCGGACGCTGCCGACGACGTCCTTGACCCCAGCCTGGCGGTGGGAGGTGCCCATGATGGCTGCGCTATCGGAGATGGCCTGCAGCTGAGCTGGGCGAACCTTGGACGGGCCGCAGCCGAAGCGGCCGTCGCCGGGGATGAGTTCCTGGGGCAGAGTTGGCAGTTCGTTGTTTGGGGTTGCCATAGATTCGGACCTTCCTTGCTGTCCTAACTGTCCTCACTGCGTGGCCGCGTGAGGCGGTGGGCTTTGTGGTTCAGTTCTCATTTTAGCGGGCGGCGTTCTGGGCGCTGCCACCCGCTGGGGGTAGTGGCGACGCACCCCAAGAATGTCGCGTAGCTCACATATGACGTAGAATGTTGGGGTATCCCCACGGCGCTGTGGAACGGCAGCGGCAGGGAACTTCACTAGAGCCGCCTGGCGGCTCGGTGCCCGCTAATGCGGGCGCAGCACGCAAAGTTTCAAGGTGTACGCCGCGAGACGAGCCACAAGCGCTATACACTGTTAGCTACGGACGTACTCCGCGTGTGGAGATATCGCACGTGAACTTTTAGAAAGGGATGGCAATTGGCTACCGATAATCAGGACAAGGCCGTTCTCCACTACCCAGGTGGAGAGTACGAAATGGACATCGTCAGGGCGACCGAGGGTAACGACGGTGTCGCGCTTGGCAAGATGCTGGCCGAAACCGGTCTGACCACCCTGGACCCTGGCTACGTGAACACGGGCTCCACCAAGTCCGAGATCACCTACATCGACGGCGCAAACGGCATTCTGCGTTACCGCGGTTACGACATCGCTGACCTGGCTAACAACGCCACCTTCAACGAGGTCTCCTATCTGCTGATCAACGGTGAGCTGCCGAACGAGGATGAGCTCAAGGAGTTCTCCGAGCGTATCCGCCGCCACACCCTCCTGGACGAGGACTTCAAGGCCGCATTCCGCGTCTTCCCGCGCGATGCTCACCCGATGAGCGTGCTGGCTTCCTCCGTGAACATTCTGTCCACCTACTACCAGGACGACCTGGATCCGCGTGACCCGGAGAAGCAGCAGCTGAACACCTACCGTCTGATGGCGAAGGTCCCGATGCTGGCTGCCTACGCTTACCGCGCTTCCCAGGGTAAGCCGTACATGTACCCGGACAACTCCCTGAACGCTCGCGAGAACTTCCTGCGCAGCATGTTCGGCTACCCGACCGAGCCTTACGAGGTTGACCCGGTCGTCGTCGACGCGCTCGACAAGCTGCTGATCCTGCACGCTGACCACGAGCAGAACTGCTCCACCTCCACGGTCCGCATGGTCGGTTCCTCCGACGCCAACATGTTCGCCTCCGTCGCCGGTGGCATCAACGCGCTGTCCGGCCCGCTGCACGGTGGCGCCAACCAGGCCGTTCTGGAGATGCTTGAGGACATTCACGCTAATGGCGACAACGCCGACGAGTTCATGACCAAGGTCAAGAACAAGGAAGACGGCGTGAAGCTGATGGGCTTCGGCCACCGCGTCTACAAGAACTACGACCCGCGCGCAGCGATCGTGAAGGAGTCCGCTCACCAGATCCTGGACCACCTGGGTGGTGACCACCTCCTGGACCTGGCTATGAAGCTCGAGGACATCGCGCTGAACGATGACTACTTCATCGAGCGCAAGCTGTACCCGAACGTGGACTTCTACACCGGCCTGATCTACCGCGCGATGGGCTTCCCGACCGACTTCTTCACGGTCCTGTTCGCCATCGGCCGTCTGCCAGGCTGGATCGCTCACTACCTGGAGCAGGTCAACGATCCGACCGCGCGCATCAACCGCCCGCGTCAGATCTACGCCGGCCAGAGCGAGCGCAAGCTCAACCGCTAAGTGTGGTTCACCGAGCCGCGTGAGAACGTGGCTCGCGCAAGCTATGCCGGCTACGTACAGTCGGTGTTGTGACACCCCGCCTCCTGCATAGGGCAGGGGCGGGGTGCTTTTTCGAGAAGAAAATTTGCCGGCCGGTGCAGGCTGGCGTGAGGAGAGTGGCAAAGAATGTCGAAGCCGCAGATTGACGCTGGTTCTGGTCCGGCGCCTGAAGAGCTCGTGATCGAAGACCTGGTGGTCGGCGACGGTGCTGAAGCTGTGCCTGGCGGCATGGTTGAGGTGCACTACGTGGGCGTGGACTTCGAGACCGGCCAGGAGTTCGATTCCTCCTGGGACCGCGGCGAGTCGATCCAGTTCCCGCTCTCGGGCCTGATTGCTGGCTGGCAGGAGGGCATTCCGGGCATGAAGACGGGTGGTCGCCGGAAGCTGACGATCCCGCCGGCGTTGGCTTACGGCCCGGCTGGTACTCCGCACCCCCTTGCGGGCCGCACGTTGGTCTTCGTCATCGATTTGATCGATGCGAAGTAACTGGCACAGCGTTATCGATTTGATCGATGCGAAGTAGCTGGCACAGCGTTATCGATTTGATCGATGCGAACTAGCTGGTGCCGCGTCAATTTTCTGGGTGGCGCAGGCTAGCTAGAGCGCATACAACCCCCGCCCGGGCCCTTGAGGCCCGGGCGGGGGTTGTGCTGTGTAGGGAGCACCGTGGGCCTCGTCGGTGGTGGTCGGGGGTGACGTGAACCTGGGGTTTGAGCCTCGCCATTAATAGCCAAGGCTAGGCATTGTATGGTTAGGCTAGCCTTGCTATTCTTGCGGAGGTTGTTGAGCGTTGCGTTGTCAGCGTGGCCTTCCGCCGGGTTTTACCCCGACTCTTTGGGCCGTTTATACCGCGACGTTTCTCTATAGCCGAAGCGCCATAAATTTCTCACACCTTTAAGGCCCGAAATGTTCCTGAAGAAGACCCTGAGCCGCCGAGCGGCTATCAAGACCACTGCAGCCCTGGCTGCATCCGCCCTCGTTCTGACCGGCTGCGCGCGAGGGGAGGAGCAAGCCTCAGGGGGAGAGGGTGCAGGCAATGAACGAATCGCGGCAGTTGGTCTTGGGGACGCGGATACCCTGCTGGCCCTCGGTATCCAGCCGGTCTTGGTCGCACCGTGGGGTGCAGAGGGCGATGTGGATGCCTCGGGTGTTGGCCCATGGGCAACTGACAAGCTTGGTGACGATAAGCCAGACACTGTCTATGGCACCGGTAGCGGATTCACCGCCGAAGTCCTGGAAAAGATCTCGGCTGCTGACCCTGACAAGATCATCGCTGTGAACAACGCCGTGGATGAGCAGGCGAAGAAGGCTCTCAACGACATCGCCCCAACCACCGTCAAGCCAGAGGGAACGACGGACTGGCAGATCCCGTGGCGAGACCAGGTGACCCAGATCGCGCAGGCTGTGGATAAGAAGGAGGAGGGAGACAAGCTCGTCGAGGAGACGCAGAAGGCTTTCGACGACTTCCAAAAGCAGCACCCTGAGCTCAAGGGCAAGCGTGCGGCTATCGTCATGCCCTACGACGGCAAGATTGGCCTGTACACCTCCGGCGATGGTCGAGGACAGTTCATCGAGAACTTGGGCTTCGACATTCCGAAGGAGCTTGAAGGCGACGGCGGTGAATTCTACCGCGACATCGCTCCCGAGAACTACAACGAGCTCAACAACGTGGATTACCTCTTTGTTCTCGATTACCAGGGGGCGGCGGAGACTCTGAAGAAGGACCCAACCTTCAGCAAGCTCGAGGTGGTCCGCGAGGGCAAGGTGCGCTGGATGGAGGAAAACGTCGGTAACGCGATGAGCATGCCCAACCCCCTGACCATCCCGTGGGCCGTCGAGAAGTTCTCCGACGCGGTCTAACTGCAGAGTTCTGTGATCAAAGCGTTCTCACCGCTCGTCTCTCCCGCACAGCAGCCCCCTGGCGGTGCGGGGGCTAGGCGTACCCTCTCTGTCCTTGCGGTGACGCTAGGCGCACTGGTTTTTCTGGTGCTTTTGATGATTGCCTCCCTGTACCTAGGGGCCCGCAGCCTGTCTGCGGGGGAGGTGACCAGCATCCTCCTGAACGGGCCGCACGAGGCTACGCAGTCTGGCGCTAATGCGGAACGGGCAGGAATTATTTGGGACCTGCGCGTGCCGCGCACTCTCCTGGCCGTGTTCGCTGGAGCAGCCCTCGCTATGGCGGGAGCGATCGCGCAGAGCTGGACACGAAACCCCTTGGCGGATCCGGGCATCATTGGAGTTAACGCTGGCGCGGGGTTCGCGGTCGCCGTCTCGCTCACTGTGGGGTGGGCGACGACCGTCGGGCACCGGGCAGTGGCAGGGCTTATCGGTGCGGCCATTGCCGCCCTGGTCGTCCTGCTGATCTCCCGAGTCTCACGCGACCCACTGACCTTGGTGCTAGTAGGCGTCGGCGTCACCTTCACCCTGCAAGCAGCGACGAACATGTTGAGCCTCTACTCTTCCGACACGCTGGAAGGCCTGCGCCGCTGGACCGTCGGCTCCACCGCAGGTCGCGGTATGGATGACGTGCTGATGGCGGCTGTCGGCCTCGCCCTCGGGGCGCTGTGCGCGGCGTTAGCGGCGCGCCCACTGGATCTTCTGGCCATGGGGGAGGATGCGGCTCGTTCTCTGGGTGGTTCGCCCGCCCGGGCACGTCTGCTCGCCGCCGCTGCGGTGGTTATTCTTGCCGGTTCGGCGACCGCCACCGTGGGGCTTGTTACTTTTGTGGGCTTTGCCGTACCGCATTTGCTGCGGCCTGTCACCGGCCCTGGGCTTACGCGCTTGCTGGTGCCCACCGCGGTGGTTGGCGGTGCTGCCACGCTGTTGGCAGACGTCATTGGCCGTTTCATTCTGCAGCCGAATGAACTCGAGATGTCGATTGTTCTGGCTATCGGCTGTGCGCCCATTATGGTCGCGGCGGTTCGTCGTCGGCGAGGCATTTCGGGCTCGAAAGACGCGGAGGTGGCAGTGTGAGCGGGATGACGGCATTGCACGCAGTCAAGCGCGCTCGCACCAGGCGTATCTTCCTGGCGACATTAGGCTTCGCCGCCACCACGGTGCTCGGTTATTTCCTCATTCTTGGGCAGGGGGCTGTGAAACTTAGCCCGGCTGAGGTGCTTGATGTTCTCACCGGTGGCGGTACGCGCCAGGCGATCAACGTCGTGTGGGATCTGCGCCTTCCCGTCGCCATTGCCACCGTCGTGGTTGGCGCGGCCCTGGGGCTCGCTGGATCATGGACTCAAGCCATGGCCCGCAATCCGCTAGCCAGCCCCGATATCCTCGGCGTTTCCGGGGGCGCAGCAGTGCTTGTCGTTGCGGGCACAGTGCTTGCCCGACCGGCATGGAGCGAGGGTATCCCGACGTTTTGGTGGCGTGCGGGTCTCGCCCTCATCGGCTCCCTGGTGATTGTCGCGTTGCTTATGCTGCTCGGTGGCTTTGGTACCTCTCAGCGCGTGGTGCTCATTGGCCTGGCGCTTTCTTTTCTGACGCAGGCCTTGGTGCAGTATCTTTTGCTCAAAGCAGAGCTGACCCGTGCTGCCGATGCTCAAACGTGGCTCGCTGGTTCCACCGGCTTCGTCCGTACCGAAGCGTTGTTGCCCATGGTGTTGGGCATGCTGCCTTTTGTGGTCTTGGGTCTCGTCGTCGCGGTCGATCTTCCACTTTTTGCTCATGACGACGCCACTGCGTCCACCCTTGGCGTGAATGTCACCAGGGTGCGCTCTATTTTGCTGATTGCAGCGACGGGCATTGTTGCGGTCGTGGTGTCCTTTGTCGGCCCGATCGGATTCATCGCTTTGTTGGCTCCTCAGTTGGCCAAGTTGGTGGCCGGCACTCCCACGCCACATCCGTTGTGTTCCACTGTGGCAGGGTCCGCGCTCATGGCCGTGTGCGCGGTGGTGGCAGGTGCGCTGCCTTTTACTGCTCCTGTGGGGTTGGTGACCGCGATTATCGGCGGACCTGCGCTGATTTGGCTGGTGTGGTCGGCCGCGCGTGGCGGAACTGTGAAAGGAATGATCCAATGAGTATCCGAGTCGAGCACGTGACAGCAGGCTATAGCGATGCCCAGAGCATCGTGAAGGATGTCTCTTTCGAGGCACACCCGGGGCAGGTCACAACACTGCTGGGGCCCAATGGCTGTGGCAAGTCCACCTTGCTCAAGGCGCTTTCTCGGCTTCTCGTGCCCAGTCAGGGGCGGGTGCTCGTCGCGGATAAGGACGTCCACAGTCTGGGCGCTCGCGAAGCAGCTCGGCTGATTGCGCTCTTGCCACAACATCCGATCTGCCCGCCGGGGCTGACGGTCGGGGAGCTGGTGGAGCGCGGGAGGCATCCTTACCGGCGCGCACTGTGGGGTGGGAGCGAATCGCCTTCCGAAGATCGGAAGAAGGTGCGGGAGGCATTGGAGAAAACAGCGACCGATCACCTTGCAGCTCGTGATGTTGCGGCGCTATCTGGTGGGCAGCGGCAGAGAGTCTGGATGGCCATGGTGCTGGCGCAGGACACGCCAGTGGTGTTGTTGGATGAGCCCACAACGTACCTTGATCCTGCGCATGCGATGGAGATCCTGGGGATCGTGCGTGAGCTCGCTCGGGAGGGCAAGACGGTCGTGACGGTACTGCACGACCTCAGTCTGGCGGGCGCCTTTAGTGACACCATGATCGTGATGAAGGAAGGCCAGAAGATCGCGCAGGGCACGCCGCGGGAGGCGTTAACGGAGGACGTGCTCCACGAGGCCTATGGGCTGCGCGCGGAGGTGTGGGAGGATCCCCGTGGCACAGCACCGATCATCGTGCCGCGAGGTGTCGTCGGCAACCCCACCCAGGCCTCCTAGCGACACACCGCTGAGGGCAGGGGATCGTGCCCGAGGCTAGAACGCACACAACCCCGCCAGGTTCTCGTGGAACCAAAGCCGGGGTTGTGCTGTGAGTGGCTGAATCAGAGGTAGCTGAGGGCTATTTCAGCGCGCCGATCCAGCTCATCTTCTTGCCGTTGTGCAGGATCGCATTGCGGTAGATTCGCGCCACCAGTGCCAGCACCGCGATGACCACGACGACGCAGAGCCCATAGGCTGCGAGCACTGCTGGCAAGCTCATGTGCCCGGCCACGTACTGCAGCGGGGCGACGGCCAGGCTGAACGGCGGAAGCCAGCCGAGCACCTGCATGATGGTGCTGTCGAGCGCGCTGAAACCGAACGCGGGGGCATAGACCATGCCGAAGACGAACAGCAGGATCGGCATCTGCGTGGATTGGAGGTCTTCGGTGCGGCTCACCATCGAGCCCGCGGCGGCGTAGAGACTGCCGAAGAAGAGCATGCCCAAGATGAAGGACACCAGGATCATCGGCAGCACCGACATGTCGAACTCGAAGCCATCGGCCAGCCCGGAGATGGACAGAGCCGCCACGCTGGCGAGGACGATCGCGGCTGTGGCTACCAGGCCCACGATGGTGTTCCCGATGAGCTTGCCCGCCAGGAAGTCTAATGGTCGCACGCTCGCCAGGATGATCTCCACGACGCGGGAGGACTTCTCCTCGGTGATGCGCCCGCCGATATTTCCGGCGAAGAGCATGATGAAGAAGGTCATCAGCATCATCCCCAGCATGACGGTGACGATGGCGCCCATCTGCTCTTCGACAGGATCCTCGCTGATATCCGTGGTTGTCACGTCCGCAGCACCCATCGCCTCGCCGAATTCCTGCGGGTTGATGCCGAGTTTGTCCAGGGCCTCATTCTGAGTCAGCGTGCCCGTCACTGCCGCGACAGTTGCCTGGACGCTGCTCTTAGGCTGACCGTCGCTGAGCAGCTCATAGCCCTCGTCGGTCTTGATCAGGGCTGCGTCGATGTCCTCCTTCACCGCGGCCTCTGCGGCATCGCGGCTGGTGGCATCGGCGACGGAGAGTTTTTCGACGTTGTCTCCCAGACTGTCTTGCACCTGCCTGAACTGCTCGGCAGATATGCCAACAACCGCCAGTGCTGGGGCGCTGTCCTCCCGGTTGTTGAAGTAGCTGGCTACTCCGATACCTCCGATCGCGAGGATGAGCGTGATGATCAGGGAGAAGATGATTCCCTTGTTCCGCACCGCGACGGCGATCTCGCGGGCGGCGACGGTACGGATCGTGTTTGAACTGGTGTAACTCATGCTGCGCCTCCCTCACGGGTCGTGCTTTCTTCCGCGGCCTGCTGCTTCGCCCCCTGGATGACCTCCTGGAACAGGTCGGTCAGGTCGGGGATGCGGCGCTGGAAGTGGTGCACCGGACCGGCCGCGAGCGCGTCACGCAACAGCTCCTGGTCACGGTCCTGGCGGTCGACCTGCAGCAGGACGGCGCCGTCGTCCTCGCCGACGAAGGTGGCGAAATCCGGGTACCAGTCGCGCGCCGGGGTGCCGATCTCGAAGATGACCGGGCCACGCTCACGCAGTTCCTGGACACCACCCTCGGCCTGCATCTGGCCGGCGGTGATGATGCCCACGCGGTCGCAGAGCCGCTGGACTAGGTCCAGCTGGTGGGAGCTGAAGAGTACGGGCACGCCGCGCTGGGCGCGCTCGACGAGCATATCGGACATGACCTGCACCGCGACCGGATCCAGCCCGGAGAAGGGCTCGTCCAGGATGAGGACGTCCGGGTCGTGGATGAGGGAGGCCGCCAGTTGGACGCGCTGCTGGTTGCCCAGGGAGAGCTCCTCCAGCTTGTCCTGGGCGCGTTCCCCAAGGTCCAGGCGCTCGAGCAGATCCTGCGCGGCATTGGCGGCGGCGGACTTATCCATGCCGTGGAGGCGGCCGAAGAAGCTCAGCTGGTCTGCGATCTTCTCCTTGTTATAGAGCCCGCGCTCCTCTGGCATGTAGCCGATCCGGCGGCGCAGGTCGTCGTTCATGGGGGTGCTACCCAGGCGGACCTCGCCCGAGTCAGCTGCCAGGACCCCCAGAGCGATGCGCATAGTCGTGGACTTGCCGGCGCCATTAGAACCGACGAAGCCGTAGATCTCGCCCGGTTGGACGGAAAAGCTCATGTCCTTCAGTACATGGTGGTCACCGTAGAATTTGTTTAATTTCTCGATGTGGAGGGCTGTCCCTGTCATCCGTTCCTTTGCTTGAAGTCGGTGGCGTTCGGTGCTTTCGGGGTGCAGAAACGGGCGAATGTAGGCGACGTTTCTGTGCGCTAAGGATTTTACCGATCGGACTGGAGCCACAGCGGGGTGTGGTGGAAAAAGGTAAACAGGGAGGCATGCCAACTATTACTCAGAATCTGGACAATAATTCCATCATCCCGCTGCTGACCATGAACGACGGTCGGCAGATCCCGCAGCTCGGTTTCGGTACCTTCCAGTTGTCCGGCGAGACCTGCTACAACGCCGTGCGAGCCGCGATCACCGCGGGCTATCGCCACATCGATACGGCCGCGGTTTACGGCAACGAGGAGGAGGTCGGTCGCGCCATCCAAGACGCCATCGATGTCGGCGAGGTGACTCGCGAGCAGCTCTTCGTTACCACGAAGCTGTGGAATGATAGCCACGACCGTGTCGCCGGTGCCCTGGACGCCTCCCTGGAGCGCCTCGGCCTGGACTACGTGGATCTTTACCTGATCCACTGGCCAGTGGAGAAGATCGGCATGTACGCCACCGCCTACCGGGACATGGTGACCCTGCGGGATCAGGGGAAGACCGCCAGCGTCGGCGTGTGTAATAGCTACCCAGAGGTCCTGGACAAGATGATCGAGGCCAGCGGAGATATCCCGGCTGTGAACCAGATCGAGGTCCACCCCGGCTTCAACCAGGATGAGCTGCGTGCAGAGAACACCAAGCGCGGCATCCTAACCGAGTCCTGGTCCCCGCTGAAGCAGGGACAGAACCTGAATACCCCGGCCTTCCAGGCCATCGCGGACGCCCACGGGGTGAGTGTCGCGCAGGTCATCATCCGCTGGCACATCCAGCGCGGGGACGTGGTGATCCCGCGCAGCTCTAAGCCGGAGCGCATCCGCAGCAACGCGGACGTGTTCGGCTTCCAGCTCACCGAGGAACAGATGCAGCGCATCACCGTGATCGAGGAGGGCGAGGCGGGCCGCCGCGGTCCGAACCCGCATACCTTCTACCAGGGCACCTCGCTGCAGAAACAGTAGTTCTCCCGCGATCGACGGAAAACCGCCCGGCCGGTGGGCGTGGGCGGTTAGGTTGAGGGTGTGAACAAGAATGATTCCGGCGCGGGTCAGGCCACGGTCCGTGTCGGCTTTTCCGAGGAGCAAGGACCGTACGGCGAGCGCCAGGTCGGGGTGATTACCCTCGACCGGCCCGAGAAGCGCAATGCCTTGCGCACGGCGGAGTGCCTCGCCATCGCGGACGGTGTGCGCGAGCTGGTGGATGCGGGCGCGCGAGCGATCCTTCTCACGGGCACCGGCCCAGTCTTGTGTGCCGGCGCCGATCTCGGGGGCGGGGTGTACGAAGATGGCTTCGAAAGAGCCGTCGAGGCCATGTTGCACGCAGTATTGGCGGCGCCAGTGCCGATCATCGCGGATGTTTTCGGGCCTGCGATCGGGGCTGGATGCCAGCTCATCCTCGCCTGTGACCTGCGGGTTTTCCAGGATCAGGGGGAGTGCTGGGTTCCCGTGGCGCGCCACGGCTTCGCCCTCGATGAGTGGACGCACAGCCGCGCCGTGGAGCTCATGGGAGGGGCATGGGCCCGCAATGTTTTTCTCGGTGGGGCGCACCTCAGTGCCGAGCAGGCCCGCGCGGCGGGCTTTGCTATCGACCCGCGCGGTGCGACCGCGGAGCAGTTCGCCGCCAAGATCGCGGCCCAGGCACCCCTATCGATGGAGCATTCCAAGGCGACGCTGAACTCGCTGGGCGACGACGGGGTCACGCGGGAGAAGACCCGGGTCCGCCTGCAGGAGCTTTTCTCCACTACCTGGGCCAGTGAGGACGCGGCCGAGGCGCGGGCGGCCCGGCGCGAGGGGCGGGCGCCGAAGTTTCACGGCCGCTAATCCGCAGCGAGATCTAGGGCACGCGCGCGATGACCTCGGTATTCGGGATGAAGAATGCCGCGCCACCGGTGGCGGCCCATTGGGACCAACCGTCGGTGATCTGGACCAGGGCTTCGCGGGTGATCGTTCCGAGTTGGTCGGTAACAAGTTCGCCGTCATCCGTCACCGCGGTATCGGGGAAGTCCTCGCCAAGCGCGGCGGCGGTCGTGCGGACGGAGTGGGGCGACATGCTGCGACGCGTCCACTTCTCGGCCAGGGCATCGCGCTCGGCCTCGCTGGCGTAGGCGGTCAGGCTGCCGCTCACGCTGAGGTCGCTAAGCCCCGCGGAGTAGAAGGTATGCGGCAGTTGGCGGCCCATGGCGGGGTTGCCGTCGTGGGTTGCAAGACCGACGGAGAAGGTCGCGCGCCAGCGGGATAGCCCCGGGTTGGGCGGGAACCACGTCATCGCGCCGAAGTCGGCGTCCCGCACGGCGATGATTCCGCCGGGCGTCGTGACGCGCCGGAATTCCTGGAGCACGAGCTGCGGGTCGGGGACGTGGTGCAGGACCTGGTGGCAGAAGACGACGTCGAAGGTGTCGTCTGCGAAGGGGAGCTGGTGGATGTCCGCTTGCTGAAACGCAACGTCCAGCTGTTTACTGGAAGCGAGTTCAGTGGCGGCGGCGATTGCCTCGGCGGACTGGTCGATCCCGGTGACCTGTGCGGGCGTACCGCCGAGGTGGGCGATGTGTTCGGCGAGGTTCGTCGTGAGGTCCCCTTGCCCGCAGCCAGCGTCGAGTAGGTGTGTGCTCGCGCTCAGATGGGGGATCAGGAACTCGGGCACGTCGAGTGGTGCGGGGA
Source organism: Corynebacterium urealyticum DSM 7109 (assembly GCF_000069945.1). Classification (NCBI taxonomy): domain Bacteria; kingdom Bacillati; phylum Actinomycetota; class Actinomycetes; order Mycobacteriales; family Corynebacteriaceae; genus Corynebacterium; species Corynebacterium urealyticum. The sequence goes on along the minus strand of NC_010545.1, from coordinate 1,801,150 downwards.
AAGCGTGTGGGTCCGGCGCGGTCTGCGCCGGAGGGGCGGGATTCTGGGCTTCGGGATTCATGGCTTCATGCTAGGTGAGCGGGCCGCGCCATCACATTTAGGTGACATGTCACGTACGTTTGGGTTAAGGTTAGGGCATGCAATTCGGAATCTTCACCATCGGCGATGTCACCCCCAACCCGGTCACGGGGGACGTGCCCAGCGAGCACGAGCGCATCAAGAACACCGTCGAGATCGCGAAGAAGGCAGAGGCCGAGGGGCTGGACGTCTTCGCTACTGGCCAGCATCACAACCCGCCGTTCATCGCGCCCGCGAACCCACCCATCCTGCTCGCGCACCTCGCCGCGCAGACCGAGACCCTCCAGCTCTCTACCGCGACCACGCTGATTACCACCACCGACCCGGTGCGGATCGCGGAGGATTACGCCTACGTCCAGCACCTCGCGGAGGGTCGTGTGGACCTCATGCTCGGCCGCGGCAACACCGGCCCCGTCTATCCCTGGTTCGGTAAGGACATCCGCAAGTCGATCCCCCTGTCCGTGGAGAATTACCACCTGCTGCGTCGCCTGTGGCGCGAGGAGGACCTGACGTGGAAGGGCGAATTCCGCACCCCACTGCAACAGTTCACGTCCACCCCACGGCCCCTGGACGACGTCCCGCCCTTCGTGTGGCACGGTTCCATCCGCTCCCCGGAGATCGCCGAGCAGGCCGCGTACTACGGGGACGGGTTCTTCCATAACCACATCTTCTGGAACATCGAGCACACCCAGCAGCTGGTGCGCCTGTACCGGCAGCGCTTCGAACATTACGGGCACGGTGCGGCCGACCAGGCGATCGTGGGGCTGGGTGGGCAGATCTTTGCTGCCGATACCGAGAAGGAAGCAAAGGCGACCTTCCGGCCGTACTTCGATAACGCCCCGGTCTACGGGCACGGCCCGTCGCTGGAGGAATTCGAGCGCATCACCCCGCTGACGGTCGGCACCCCGGAGCAGATCATCGAGCGTTACCTGGGCTACGCTGACGCGGTAGGCGACTATCAGCGCCAGCTCTTCCTGATCGACCACGCCGGTCTACCGCAGGAGATGGTGCTCGAGCAGATCGAGATCCTCGGTCGGGAGATCGTGCCGGTCCTGCGGGAGGAGTTTGAACG